>JAFQDR010000119.1 GCA_017415945.1 Oscillospiraceae bacterium
CTAAAATTAACTGTCATACCGAGCGGAGTGAAGCATATCCCTGCCGGCGTGGCACTCTATCCTTCGTTCCATATCCGTAGGGAGCGTCGTCCTCGACGCTCCGTGACACGGTTCAAAGATTGCCAATGGACATACACATTGCATAATGGTCAAGTGCGCTGTTGCGGAGCATCGGGGACGATGCTCCCTACGGATATGCATGATTTCAGTGCGACAGTGAATTGACGGACCGTCGAGGGCGACGGTCCCTACGGGTGCGGATATGTTTTGTGGGGTGGTGTGTACAAGCTCCCCTGCTCCAAGCCAATTTCGTTGAAATATCGGTTCATGGCGTTTAGTACCATCTTTTTGTTGCCGCTCCAGAGGGGGGCGATCAGGGTACGCTTGTCCCCGTCCCCTGTGAGACGGTGCACCACCATTTCGGGTGGGATACGGCGGATGCAGCCTGCCAGCAGCTCGAAGTACCGCTCCATGGTCAGTGTCTCGAATTCGCCTCCACGGTACAGCTCTGCCAGATCCGTACCCTCGATGACGTGCAGCAGGTGGAACTTTACCCCATCCGCACCGCTGCGGCCGATGTATTCCGCTGTCTCATAGATCATTTCCTCCGTCTCATGGGGCAGGCCGATGATTTGGTGGACAATGACCTCTGCGCCGATGGCGTGGAGGTTTTTTACTGCCTCGTCAAACACAGGCAGCTCGTAACCGCGGCGGATGAATTTTGCGGTGTCGGGGTGAATGGTCTGCAGCCCCAGCTCCACCCACAGGGGTTTCAGCTTTGCCAGCTCTGCCAGAACTTCCAAGATTTCCTCGCTGAGGCAGTCGGGACGGGTTGCAATGTCCAGCACCGCCACATCGGGGTGGTTCACCACAGGCAGATACAGCTCCCGCAGACGGGCGGGGGCGGCGTAGGTGTTGGTGAAGGACTGGAAATAGGCGATGTAGCCCGCATCCTTGGCCTTGTCCGCAACGAGGGATTTGGCGGATTCCAGTTGCAACCGGAAGTCCCTCTCTTTTGCGGCAAATTCCCCTGCTCCCGAGCAGAAGATGCAGCCTCGTGTGCCCAAGGTGCCGTCGCGGTTGGGGCAGGAGAAGCCTCCGTCCAGAGAGAGCTTATACATTTTGCGCCCGAATCGTTGGCGCATGGCTTGGTTGAAGGAAAGGTAATGGGTCATGGTCATCTCCTTGGGAACAGCTTTCTGTCCCAATAAATCAAAAAATCACGAGCAATACGGTCGCGGTCGCACTCGGTACGGCCTTCCAAACAAGCAAGCCACACGGGGAATACGAATTGCCCTGCCTGCTTTCGTTCGGTCATGGCTCGGTGCAGCAAAGCAGTGTCCGTGAAATCGGGGCAGCACATCAGCAGCCCGCACAGCGTGGCAAGGGTAAGCCGACGGTACCAATCCCGTTTTAGCTCGGATTTTAGAAGCAGAGTCAGATCCTCGGTGCAATCAGGGAGTCGAAGACGGTATTCTTTGTAGATACGGTGGGCGGTTTGGATGTCGTCCTTGGGCAGCTTATGTGTGGCGGTCTTTGAAAGCTGCATCCACCTGCGGTAGTCCTCGGGGGACAGAGCGGCCTCAATGCGGCGGTATTTGGGCAGAAGATGCCAAAGAAAATAGAAAAGCGGAAATAACGCGGGTATTAAATAGAAAATGGCGCATAGAAATCCACCTAAACTTCCTATGAAAAAGTTGATTGGACTTAGGTTCCGAAGGTTTTCGAAAAAAACGGATGAAACCAACCAAACGGCAAAGGCAACGATCGACACGAAGGCGATTGCGCATACAGCCATACGAATCAGAACTTGCTTCCGCATTCGCAGCAATTGTGTGCGTGTGGCTTTGATTTTCGGCTTTTGGGTTTTGCCCATGGGTTCACCTCCTGTTTCTTCAACGATACCATAAGAATAAGGGAAAAACAAGAAAAGCGGCATCGAAACCGATGCCGCTTTATGCTTCGCAGAATTTGTGCCGAATGGCACAAATAAATGGGATATTGTTTTTTGCGCCGACATGTGCGAAGCAAAAAACACTTCTCAGGTTTTTAAGTGTGCGAACGAAGTGAGTGCATGCACAAAACCTGCAGGTTCATCGCCGAAGGCGGGAAACCATCGATTGAGCTCCGCAGGAGGTCAATCGAAGAATCTTAGTTCTTGCTGAATTCCATGAGCTCCAGACCGGGGTTCTTGTCCAGTGCCCAGGTGATGTTCCAGGGGTTGGTGAACAGCAGCAGGTTGCGGCCCTTGAAGTCCTGTACCCACTTGGTGTCGGAGGTCAGGTTCAGACGGTCGGGCTTCACATCGTCGCCTACGATCCAGCGGACGTGTTCATAGCCCAGGTCACGGCGGCGGATGTCTACGCCGTATTCGGTCTTCAGTCTGTGCTCCAGAACTTCCAGCTGCAGCACGCCAACAACGCCCACGATGACTTCTTCCACACCGGTGAAGGGCTCATGGAAGATCTGGATGGCGCCTTCCTGTGCGATCTGGGCAATGCCCTTTTCGAACTGCTTGCGCTTCATGGTGTCGGTACGCTCGATGGCGGAGAAGATTTCGGGAGCGAAGGTGGGGATGCCCTCAAACTGCACCTTGTTGCTGCGTTCGCAGATGGTGTCGCCAATGGAGAAGATGCCGGGGTCGAACACGCCGATGATGTCCCCTGCGTATGCCTCGTCGATGATGGCACGGTCGTCTGCCATGAGCTGCTGGGGCTGTGCCAGTCGCAGGGACTTGTTGCCCTGTACGTGGAAGTATTCCTTTTCACGCTGGAACTTGCCGCTGCAGATACGCATGAAGGCGATACGGTCGCGGTGTGCCTTGTTCATGTTTGCCTGAATCTTGAACACGAACGCGGAGAAGGTGGGATCGAAGGGATCCACAATGGCATCCGCGGTGAGACGAGGCAGGGGAGAGGTGGTCATCTTCAAGAAGTTTTCCAGAAACAGCTCTACGCCGAAGTTGTTCAGAGCGGAGCCGAAGAATACGGGAGACAGCTTGCCTGCGCGAACAGCTTCCAGATCGAACTCATTGCCTGCCATATCCAGCAGCTCGATGTCGTCACGGAGGATGCCCTTCAGCTTTTCGCCTACCATTTCGTCCAGCACCGCATCATCGTCCAGATCGATCTTGGTGGCCTGAATACGGGTGGCACCACGGTAACGCTCGGAGAATGCCAGAATCTCACCCTTGTTGCGGTCATACACGCCCTTGAAGTCGCTGCCGCAGCCGATGGGCCAGTTCATGGGGTAGGTGCCGATGCCGAACTCGTTTTCCAGTTCCTCCATCAGGTCGTAGGGGCTGCGAGCTTCACGGTCCATCTTGTTGATGAAGGTGAAGATGGGGATGTTGCGCATGGCGCAGATCTTAAACAGCTTTCTGGTCTGGGGCTCGATACCCTTTGCGCCGTCAATGACCATGACCGCACTGTCGGCAGCCATGAGGGTACGGTAGGTGTCCTCGGAGAAGTCCTGGTGTCCGGGGGTATCCAGAATGTTGACACAGTAGCCGTCATATTCAAACTGCATGACCGAGGATGTGATGGAAATGCCGCGCTGCTTTTCCAGCTCCATCCAGTCGGATACGGCGTGGCGAGCGGTGGCCTTGCCCTTTACGGAGCCCGCCTGCTGAATTGCGCCGCCGTACAGCAGCAGTTTTTCGGTTAGGGTGGTTTTACCCGCGTCGGGGTGGGAGATGATCGCAAACGTGCGTCTGCGCTCAATTTCCTTTTTGAAATCCGCCATGTAACTGATCTTCCTTTATCTAAATTCGTTGGGTGTATTTTGTCTTGCAAAAATGTATTTTATCATAGATGTACAGGGATTACAATATAATTTTGTGCAGTTTGGCGTGGTTTTGTAGGGGCGGCTGCGCAGTGGATGGGGATGTAGGGAGCGAAAACCTGCTGAGCACCCGTAGGGCGGCCGCTTGCTGCCGCCGCAAGTAGGTAGTGAAGATTTGGACGTAGTGAAATGACAGGGGAACCAGGGATGCGCGAAGAAACAGGGAATGTCAGAGCGTTTCGGTGTCCAACGGCGGCAGCAAGCGGCCGCCCTACGGAAAGGAGCTGAATTTCGGTGCGGCTATATGTTTGTCATGTTTGCAAAAAAGGACACCCGCAAGGGGTGTCCCTACGGGTGTGGGTTATCGCAAGAATTCCTGAATCATGTCGAAGGCTTCGATGGCTTCCTCGTAGCCGTAGCCTACCATCATCAGATAGTCGTGGAAGCGCTTTTCCGCCATGACGGACTGTATGGTAGTGCCTTCCACGGTCTTGACCTTTTCCGCGAATACCTCGCAGTCGGGGCGCAGGATCTCCCCGCCGCCGTAGAACATGAGCATATCGCCAAGGTTGCTGAGGTCACCGTACAAGGGGGAGTAGCGGACTTCCTTGGGATCGTTGTCGCCGCAGAGCATAGGCACCAGCTTCTTTTCGTCCTCGTAGCTCAGGGACTTGTCCGTAGCGGCATATTTCAAAATGTCGGGGTTGGTCATGCTCAGATCCACTGCGGGGGATGCCCATACGGACTTCATGGGACGGTCGGCGGCGCCCTTGTCTCGGAGCCGCATCAGCAGATTCAGACCCAAGCCGCCCCCTGCGGAGTCACCGTAGACCGCAAACTGATCCTCGGGATATTCCTTGCGAATCAGCTCGTAGGCCTCCTCCACGGCATTGTGGATGGTGTCCATGTCGTTTTCGGGGGACAGGGGATAGGCGAATGCGGTGACACGGAGCCCGCGGTCGGCAAAGGCTCGGAGCTTATCCGTGTGCATGGTCATAGCCTCCATGATGTAGCCGCCTCCGTGGAGCATAAATACATGGTAGGGCACGGGCTCGCCCTTGTCCACGGTGACCATAAAGCGGCCTGCTACGGGGCGTTCCACGGCAGCATAAGGCGGGGCAAAGTTTTCCTTGCGGTAGGCGGCACCCTCATTGCGTTCGGGCATTTCGTAGGAGAAATCGGCTGCGGAAATATTGGTACTCATAAGGGACATCCTTTCTGCATTTGATGTGTTAATTATATCACAATATATTGCTTCGCTCAATAAAAAGGACCCGAAAAATCGGGTCCTTGGGGGGATAAACTGAAATTACTTGGCGACGCTTTCTACCAGCTTGCCGTCAACGATCTCGAAGTAGTTGGAGGCCTGCTTCAGAGGAGTGCCTGCGTAGATCAGATCCAGACGAGAAACCACGTATGCGTTTTCATCGGCGGGCAGCTGATCTGCCTTGATGGTGAAGGTGTTGTTTGCGTCCAGAGCTGCCAGGAACTGTTCCAGTGCTTCACGAGCGCCGAAGTCGGTGTCGTCTTCCTTGATGTAGCCGTCTTCACCGAACAGCACACCGTTGGTGTACATTTTGGTGACGTAGATGGAGGAGCAGATGTTGTCCTTAATTTCGATGGCGGGCATTTCAATAGCCTCGGTCATCTTGTCCAGATTTGCGGTGAGACCCAGAGGGGACATGGGCATAGCAGTCTTGGCGGAGTCAATGGTGTTGCCGATGACCTTGCCGCGGGTGCCGCTGCCGATGTAGATGCCGCCGCGCTCGAAGGAAGCGTTGGATTTGTTTTCGGTGGTGATCTTGTTGTTGATCACGTGTGCCAGAGTGCCGTCAGCCAGATAGACGGAGGAGTTGTTGTTCAGGAATACATCGTGAACGATGGTGTTGTTTTCGATAACGACGGGGTCATTGGTAGCATTGTGAATTTCAATGGCAATGCAGTCGCCGCGGGTCATGTTGCCGTCAGCATCGGGCTTGCCGTTCTTGCAGACAGCCTTGCCCCAGACAGAGGTATTGATGTTGAAGTTCTTGATGGTCACGCCGCCGGTGACAACTTCAAAGCCGAAGTCGATCTTTGCGTTGTTGCCGTCCAGAACAACGGGGTAGTCAATGACGATGGCTGCGGTTTCTTCGCCCTCAATGGAGAAGTCATCGGCCAGCTTGATAGCGGGGGACTTCTTTGCGATGGAGGCGGTCAGTTCGGTGTAGTTCTTCACGGTTTCTACCTTTTCGGGGATGTCAACAGCCTTTTCTACCAGTCTGCTGCCGACGATTTCGAAGTAGTTGGAGGCCTGCTTCAGAGGAGTGCCTGCGTAGATCAGATCCAGACGGGAAACGACGTATGCGTTTTCGTCGGCGGGCAGCTGATCGTACTTGGTGGTGAAGCTGTTGTTTCTGTTCAGGGCAACCAGGAAGGCTTCCAGAGCTTCACGTGCGCCGAAGTCGGTAGAGTCGAACTTAATGTAGCCGTCTTCACCGAACAGCACACCGTTGGTGTACATCTTGGTGACGTAGATGGAGGAGCAGGTGTTGTCCTTGATCTCGATGGCGGGCATTGCGATGGGACCGCTCATCTTGTCCAGATTTTCGGTGAGACCCAGAGGAGACATGGGCATAGCGGTCTTGGCAGAGTCGATGGTATTGCCGATGACCTTGCCGCGGGTGCCGCTGCCGATGTAGATACCGCCGCGCTCGAAGGAGGCATTGGACTTGTTCTCGGTCTTGATGTTGTTGTTCAGAACGTAAGCCAGAGTGCCGTCAGCCAGATAGACGGAGGAGTTGTTGTTCAGGAATACGTCGTGAACGATATTGTTGTTTTCGATGATGACGGGAACGTCGGTGGCATTGTGGATCTCGATGGCAATGCAGTCGCCGCGGGTCATGTTGCCGTCAGCATCGGGCTTGCCGTTCTTGCAGACAGCCTTGCCCCAGACAGAGGTATTGATGTTGAAGTTCTTGATGGTGACGCCGCCGGTGACAACTTCAAAGCCGAAGTCGATGGTGGCAAAGTTGCCGTCCAGAACAACGGGGTACTTCACAACCACAGCTGCGGTTTCTTCGCCCTCGGTGGAGAAGTCGGAAGCAAGCTTGATCTTGGGTTCGGTGTCGTTGATAGCAGCCATCAGGTCTGCGTAGTTATGTACCAGAGCGGCTTTCATATCATTTGCATACAGGAAGGTAACGGTCTGTGCACGGGTGACGGGGTTGCCAACGCCGAATACATCAGCGGAGACACCTGCGGTGACACCGTTTTCCACTGCCCACTGTACAGACTGTGCATACCAAGCATCGGCAGAAACGTCTACAAAGGTCTTGGAGGCAGAAACTGCGGGTGCGCCCACGGCCTTGTACAGGAAGGTGACGAACTGCTCACGGGTGCAGGGCTCGTTGACACCGAACTTGTCCGCGGAGACACCTGCGGTCACGCCTGCCTGCACTGCCCACAGCACGGGAGTATAGAACCAGTCGCTTTCGTTTACGTCGGTAAAGGGGTTGGATTCTGCCTTTTCGGCGGGGGAGCCCATAGCCTTATACAGGAAGGTCATGGCTTCCGCACGGGTGGTCACACGGTCGGGAGCGAACAGGTTGTCGCCAACGCCGCCGGTGATGTCACCGTTGACTGCCCACTGCACGGATTCTGCGTACCATGCGTCGGCTGCAACGTCGGAGAAGCTTACGTCGCCGGCTGCCAGAGCGGTGGCGGGCATGAGGGAAACCAGCATGCACAGCACCAGAAGCATGACCGCGAGGGTTCTTTTCTTCATAATGTTACCTCCTAATGGATTTTTGTAATGCACTTGTCTCAACAAGTATATCTGTTAATAAAGTAACACATTTCGTCGGGTGCTACAAGGAAAATGTCCGCGAAGGACGGAATAATTTTTCGTTTCTTTTCTGTCTATAATCACCAAATTGAAAGTTTTTTCTGAAAAATATTCATTTTGTGCAACATTTTTGATTTAGCGACGTCTGTAACTACGGTTTGCAAGGTAAGGTGAGCTGTGGTATAATACAGACAGAAATGAAAGAAATAAGGAGGCAGTGATATGCCCATTATTTACGCAGTTGTTCCCTGCTATAACGAGGAGGAAGTGCTCCCCACCTCCGCCCGCATTCTGGAAAAGAAGTGGCGTGCCCTTATGGAGACCGGGGCCATCTCTCGAGAAAGCCGCATTATGCTGGTGGATGACGGCTCCAAGGACGATACGTGGAAGATCATTTCCGCGCTCACCGAGGAAAAGAACAGCATTTTCGCGGGGGTGAAGCTGGCGGGGAATAAGGGGCACCAGAATGCCCTGCTGTGTGGTCTGATGACCGCCAAGGAGTACTGCGATGCTGCCATCTCCATGGATGCCGATTTGCAGGATGATATTGATGTGGTGGACAAGTTCATCGAGGAATATAAGGACGGCTGCGGCATCGTGTACGGTGTCCGCAACGACCGCACCTCCGACTCCTTTGCCAAGCGCTTTACCGCCGAGGGCTACTACAAGATTCTGGAAATGCTGGGTGTGAACATCGTGTTCAACCATGCCGACTACCGCTTGATGAGCAAGGCGGCTCTGGAGGCACTGGGAGAATACCGTGAGACCAACCTGTTCCTCCGCGGCATCATCCCCCAGCTGGGCTTTAAGACCGAAATCGTGGAATACGCTCGCAAGGAACGTCTGGCAGGGGAGAGCAAGTACACTCTGAAAAAGATGCTGAAGCTGGCCTGGGACGGCATCACCTCCTTCTCCGTCCGACCCCTGCGGATGCTGTGTGTTGTGGGGGCTTTGGCGGTGCTGGTGGCTGTGATTATGGCCATGTATACCCTCATCAGCCACTTTACGGGAAACACCGTCAGCGGCTGGTCCTCTCTGATGATCTCCGTGTGGTTTTTGGGCGGTGCCAATCTGCTGGCATTGGGCATCGTGGGCGAGTACATTGGCAAAATCTACGGGGAAGTGAAGGACAGACCCCGATTCATTGTGGAGCAAACAAAAGGACTCAAATAAATCAAACAAGGCAGCTGCGAATTGCGGCTGCCTTGTGAGTTATATGGCTCCCCTTTGAAGGGGAGCTGTCGAGCGTATGGGAGACTGGGAGGTAATCCAACATAGGAAAATTAAATTACTTCTCCGTCATTTCCTCGTTCCTCGGAAATGCCACCTCTCCTCAAAAGGAGAGGCTTTTTTACAGCTCTCGGGCCAGCTCGGCGGCCTCTCGGATGGCATCCAGAGCGAAGCGGGGCTTCAGCGCGTCGCCGATGATGTGGCAGGGGATGTTCTGCCACTTGGCCACCTGTACCAGATCGTCGTAGTAATGGGGCACACTGCCTACGGCGGCGATGATGGTGTCGGCGTAGACCTCGATATCCTCCTCACGGACGATGGTGGTCTCCTTGGTGCGGCGGTCATATTTCTTTTCGATCACATGGGCGCAGACCTTGTTGTGCTCCAGCTTGGTGACCCATGCATTGGTGATGACCTTGATCTCGGGGTGCCGCTCCAAGAAATTCTGCACATAGATTTCACGGCCGTGGGACAGGCCCTCGCCCAGCTTGGACAGACCCCCCACAATGGTGGTATCGAAGCCGCGGAAGTTCAGATGCTCCATGACTTCAATGGAGATGATACCCCCGCCGATGATGACGCACTTGCCCATGGGCTTGCGGTTGCCTGTGAGGATGTCGGCGTAGTTGATGGCGTAGTGTCCTCCGGGGATGTTCAGCTCACGGGAGTGCCCGCCAGTGGCAATGATGAGCTCGTCGGGCTTCAGTACCTGAATGAGGGCGGGGGTCACGGGGGTGTTCATGCGGATATCCACCCCTGCCAGCTTTACCTGCCGCACCATATAGTCTACGGTCAGGGCGAAGTCCTCTTTATCGGGTGCCATGCCCGCCAGACGGAACTGGCCGCCCAGCACGTCGGATTTCTCGCACAAAATGACCTTGTGTCCCCGCTTTGCCAAGGTGGCAGCGGCCTCCATACCCCCTACACCGCCCCCGGCTACCAGAATCAGCTTGGGGCGTTCTGTCATTTTCAGCTCAAATTCCCGCTCTCGGCCTACGGCGGGGTTGCGGAGACAGGAAATGTGCTTGGCCTCGGGGATGTGGTATGCCTGAGAGCAGGCCTGATCGCAGCCGATACAGTAGCAGATGTCGTCAAATTTACCCTCGCGGCACTTCTGCACGATATAGGGGTCGGCGATATGTGCGTGCCCCCATGCCACGAAGTCGGCACCCTGTGCCAGTGCGATGTTTGCCAGCTCGGGTCTGCCCAGTCTGCCCACCGCCATGACGGGCATTTCGCAGACCTCACGGAGATACAGGGCGTTGTCCTTGTTGAAGCCGAAGGGAATGCCCATATTGGGGACCTCGTAGATATTGCCCTTGCCGAAGTTGCCGCGGGATACGTCCAGCACGTCCACACCCAGGTCACGGGCGCGGCGGCAGAACTCCGCCACATCGTCAATGGTCAGACCGTTGAAGTTGCCCTCGGCATCGTATGTGTAGTCGTCACAGGCCACGATGCGCATGAACATGGGCTTGTCCTCGGGCCAGCTTTTGCGAACTGCATCCACACACATGAGAGGGAACTTCATGCAGTTTTCCAAGCTGCCGCCGTATTCATCGGTACGGGTGTTGAAGTGGGGAGACAGGAACTGGTGCAGCAGGTAGTTGTGCCCGCAGTGGATCTCAATGGCATCAAAGCCGCAGAGATGGGCACGGTGGGCTGCCTTCCCAAAGGCCTCGGCGATGAGGGGCAGCTCCTCGGCGGGGATGGCCTTCCACTTGCCCCGCAGCTTGTCGATGGGGGACATGATGCGCAGCTTGGAGATGTCCGCGTGACCGTTCATGACACCCTCGGCGGCCTCGTAGATCTGAATGCCGATCTTGCCGCCCACGGCGTGCACCGCATCCACCAGACGGGTGAGACCGGGAATGAACCGATCGTCGGAAATACCCAGTGCCCAGCCCTGTGTGGATTCGGGCCAGACGGAGGCACATTCCGTAAACAGCAGAGCCGCACCGCCCTTGGCGCGCTCCACAAAGTAGTCGATCATGCGGTCGGTGACCATGGAGTCCTCATAGGTCATCAGAGTGCCCATGGAGGGCATAATGATGCGGTTTTCAAAGGTCATGCCGCGGATGGTGATGGGCTTGAAAATATGACTGCAATCCATACAGATGTACCCCCAAAAATGTTATTTATGCCTCTATATTACCACCGCTTGTGCTCGGATTCCACCCAAAAATGAAGGAATTCACTGACAATTGCGGCGGTTGTTTAACGCTGCGCTCCCTGCGGCTTTCAGTTCTTTGTACATTAGGGTTGTAGGGGCGAACTGTGTGTCGCCCGTACAGGAACGGTGGGTTTTATTCCGTGCGAATTCAAAGTCGAAATTTGTCGAATTATGGTTGTAGAGCTATGAAAAATATGGTAAAATACTATACCTGTCTGTAAACGAGAGAATTGAGAAATGTGTTGCTTTGCCGTTGAAACGGCGAAAAGGAGGAACATGAAAAGTAAGTTCAAGGTACTGGTGATCGTACTGCTGGTTCTGGTGGCACTGGTGGTCGGCATGGTGGTTGCCGGCGGTCTGTGGCTGAAGAATTACAGAGAGACCGAGTTCGCCGATGTGGATTTCATTATCCCCGAGGGCGGTGTCACCGAGATGATTCAGGAATACGAAAACTACCCCCCTCCCGCTGCTCCCGAAGCAGTTGTGGCAGAGATTGGGGATACCGCATTGACCAATGCGGAGCTGCAGGTCTATTTCTGGGCCCAGGTAGCTGCTCATGCCCGGACCGATGAAGTGCAGCCCGATCTGCGTGTGCCTTTGAAGTGGCAGGCTTGCCCTCTGGAGGGTGCGGAAAACTGGGAAGAATACTTCCTGCTGAAGGCTGTGAACACTTGGCACACCGCGCAGGCACTGGTTATGCAGGGCGATGCGGAGGGGTTGCCTCTGGAAGAACGCTACCAGCCCAATCTGGATTGGCACGCGGAGTATATGACGGGTGAGGAGCCTGCCATTGAGTTCCTCTATGGCTGGAACCCCGGCTACCGTGTAAATACCCTCCATCAGAACTATATCGATGCCCTGCCCGCACTGCTGGATGATCTGGCAGAGGGGCTGGACTATCCCAGCAGTGAGGATATGGCAATGGCTGTGTTCGGCACCACCGAGGAGAAGGTGCTGCAGGCTGCGTCTCTGTACAATCGGGGCTACTCCTATTATACCGCACTGACCTATCTGCTGGGTACCGAGTTTGACACCACCGTGGAAAAGCCCGCGGAGGATGAGGCGGCGGAGCCTACCCCCACGCCTACTCCCACGCCCAAGCCCGCACCTACCGTGACTCCCGAACCGAAGTACGACGGTACTCCCTGCATCAGCTTCCGCCAGATCCTGCACCGTCCCCAGCATCCCCAGTGGTACACCAAGGCACAGGCAGCCAAGGAGCCTCAGGTGGAATACAATGTGGCACCCGACGGCAAGGTCAGCTGCGTGAACAGCGGCTGGCGCAATGGGGATTGGAAATCCCAAAGCATTCTGAGCGAATGGCGCAGCGACTATCAGAGCACGGAATACGGCTTCGGTCAGCTGGCCTATGAGCGCTCCGACGATGAGGCCTCCGCAAAGCACGGCGGTCTGTATGTGAACGTGCTGCCCGGGGAAGTGCCCGCGGAGCTGGAGGAATGGCTGTTTGACCCTGTGCGCAAGTATGGGGATACCAAGATCATCCGCACGGAGTACGGCTACCATATTCTGTACTTTGTGGAAGGCACCACTGTGGAAGCCAAGGCTGAAGCGGATGCGAAGCTGGCAGACAAGCAGGCTGAGCTCATTGCCATCGCCAAGGAACGCTTCCCCGTGGAACTGCATTTGGAAGCTGCGGCTATGCAGCCCGGTGTGGGGGCTGTGACCCTTGACGAGCTGCTGTACGCGGATATTGCCCACGAACGCTATCCCGAGGTACCTGTATACCTGCAGCGTGACTACGGCGACACCATGTACGGTGCATACAAGCTGTGGAGCCACGGCTGCGGCATCACCTCCATGGCCATGCTGTCCACCTATCTGACCGACGAGGAATGGACCCCTCCCGAGCTGTGCGATATGTTCGGCTCCTACTGCGGTCTCCACGGTACCGATACCAGTCTGTTCTGGCGTGCCAACCACCATCTGGGCTTCTTCTATGAACGGTATGTCTACGATGATGACGAGGCATATCAGGCACTGGAGGACGGCTATCTGGTAGTAGCCCAGGAGCTGAAGGGCTATTGGACCGGCGGCGGGCACTACATCGTATTGGAAAAGCTCACCGAGGACGGCAAGGTAGTGGTTCGCGACTCCAATATTTTGAACTACATCAAGCTGGAAGGCCACAGTGTGGACTATTTCGACTGGGATTTGATCACCCCCGAGGCGGTCATCTATTTCATCATGGGCAAGAAGGCCGTGACCGTGGATGCCTGCTGCCGCTGCGGTGACCCCACGGAGCAGTCTGCGGCACAGGTAGGCAGCGACTACATCTGCCACAAGTGCGACAGCGCCATGCTCCGCCGCGCTACCTTCCTTGCAAATACATAAGATAACAAAAACGGACACCTCTCATGGGGTGTCCGTTATTTTTTAGCTCCTACGGCTTTACAGGGGGCACTTGTAAGAGAGATTTCAATGTGATACAATGTAATGAGAATCATAAGAAAGTGGGTGTGAATATGGATGCGGTATTGTGTTTGACCATGGGGTATTTCATCGGCTCCTTCAGTCCGGCATCCCTGCTTTCGAAAATCAAGAATGTGGATCTGCGCAAGGAAGGTTCGGGAAATCTGGGGGCTACGAACACGCTGGTGGTCATGGGCTTCCGCAGCGGCCTGCTTGTGCTGCTGGCAGATCTGCTGAAAACCATTTTTTCCGAGCGCTTGGCGAGAGTCCTGTTTCCGCAGCTGTATTTTGCGGGGCTGATCGCTGCCTGCGGTGCGGTTATCGGGCATATCTTCCCCTTCTACCTGAAATTTCAGGGGGGCAAGGGTGTTGCCTGCCTTGCGGGGATGGTGCTGACCTTTGACTTCGGCTTGTTTGTATTTCTGCTGACTCTGGGCATCGGAGTGATGTTCCTGCTGAATTACGGGGTCTATGTGCCTGTGGCAGTGTCTGCGGTCTTCCCTCTGTTCGTGTGGAAGAAGACGGGGAGCGGAGCGCTGTTTATGCTCACCGCGGTGACGGGGGCGTTGATTATCTATAAGCACAGGGAGAATTTCCGAAAAATCAAAGCGGGGGAAGAGACTAAGGTACGCAGCTTCTTCGGTGAACGCTTAGCCCAACGGAGACTGGAGGCTGCGGGCTCCGACAATCAAGATGAATATAACAACGACCTGTTCTCGTAAGGGAGAACAGGTCGTTTTTTCAGCTCGTACGAAACAATGTGCTTGCGGTTTCATGGGGGGCACGGTATCGTTTTTGCGGCAAATGCGGCAATTGTTATCCAATCCCGCACCCGTAGGGGCAGATAGTATCTGCCCGCTCTGCGCTTTACGGTCCTCGGTTATCGGGCGGATAATATCCGCCCCTACGATAGCGGTGGATTTCGGTGCACCCGTAGGGACCGTCGTTCTCGACGGTCCGTTTTTCGGCTTGTACGAAAATCCCCACTCTCGTAGGGTTAGGGCGGGCCCTACGCCGGGGGGCGTGGCTTTGGCGGTCGATCCTCCACCAGTTCCTCCAAGGTGGGATGGGCATAGACCTCCAGCTCCAAGGGCTCGGCTCGGGCGAGGATGGCGTTGATCGTTTCGGGTGCGGCTGTCAGCTCGCGCTTTTGGGCTTTGGACAGCTTTTTGATGGCCGCTTCCGCCTTGGCGGCGGTGGATTTGTCGGGGGCGGTCCATACGGCGGCGATGGCCTTTGGAGGACGCAGGGCGGTATATTTGGCACCGCCCTTCAGCTTCCCCGTATGTCTGCGCATCCGTCGGCGCAGGTCTGTGGTGATGCCGGTGTACAGGCTGTCATCACTGCACAGGAGCATATAAACGTAATACATGGCTTATTGGGCTGTGGTTTGTGTCTCCGATGAGGCGGATTCCTCCAGAAGAGCGGGGGCTTTGTTGAATACAAAGTCCCAGTAATTGTTCAGCAGGATGTCTGTGGAAATGGAGAACTTGGTTTTGACCGTTCGGATCAGGTCATCGATATAGCCCTCGGGAAGGGTGCTTTCGTCTACCAGATAGCGGACCTCACCGTTATTGGTATTGAACCAGACCTTGTCCGTAAAAAAGCTCTTGTCCGTCAGCACAGCCATATGCTCTCCGTCGGAAAATACGTCGGTACCCGTGAGCATACGGGAGTCAAAATCAAAGCCCCAGAGATTCAAAATAGTGGGCAGGATGTCTACATTGCAGCAGTATTCGTCCACAACAATGTTTTCTTCCAGTCCGCCTACCCAGAACAGCAGAGAGGATTTGTACTTGTTGAAATGATCCAGCTCATAACCCACCAGCTCGGAATACTGGGCGTTGGTCAGACCGTAGGGGAAGTGGTCCCCTGCCATAACGATGGCGGTCTTGTCCGCAACGCCCTGCTCCTCCAATCTCTGCATGAGATAGGCCATGGCCTTTTCCAGCTCGATGTTGCAGGCCAGATATGCCTTGGTGGGAGCGGAATAGCCCTCCAGATCCTTCACCGCATCCCAGTTGCGCCTTGCCATGGGATTGATGTCCACATCGTACTTGTAGTGCCCGGAGAAGGTCATGTAATAGGCGTGGAACTGTTCCATGCCAATGTAATCGTCCACGGACTGCTCCATCATTTCCAGGTCGGAGGAGGGCCAGCTGGTGGTGAAGGTCATGCCATCACGGGCAAACTTCATCTGATAGCCCAGATTGGGATGGGTGCGGTTGCGTCCGTAGTAGGTGGGGTCAAAGTTGTGGTAGCCGTAGCTTTGGATTCCCCGCTGGTCCATAAACACATTGCCCAGAGCAAAGGGGATGTAGTTGCTGCGGGAGTACAGGAAGCTGGAGGCATCCTTGCCGCGGCTCATGTCGGGGTACAGCCCCTGCATGAGGGAGTATTCCCCGTTGGTGGTGACGTTGGGGAAGGTGTTGTAGTAGTTATTGAAGATGAGCCCCTCGTTTGCCATGCGGTACAGGGTGGGGGTCAGCTCGGGATGGATGGCACCTGTGTCAAAGCTTTCCCCGCAGATGACGATGAGGTTATAGTCCTTCAGCATCCCCGTATAGTCATTTTTCTCGGTACCGGGGAGGGAGGCGCAGTAATCGTTGATGGCTTGGATCTTCTTGTTGTCCGTCAGTCCGTTGAGGGTGTCGAAGTCGATTTCCAGCACATTGTATTCCACGGGCTTTTCGGCTTCGGGGGTGACGGTGGGCTCCACGTCCTCCACATAATAGCTTTCATCCGTTTCCTCGTCCCCCATGGTCAGTTCCAGACGCATGGCGGTGATCAGACCGAAGCGTTCCGCAGCCTGATCGGTGGTGGTGTCGATGCTGTGGTAGAAATAGTGGTCGGAGAAATAGCCCGTGCCGCCGATGAACAGACAGCCGAATACCGTTGCCTGTACAGCCACGGCGATGCCCAGCTGCAGCAGTCTGCCTCCCATGCCCGCAGGCAGGAATATGGAGCGGGCTTTCTTTTTCAGCACTGCCAGCAGAATAAGGGGGATAAACAGTAGTGCCAAAGGTAGCAGGTTTTCCACCATGGTCATGAGAGTCTCCCGCCAGAAGGAGGTCACCGCATCGCCCCCCAGAGCTACCATGGCGATGGAAAACAGGGAGCCGAACACGAAGTAGTACACCAGCTGTGCCCCGTAAGCGAAGATCAGCAGAATGTTCAGGATCACATCGGCGGCGAAGGTGCCCCTTTCGGGCAGGAGTCCCGTAAGCAGGCTGAGGATGGCAGCCACGGGAATGCTGAAGCCCACTGCGAACAGATAGCGCACAGTGAACTCCCCGAACACACAGCCGTGGAGAATGGTTTCAAAGCAAAGGATGGCAAACAGCCAGTAAGCAAAATGACCCAGTGCGGACCGATAGCCGCCGTGGGGTTTGACAGTAGAAGCGTTCAATGGATAGACCTCCGTTGGTCATAGGATTCAAGGGATATGTACGGGGTATGGAATAACCGTAACAACAAATTATATACCGAATTTGAGAAGAACACAAGGGGAATAATGCCGGAAGGTCTTCCGAGGGAATTGACAGTTTCTAAACAAATTGGGAAAACGCTCTTGAGAAATGGAGGATAAAATGGTATATTGATTCTAAGCAGCCCTACGAACGCGAAAGGAGAAGGTTCAAATGCGTAACGATCCCATAGAAAACAGAAAACCTTCCTTTTTCAAGCGGTTCCTGCTGGTTCTGCTGGTGACCCTGCTGTTGGCAGGGGCTGCGGGCTGCGGGGCGCTGTATGTTCTGCTGAAGGGCCCCTCCCCCTATGCCGCAGGCAAGTTCGCGGCGGCTGTGGAGGATGTGGTGCTCGGGGATGCGGTGCTGCACCTGTTCCTCAGCGACGAGGAAATCGACAAATGCAAGCAGACTGCGGAAGCGGACGGCGGCGGTGCAAGGGAAGTTATGTTCTCCGTGTACCCTTGGTCGGAATAAGGAGTGCCTATGACCGAAGAAAAGAGAAGACTCAGCTTTGGCGGCGGCCTGCTGATTTATATTACGGTGATGCTCACCCTGATTTTCTGCGCCCTTGCGGTTTGGTGGCATTTTCTCAGCTGCTTTGAGGCAGGGCGGTATGAGGCCGTCATGGATGCGTATATGACCGATGTGCTGGAGCAGGAGCTGGCCGAGGAAATCGAGGCCTATGCCGATGCCCACGCCACCGGCTATCAGACACAGGCGGATATTGTTGCCATCCTCAGGGATGCTCTGTCCGGAGATGCGTGGCATTATGCTTTGCAGCCCGGCTCCGACCCTCTTGCCTTTACCCTGTACTGCGGGGATGTGGCTGTGGGGGAAGCGGTGATGGAGGCTAAGACACACAGCGCCATGAGCATGGGCTTTGATGTGTGGCAGACCCCCGAAGGCAGCTTTCAATTTGCCCAATTCGGGCAGACCGTGCGGGTCACGGTGCCCTATGGCTGTACCGTGTATGTATGCGGTGAGGCCGTGGGGGATGATTATGTGACAGGCACCATCGGGCTGTATCCCCAGCTGGAGCAGTTTGAGGAACTGATCACCGAGCCCAACCAGCTGCTGGTGTATGAGGTGGGCGAGATCTTCACGGATGTGGCCGTGGAGTATTCCAAGGGCTATGTGATGCTTAAGTGCCAAGAGGAGGGTGTGTACTATGCCATGCCCGCCTGCGATGATACCATGGCCGAGCAGCTCATCGAATACTGCAAGGGCTTTGTGCGGGCCTATGTGGATTATTCCGCGAACCTGACCTCTGTATGGGCATTGCAGCAGTTTTTGGTGCCCGACAGCGCTTTGTATAATGAGGTGACCGCACAGTCTGACAATATGGCATGGACCGAAGGGGTCAATGCGGAGGTCAAGACTGTGGAAATCAAAAATTTTGCATATTATGGAAACGTTATCACCTGTGATGCGTCCTATATTACAACACGCGACGACGGCGATCGCAGCGAGACCATGAGTATTTTGCTGGTGAACACCGATATCGGCTGGCGTGTGATTCACATGAGCGTCAGCTGAAGCTCCGCGGAGCAGAGTCTGACATGAAAGGGAAAGTATGTTTAACTATAAAACAGATGTGACCATCGTTCTTCCCTCCCTGAACCCCGACGAGAAGTTCCTCGGCGTGGTGAAGGGTCTGGTGGAGGAAGGATTTGAGGATATCGTCATTGTCAATGACGGCAGCGATGCCGACCATGTGAAGTGGTTCGACATGGCCGCTGCAATGCCCGGTACCCATGTGCTGGTGCATGAGGTGAATAAGGGCAAGGGCCGCGCACTGAAGGATGCGTTTGCCTTTGTCAGTGAGCATCGCCCCAACTCCCATGGGGTCGTCACCATTGATGGGGACGGACAGCACCTGCTGCAGGACATCGTTGCCTGCGCCAAGGCCATGCTGGAGCATGAGGACAAGGTCATTATGGGCTGCAGAGACTTCAACGCGCCCGACATCCCCGCCAGAAGCCGCGGAGGCAATAAGTTTACCTCCCGCCTGTTCAAGTACGGCTGCGGCATCATCCTGTCCGATACCCAGACGGGGCTGCGTGCCATCCCCAAGCAGTATCTCCCCGCCTTCTGTGAGATCAAGGGGGAACGGTTCGAGTATGAGACCAATATGCTCCTGCAAATGAAGCGGCAGGGCATCGAGTTTGTGGAGGTTTCCATTGCCACCGTGTATGAAGGGGAAAACGAGGGCTCCCATTTCCGCCCCATCGTGGACTCCTACAAGATCATGAAGCTGATCTTTGTACATATGCTTGGCACCTTTTTTCGGTATCTGATCTCCGCAGGCACCTCCTTTGTGCTGGATTTGGGCATTTACTATGTGGCTCTGCAGTTCGGCAAGCTGTCTATCCTGGCGGCAACGGTGATCGCCCGTGTGGTCTCCTCCTTCTATAACTTCAACATGAACCGTAAGGTGGTGTTCCAAAGCGAGGAGGGCTACGGCAAGACCATGGCGCGGTACTACGCATTGTGCGTGGTGCAGATGCTGGCATCTGCGGGCTTGGTGACGCTGGTCAAGCGCTTTATCCCCGGGGGCGCAGGAGTGGCGACGGTCATCAAGGCAGTGGTGGATACCTGCCTGTTCGTCATCAGCTATCAGATCCAGAAGCACTGGGTATTTAAGAAGTAAGAGTGAATCGTGAATCAGTTTCGGTCAAATCCAATTCTTCGGAATTGGATTTGTTTTTTTCACATCCCCAAACTACTGCAACTGTAGGGAGCGTCGTCCTCGACGCTCCGTTTTTTCGTTTGTACGAACCGATTGCGTGTGGCTTTATTTCCGCACGGTAGCTTTTTTGCGGCAATCCTTCCATTGCGCCTCGGAGCGTCGAGGACGACGCTCCCTACGATGGCGGATGATTTTCGGTGCGGTGGGCGATTTGTGCCCGCCCACAGGCTCTTTGTAAAGTTGTTCAAACATGCCGAAAAATATTGACAAGACAAGAACCGAGATGTATCATATTCACAATACAATAAAGGAGTAAGTGATGAAGCACGCATCTTTTGCATTTGCATATTTTACCTATTACTTTACCGATGAAAAGTAATAGCGATTCGTGCTGCATACCTTACGGAACATAGATTTACCCAACCGTACAGCAGGAATCGCTGTACGGTTTTCTTGTTATAGAAAGGAAAGAGCCATATGAAAGAGCAGAGCATGACTGTGGGCATTGTGGGACTTGGCCTCATGGGCGGCAGCTTCGCAAAGGCATACTGCGAGGCGGGGCATCGTGTGCTGGCCTATAACCGCAGCTCCGCCACCTTGGATGCCGCCATCATCAGCGGCATTGCGGAGGGGGAATTGAACGAGGAAACCATCGGACAGTGCGATCTGGTCATCATTGCCCTGTACCCCCGTGCCACCATAGACTATCTGCAGCGCATGGCAAAGCACATCGCACCCCATACTGTGGTGGTGGACACCTGCGGCATCAAGCGGCAGGTATGCGATGCCTGCTTCCCCATTGCCGAGGCCAACGGCTTCACCTTCGTGGGCGGGCACCCCATGGCGGGCACACAGTTCTCGGGCTTCAAGTACAGCCGTGCCTCCATGTACAAGGATGCGGCCATGATTCTGGTGCCTCCCGAAAACGCCGAGCCTATGCTGCTGGCCAATGTGGAGAAAATGCTGGCTCCCTGCCGCTTCGGGCGCATGACGATTACCACTGCGGAAAACCACGACCGCATGATCGCCTTCTCCTCCCAGATGGCACACGTAGTGTCCAATGCCTTTGTGAAAAGCCCCTCCGCCAGACAGCATAAGGGCTACTCCGCAGGCAGCTATAAGGATATGACCCGTGTTGCATGGCTGAACGAGACCATGTGGGCGGAGCTGTTTTTGGAAAACAAGGACTTCCTGCTGGGCGAGCTGGACGTGCTCATGGACAATCTCGCCATGTACCGTGCCGCACTGGCGGACAGCGACGAGCTGCGCATGAAGGATCTTCTCAAGGAAGGCCGACTGATCAAAGAAGAGGTGGATAAGGTTGATTACCGTTCCCGTTAAGGCTTCAAAAGAATACAATATCCACATCGGCACAGGGCTCATGGACCGAGCGGGGGAATATCTCCGCACCGTTACCAAAGGCGACAGTGTCATGCTGGTGTGCGGCGATATTGTCAATGGACTGTACGCCGAGCGAGTGACGGCCGCATTGGAATCTGCGGGCTACCGTGTGGCGAAATTCGTATACCCTCACGGGGAGCAGAGCAAGACCCCCGCAACCTATTTGGCATTGCTGAACGCAATGGCGGAACAGGGTATCACCCGCAGTGATACCGTTCTCGCCTTGGGCGGCGGTGTCACGGGGGACTTGGCAGGCTTTGCAGCAGCCACCTATCAGCGGGGCATCCAATATGTGCAGATGCCCACCACTCTTTTGGCAGCGGTGGATTCCTCCGTGGGTGGCAAGACTGCCATTGACCTGCCCGCAGGGAAAAATCTGGTGGGGGCCTTTTATCAGCCGAGCATGGTGCTGTGCGATTTGGAGGCCCTGTCCACCCTGCCCGCCGAGGTATTTGCCGACGGCTGCGCGGAGGTCATCAAGTACGGCGTGATTTGGGACGAGAACTTGTTTGACCGACTTGGGGCAGGTATGGCAGAGCAGACCGCAGAGGTCATTGCACGCTGTGTGACTATCAAAGCGGAAGTGGTCAATCAGGACGAGTTCGACAACGGCTTGCGCGGCATCCTGAACTTTGGGCACACTGTGGGACACGCCATTGAAAAGTGCTCCGACTTCGCCGTTTCCCACGGCAGCGCGGTTGCCATCGGCATGGTCATGGTCACCAAGGCGGCGGTACTGGCGGGTATTTGCGAGGACAGTGTATTTGACCGTGTGCTGGCACTGGTGAAGGCCTATGGACTGCCCGTAGCCACCGATTACGATACCGATGCATTGCTCCGAGCAATGCTGTCCGATAAAAAGCGCGCGGGGGCAAAGATATCCCTCATCATCCCCGAGGCTGTGGGCCGTGTGCGCATAGAAAAAATGGGACTTACGGAAATGGACGCGTTTCTCCGTCCCGCATTGGAGAATCAGACATGGATTTGACGATTTATCCGAAACAACTGCATGGCAGCATCACACCCCCGCCCTCCAAAAGTCAGGCCCACCGCCTGATCATCGGAGCGGCACTGGGGGAGGGCAGCTGCATCATTGAAAATATTGCCTTTTCACAAGACATTATGGCCACCATCGGAGCCATGGCTCGGCTGGGTGCGCGCTTCGAAACCGATAGCCCCACTGCCATCCGTGTTCATGGCATGGGGGGCAGCTATAGGGGCACGCTGCCTCAATTGGACTGTGGAGAGAGCGGGTCTACTCTGCGCTTTCTCATTCCCATTGCCCTCGCTGCGGCGGGCGGCGGCCTGTTCACGGGACGGGGACGGCTCATGGAGCGGCCCCAGAAGCCCTATTTTGATTTGTTTGACCAAAAGGGTGTTGATTACTCTTTGGAAAACGGTGTGCTGACCGTCAATGGCAGTCTGCCAAGCGGGGAATATGCCCTGCGGGGGGATGTGTCCAGCCAGTTTTTTACAGGGCTGCTGTATGCCCTGCCCCTGCTGGAGGGGGACAGCGTCATCCGTTCCACCACGGCATTGGAAAGCCGCAGCTATATTGACATGACCTTGGATGCCCTCCGAATGTGCGGCATCGAGGTGATGGACGAGGGCACTTGCTTCCGTGTGAAAGGCGGGCAGAAGTATACCTTAACCGACTGCGCTGTGGAAGCGGACTGGTCACAGGCGGGCTTCTTCTATGCTGCCCTGGGCTTAGGCAATGACCTTGACATTACGGGGATGAATGCATATTCCACCCAAGGGGATATGAAGATCGTGCCCTACTATTTGAAAATGCTGAATAGCGGGGATGTGACACTGGATGTGTCCGACTGCCCCGATTTGGTGCCCCCTCTGGCGGTGCAGGCCGCACTGCGTGGGGCGGGGAACACCACATACATCACCAACGCAGCCAGACTGCGCATCAAGGAATCCGACCGACTGACCGCCGTCACCACAGTGCTGAGCGCATTGGGGGCGGACATTGAGGAACTGCCCGACGGTCTGGTGATCCACGGGAAGGACGGTTTGGACGGTGGCGTGACGGTGTCCGGCTTCAACGACCACCGCATCGCTATGATGACCGCTGTGGCTGCCACAAGATGTGCTGCACCCGTGAAGCTTCTGGGAGCGGACTGCGTGAAGAAATCCTATCCCAATTTCTGGGAGGACTATGAAAAACTGGGCGGAGTGATCGCTTATGATTAACTATACAATTTTCGGAGAATCCCACGGCCCTGCCATCGGTGTGGTGGTGACGGGACTGCCCTCGGGATTGGAACTGAATATGGAAGCGGTGGCTGCGGAAATGGCGCGCCGCGCCCCCGGGCAGGACAAGACTTCCACTGCCCGCAGGGAAGCGGACAAGCCCGAAATTCTGTCGGGGCTGTTTGAGGGCAAGACCACGGGGACCCCTCTGTGCGCTGTCATCCACAACACCGATACCCGCAGCAGGGACTACTCCAAGCTGAAGGATCTGCCCAGACCGAGCCACGCCGACTATACCGCATCTCTGCGATACGGCGGCTTCGGGGATTACCGCGGCGGCGGACACTTTTCGGGGCGTCTCACCGCACCCTTGGTGTTTGCGGGGGCGGTAGCCAAGCAGATTTTGATGCAGCGGGGCATTGCTGTTGCAAGCCGTATTGACCTGCTGGGGGGTGTACCCGATCCCACTGCGGAGCAAATCGACGAAATTATTTTAGCAGCCAAGGCAGATGCCGACAGTGTTGGCGGTGCGGTACAGTGTACCGTCACAGGGGTGCCCGCGGGCTTCGGTTCTCCCGACCTGGGGGAAAACGCCGAGGGCATCTTCGCTAAGCACCTGTTTGCGGTGCCGGGGGTGAAGGGCATTGAGTTCGGTGCGGGCTTCGGCTTTGCCAATATGCGTGGCAGCGAGGCCAACGATCCCTTTGTGATGGATGGGGGTGGGGTGCGTACCCTCACCAATCATGCGGGAGGCATTAACGGCGGCATTACCAACGGGATGCCTCTGGTGTTCCGTGTGGCTATGCGCCCTACGCCTTCCATCGGTAAGGCGCAGCAGACCGTCAGTCTGGTAAATAAAACCAACGAGACATTGACCATAGAGGGCCGCCATGACCCCTGCATCGTCAAGCGTGCCCTGCCTGTCATCGAGGCAGCAGCGGCTCTGGCGGTATGCGAAATCATGGGGATATAAACCCTCCAATATTTGTGGATACGGTGGTTGGACGCACAATCCCGTAGGGGCGGATAGTATCCGCCCGCAGCTCCGCAGTAAATTGGAGCGCGACATTACCGTATCTGCTATATAAAACCGACAAAAGAGGCGGCAGATTGCCGCCCCTACAAGGGAGCAAGAGTTATGAAAGACATTACGGAACTGAGAGCGGAAATTGACGCGGTGGACAGCGAGATCATTGAGCTGTTCCGCCGCCGTATGGAGATTTCCGAGGGGGTTGCCGCCTATAAGCAGGCAGTGGGCAAGCCCATTTACGACCCCGAGCGGGAACGGCAGAAGCTGGTGAAGATCGCCAAGGCTGCGGGGCCCGACCTGCGTACAGGGGCCATCATGCTGTTTTCCACTCTGTTTGAGCTCAGCAGTGCCCACCAGATGAAGGTCATGGGCAAGCGCACCCCTCTTGCGGAGCAGGTGACTCATGCCATTGACCACAGTCCCAAGCGATTCCCCGAATATCCCAGTGTGGCATGTCAGGGTGTGGCGGGGGCATACTCCCAAATCGCCTGCACCAAGCTGTTCCGTGTGCCCGATATCAGCTACTTCCCCTCCTTTGAAGATGTGTTCAACGCCATCGAAAACGGCTTGTGCGAATATGGTGTGCTGCCCGTAGAAAACAGCACCGCGGGCATCGTCAACAAGATCTATGACCTGCTGGTGCAGCACAACTGTTATATCGTCCGCTCCGTGCGCTTGAAAATCGACCACTGCCTGCTGGTGAAGCCCGGTACCCGCTTGGAGGATGTTCGGGAAATTTACTCCCACGAGCAGGCTATCAACCAGTGTGCGGGCTTTTTGAAGACCCTGCCGGGGGTGAAGGTCACCGTGAAGCCCAACACCGCCATGGCCGCAAAGATGGTGGCACGCTCCGAGCGCAATGACGTGGCGGCCCTGTCCTCCATGTCCTGCGCCCAGCTGTACGGTCTGGATTGTCTGAAGGCAAGCGTGCAGGACAAGGGCAACAACTACACCCGCTTCATCTGCATCTCCAAGGACTTGGAAATTTTCCCGGGAGCCGACCGTACCAGTATCATGTGCGTGGTGCCCCACCGTCCCGGCTCTCTGGTGAAGGTGCTCAGCCGCTTCTCCGCACTGGGGCTGAATCTCCAGAAGCTGGAAAGCCGTCCCCTGCCCGACACCGACTTCAACTTTATGATGTTCATGGACTTTGACGCGCCCATGTATTCCGAGGAACTGGTGCGGATCTTGACGGAGCTGGAAAATATGTGCGAGCAGTTCCAATATCTGGGCAGCTACTCGGAGATGGTGTGATAATTTTTGACAGTCTGATTTTGGGGTGAGGCTTCCCCTTTTAGGGGGAGCTGTCGAGCGTAGCGAGACTGAGGAGGTCAGCAGTGATACTTTGAGATGCCGCTGCATTTGGGCGAATACGGTTTATTATATTGTGCGCTTTGCGGATTGAATATCGACCTCTTCCACCGCACGCGGTCCCCCTTCCCCTATCCAGGGGAAGGTACTCTCTTAATATACATTGAGCAAAGAAACGGAGGATTACTATGGTTGAATACGGTCTTTTGGGGCGCAAGGTTGGGTACAGCTTTTCCCCCCAGATCCATAAAATGATCGGCGGCTATGACTACGGTCTCATCGAAAAGGAGCCCGAGGAGCTGGATGCCTTCTTTGCCGAGGGCAGCTTCAAGGGCATCAATGTGACCATTCCCTATAAAAAGGCGGTCATTCCCTACTGCACTGTCCTGTCCCCGCAGGCGGCGGAGATCGGCAGTGTGAATACCATCCGCCGACTGCCCGACGGCACTTACTACGGGGACAACACCGACTACTACGGCTTCGTGTATGCCATTAAGCAGTCGGGTGCGGACCTGACAGGGAAAAAGTGCGTGGTCTTCGGTGACGGCGGCGCGGCTCCCACCGTTCGTGCGGCCCTCCGCGACATGGGGGCGGGAGAAATCGTCACCGTGTCCCGCCGTGGGGAAAACAATTTCTCTAATTTGCACAGACATTACGATGCCCAAATTCTGGTGAATGCCACCCCCGTTGGCACCTACCCCGACACAGGGGTGGCGGTCACGGAGCTGGCACCCTTTACAAAGCTGGAAGCGGCATTTGATTTGGTATATAACCCTGCCCTCACGGAGTTCCTCCGTCAGGCAAAGGAAATGGGCGCCATCGCCGTCAATGGTCTTTGGATGCTTGTGGCACAGGCCAAGCGTGCTGTGGAAATCTTCTTGGACACCCAGCTGTCCGACGATGTCATTGCCCCTGTGCGCAAAAAGATTGCCGCGCAGAATATGAACATTGCTCTGGTGGGCATGGCGGGCAGCGGCAAGACCACCACAGGCAAGGCGCTGGCACAGCGTCTGGGCAGAGAGTTTGTAGACATTGACGAGCTCATCAATACCTTCGGCTGCCGCCCCATCCCCGAGATCATCGAGTTTGAGGGGGAAGAGGTATTCCGCCGCATCGAGACTTATACCCTGTCGGAAATGGCAAAGCGCAGCGGACTGGTCATTGCAACGGGAGGCGGTGTGGTCACACGACCCGAAAACCTGCCCATCCTCCGTCAAAACAGTGTCACCGTGCTGCTGCACCGACCTGTGGAGGACCTGCCAAGTGATGGCAGACCCCTGTCCCAAAAATTTGGGGTCAAGGCACTGTACGAAAAGCGCAAGCCTCTGTATGAGCAGTTCGGGGAATACACCGTGGAGTGCACGGGCGTAGAAGAAACCGTAGACAAAATCGTGGAGGTGCTGGGACTGTGAAAATCTTAGTCATCAACGGGCCCAATATCAATATGCTGGGCATCCGTGAGCCCGCCATTTACGGCCTTGCCAATTATGAGAGCCTGTGCAACTATCTGATCGCGGTGGCAAAGGAGCTGGATGTGGATATGGAGCATTTCCAGTCCAATTACGAGGGAGACATCGTCACCAAGATTCAGAAGGCCTATAAGATTTATGACGGCATCGTCATCAATCCTGCGGCCTATACCCACACATCCATCGCGATTTTGGATGCTCTCAAGGCTGTGGGCATCCCTGCAGTGGAGGTGCATATTTCCGACCCCATGGAGCGGGAGGAATTCCGCCATATTTCCTATGCGGGCATGGCCTGCGAAAAGACCATCCGCGGCCACGGCATTCAGGGCTACGGCGAAGCACTGATGTATCTGAAGGATAAATACGGCGGATAATCGTGCTGTCGGATGGGGAACTCCGGCATAGGAACGGTAACGGGCTTGCGATGATCCCCGTATATTACTGCAACCGTAGGGCGGCCGCTTGCTGCCGCCGTACCGCAACGAAACCTTCTGACACCCCCTATTTTATCCATACATTCTACGTTTCTCTGTCATTTTACTTTGTACAAGTCCCGACTGCCTACCTGCGGCGGCGGCAAGCGGCCGCCCTACGGATGCGGAAAAAACTTTTGGTGCAAGCAAAAACGTTACCGTGCTTCGATGAAACGATAAGCATAATTGGGGTACGAGCTGAAAAAGAAAGGAGCATCTCTATGATCGGTGAAGAAATGTATCGCAACAATATGGAGCTGACCGAATTTGTTGTGCCCGATGGTGTGGAAACCATCGAGGAGGAGGCCTTCCGCAACTGTATGTATCTGGAAAAGGTCATTCTCCCCGAGGGCTTGGAGGAGATCGGCGAGGAAGCCTTCCGCGACTGCGTGTCACTCCGCGAGATTCGCATTCCTGACAGTGTGGAGGAAATCGAGGAAGAAGCCTTCCGTGACTGCAAGGCCTTGCGTGAAGTGAAGTTCGGCAAGGGCTTGGAGGAAATTGGCGACGAAGCCTTCCGTGGCTGCCGCAACCTGCGGGATGTGGTGCTCCCCGAGGGGCTGGAGGAAATCGGCGACGAGGCCTTCCGTGGCTGCGTGAACCTAATCGCGGCGGAGATCCCCGCATCAGTGGAGGAGATCGGGGCATATGCCTTCTTGGACTGCCCCAAGCTGACCATCTACACCACCGCATTCAGCGAAGCTGCCATGTACGCCCAGCGCAGCGGGATTCCCGTGAAGCCCGTGGCGGGAGCGGAGCAGCTGAAGGACAAGTGTGTGGTGCTTTCGGGGCTCCGTGGGCATCAGCGGGAACAGGTCATGGAGGTTTTGGAGGCTGTGGGCGGCATCTTCCGTGAGGAGGTCAGCGGCACCACCGCGTACTTGATCTATGACCCCCTGGACGGCATGGAAACCAAGAAGTTCGAGGAAGCTCTGGAAAAGCAGAAGGAAGCTACGGGTCTGCTGCTGATGGACTATCGGGAGCTTGTGGAATAAACGCAAATCCTGTATAATAGAGAAAAAACACCAAGGAGATTCGCAATGGGTTTCTTTCAGCGATTTGCAAAACAGAATAAGGACAACCCCTTTCAGGATGTATTCCATACCGATGACTACTATGCAGCGGTCATGTGGGCGGTGAAGCAGGGCGTGGCAGCACCTAACGCCGACGGTCTGTTTGACCCTCGCAGCGGCTGCACCCGTGCCCAGGCGGTGACCTTTCTGTGGAAGGTGGCGGGCAGCCCCGCACCCGCGGCAACGGTCAGTCCCTTTATTGATGTTAAGGAAAGCGACAGCTGCTTTGCGCCCGTTATGTGGGCGGTGGAGCATGGCATCGGCTCCGAGATCGGGGAGGGCGTGTTTGCTGCCAATGCCAGTGTCACCCGTGCCCAGTTCCTCACCATGCTGCACCGTGCAGTGGGGAAGCCCGCGGCGGCGAAGCGGGAATGGGACTTCATCGATGTCAGTGAGCAGGACTTTTATTTCGAAGCCATGCTGTGGGCCTTGGAAAAGGACATCGCCGCACCTCTGGCAGACGGAGTATTCGCCCCCTACAGCGTGTGCTCCAGAAGTCAGGTCGTGGAGTTTTTGTACAAAACCTATAATTGAAAAAAGCCTCCCCTGTGTAAGGGGAGGTGCCCGAGCTTGTCGAGGGCGGAGGGGTTGTTCTTCGGTGCTATGACTGTTGCGACAACCCCTCAGTCATCTGCTCGCAAGCTCGCATCTGACAGCTCCCCTTACACAGGGGAGCCTTTTTTGTGGCCAAAATTCAAAATCTACATATACAAAACATATTTTAATATGCTATAATATCATATTAAAATGTCATCTTATTGGCAAATTTAGGAGGGGAGCTATGTTTTCGAAAGTTCGGTCCTTTGGGCTGACGGGGATCGGCGGCTATGAGGTATCTGTGGAATGCTTTATTTCCGGCGGTTTGCCCCGCTTTGATATCGTGGGTCTGCCCGATGCGGCGGTGAAGGAAGCCCGTGACCGTGTCCGCGCCGCCATCAAAATCAGCGGCTACAAGTTCCCACCCTCCAAGGTCACGGTGAATCTGGCACCTGCGGACACCAAAAAGGCGGGCACCATATATGACCTGCCTGTGCTCCTGTGCCTCCTGACCGCCACGGGTCAGCTGATGCGGCCCCCTACGGACTGTGCCTTCATCGGTGAGGTGAGCCTCATGGGTGAGGTGCGCCCTGTGAACGGTGCCCTGCCTATGGCAATTGCTGCCCGACGCGCAGGGGTCAAGCACCTGTTTGTCCCTGCGGCAAACGCCAAGGAAGCGGCCTTTGCCCGTGACATCAACATTTACGCCGTGGAGACTGTGGACCAGCTGCTGCGGCATCTTCGTGATGAACGGCTCATTTCCCCCGAGCCTACCCCTGTCATTGAGCCCGAGGCTCTGTATGTGCCCGATTTTGCGGACGTAAAGGGGCAGGAAAATGTCAAACGCGCTCTGGAAGTGGCTGCCGCAGGCGGTCACAACCTGCTGATGTCGGGGCCTCCCGGTGCGGGTAAGAGTATGCTTGCCAAGCGCCTGCCGGGGATTCTGCCGGATATGAGCTATGACGAAATCATTCGGTCCACGGAGATCCACTCCGTTGCGGGGCTGACCGGTGCGTCCAATCCCGTGGTGGCGGTGCGGCCCTTCCGTGCCCCCCATCATACGGTGTCCTCCCGTGCCATGAGCGGCGGCGGCACCAACCCTCGCCCCGGTGAAATTTCCCTTGCCCACAACGGCGTTCTGTTTCTGGACGAGTTCCCCGAATTTCCCAATCAGGTGCTGGAAGTTCTGCGCCAGCCTCTGGAGGACGGCGTGGTGACCGTATCCCGTGTGGCGGGGACGGTGACCTTCCCCAGCCGATTTATGCTGGTGGCGGCCATGAACCCCTGTAAGTGCGGCTGGTACGGACACCCCGGCGGTCGGTGCAAATGCTCCGAGCAGTCGGTGCTGAAGTACCGCAGCAGAATTTCGGGGCCTTTGATGGACCGCATGGACTTGATTTTGGAAGTGCCCGCGCTGGAATATGAGGAGCTGCGCCGTCGAGACAAGGCAGAGCCTTCCGCGGATATCAAGAAGCGGGTCAACGCCGCGCGGCAGATTCAGCAGCAGCGGTTTGCGGGGACGGGTATTTCCTGCAACGCACAGATGGACCCCGCCGAGGTGCGGGAGTACTGCGCACTGACGGAAGCGGGGGAGAAGCTTATGCAGCGGGCGTTTGACCGCATGGGTCTGTCCGCACGAAGCTACGACCGTATCCTCCGCGTGGCGCGGACCATTGCGGATTTGGCGGGCAGCGAACAGATCCAGCCTGTCCACGTTGCGGATGCCATTCAGTACCGAACATTTCAGTTCGGGGACACCAATTGAGTATAAATTGTAGGGCGGGGGCTTGCTCCCGCCGCTGCACCGAGGTATCATCTCACACAATGCGTGTGAAAGATACTGCTGACTATGATTTAAAAAACGGCGGGCGCAAGCCCCCGCCCTACGATTGAATACATTTGACAACGAGGTAATGTTTATGAGAGATATGATTCTGCTCAAGCAGGGCGAAATCGTCCTGAAGGGCCTGAACAAGCGCAGCTTTGAACAGAAGCTGCTCAGCAACATCCGCACCCGTCTGAAGCTCATCGGTGACTTCAACGTGTACTCCGTACAGTCCGCGGTTTACGTAGAGCCCAAGACCGATGACGAAGATCTGGACGCAGCATTCGAAGCACTGACCAAGGTCTTCGGCATTGCAAAGCTCACCCGCGCGGCTGCTTGTGAAAAGAACATGGATGCCATTGTGGAGCTGGCCAAGAGCTATCTGGCAGAGGATATGCGCTATGCCAAGAGCTTTAAGGTGGAAACCAAGCGCTCCGACAAGGCCTTTCCCATGACCTCCATCGAGGTCAGCCAGTACGTTGGCGGTCAGCTGAACGAGGCCTTCCCCAATGTTCCCGTGGATGTGCGCAACCCTGATCTGATCGTCCACGTTGAGATTCGTGACTACGCCGCTTATGTCCATGCCCAGCCCACCCCCGGTGCAGGCGGTATGCCTGTTGGCTCCAACGGTCGTGCAATCACCATGCTGTCAGGCGGTATCGACAGCCCCGTATCCACCTACATGATCGCAAAGCGCGGTGTGAAGCTCATTCCCGTGCACTTCTTCTCCTTCCCCTACACCTCCGAGCTGGCAAAGCAGAAGGTCATTGAGCTGGCACAGATCCTCACCGACTACTGCGGCTCCATGATGATCGAGATCGTGCCCTTCACCAAGATTCAGGAGGAGATCCGCGACAAGTGCCCCGAGGAATATTTCACCCTCATTATGCGCCGCATGATGATGCGCATTGCCACCAAGATCGCCGAGGCCAACGGCTGCAAGGCCATCGTTACCGGCGAAAATCTGGGTCAGGTAGCTTCCCAGACTATGGAAGCTATGGCATCCACCCAGTCCGTTACCTACCTGCCCACCCTGCAGCCTCTGATCGGTATGGACAAGGAGGAGATCGTCACCATCGCAAGAAAGATCGGTACCTTCAATACCTCCATCCTGCCCTATGAGGACTGCTGCACCGTATTCACCCCCAGGCACCCCAAGACCAAGCCCACTCTGGCAGAGGTTGCCGAAGTGGAAAGCGCACTGGATGTGGACGCACTGGTGGAAGAAGCCGTTGCCAATATCGAAAGAGTGAAGGTGAAGCTGGGTGAATAACAGCCATGCAGTGGAGATTATCGGCGTTGGCACAGAACTGCTGCTGGGCGGCACCACCAACACCGATGCAAGAGATATTTCCGAAATGCTCACGCAGCTGGGCATCAACGTGTTCTATCACACCGTGGTGGGGGATAACCCTGCCCGTCTCCGTCAGGTCATGGACATTGCCATGGGCCGTGCGGATATCATCATTACCACAGGGGGCTTGGGCCCCACCTGCGATGATCTGACCAAGAACATCATCGCCGAGGCACTGGGCCGTAAGCTGGGGTACAATGAAGCAGAAGGCGAAAAGCTGCGGGCTTATTTTGAACGCCGCCAAAAACCCATGACCGACAACAATCTGCAGCAGGTGTATCTGCCCGAGGGCTGTATCGTTCTGTCCAACGACTGGGGCACCGCACCCGGGTGCATTGTGGAAGGCGAAAACCACACCGTCATTATGCTGCCCGGTCCTCCCCACGAGTGCAACAGCATGATGAAGTACCGTGTCATGCCCTATCTGGAGTCCAAGAGCGGCGGTGTTATCGTCAGCCACAACTACCAGATTTTCGGTATGGGCGAAAGCGAGATGGAAAATGTCCTCCGTGAGGAAATGAACACCTACACCAACCCCACCATTGCCCCCTATGCAAAACGGTATGAGTGCTTTGTCCGCGTTACCGCCAAGGCGGATACGGCGGAGCAGGCAGAGGAAATGATCGCCCCTGTTGGGGAGATGGTGAAGGCCAAGCTGGGCAATGTGGTCTATGGCGTGGACGTAGAGGGTCTGGACCGACTGGCCTTTGACCTGCTGCTGGAACGAGGCATGACCATGTCCGTAGCGGAAAGCTGCACGGGTGGGCTTCTTGCCAAGCGCATGACCGACTTCCCCGGCTCCTCCTCGGTGTTCCTGGGGGGCGTGGTCAGCTACACCAATGAAATGAAGATCAAGGTGCTGGGGGTCAAGCCCGAAACCATCGAAGCCCACACCGTGTACAGCGAGGAAGTGGCGCGGGAAATGGCCGACGGGGTCAAGGCTCTCACAGGCAGTGATATCGCACTGTCCTTCACGGGACTTGCGGGCCCCGACGGGGATGGCATCCACAAGGTAGGCACCGTGTGCATCGGCTTGGCCACACCCGAGGGGACCATTGCCGTGAAGGTGCTGATTCCCGGGAAGAACCGCGAGAATGTGCGCATGATCGCCACCCAGCGTGGACTGGATATGGTACGCAGATATTTGACAGGCCTGCCTGTTGAAATGGCGGAAGTGGTATAAATGTAAAAAAGACTCCCTTTACTTCGATGAGTGAAGGGAGTAGTTTTATTTATACGCCGACCTTAGTGTTGAGATCCTTCGCATACGCTCAGGATGACAAACGTTGGTTGGATGACAAAGACGGAGGGTCTATTTAACTGCGGTGTAGTTAGTTGTTGCGAGGATGAAAATAGCTTGCTGCACCCTGTCATCCTGAGCGCAGCGAAGGATCTCAAGGGCTTGCTTATGTAGTGGGATGACGAAGCGTTAATACAGCTCCATTTCTTTGCCTAAGTCTTTCCATTCGGGATTCATAGAGTTGATGAGATCCTCTTTTCGCTTGCGAGTCCAGCCTTTGATTTGCTTCTCGCGCTCGATAGCGCCCCACACATCTTCTCCGTACTCAAAATACACGAGTTTATGGACGTTATATTTGGCGGTAAATCCCGGGACAAGGTGGTTTCGATGCTCATGAAGTCGCCTCTGTAAGTCATTGGTCATACCTGTATATAACACACTGTGTCCTTTGTTGGTGAGAATGTAGACATAATACATGGCAAATTACCTTTCTTTTTTACGCTGCCCTTAGCGTTGAGATCCTTCGCATACGCTCAGGATGACAAGGGTTGGTGGTGAGTTGGAGTTGTGTGTCATCCTGAGCGCAGCGAAGGATCTCAAGGGCTTGCGAATGTAAAATCTGTGCTTACTTCTTAAACACAAACAGCTTGCTGAGGATATAGTTCAGCACGATAACTGCCACGCTGACCACGACCTTGGACACCATGCCGTCGATGCCGAAGATGGTCTGATTCAGTCCGATGGCCACCAGTGCGGGGACGGCAATCATCTCAAAGACCCCCGTTGCCACACGGGAGGACAGGAACTTGCCCAATTCGGGGAACACTACATTCCCTGCCCAGCTCTTGCTTTGGAATACCCACAGCTTATTGGTCACAAAGGCGAAGCTCACGGCGCATACCCAAGAGCCCACATTGCCCCAGAATACACTTGCCCCAAGGAGGACGAACAGACTGTAAGAGCCCCAGCTGACCACGGTGGTCATGCCGCCCCAAAACAAATAGTCAATGGCTTCCTTGTATGCCTCATATATCTTACAAATGAATTTCATCATAAAAAATACCCTCATTCTTTGGAATGAGGGTATTGTACCATTTTAGGGGGAAGTTTTCAACTGTGGGACAATGTGTCCATTATGTAGGGGCCGCCGTTCGCGGCGGTCCGATATTACTGCGGCGGTGTACGAACAAGCGGACCGTCGAGGACGACGGTCCCTACGATGGGGGACGGAAGTTATTCTGCGGTGTGCCTCTTGATTAGGAACGAAATCAGTCCGCTCAGCCCGATCAGTGCGCCCAAGACCCACAGCCCCGCGCCCGCAGTGCCGAGGGCATCACCGATCCATCCCACCACAGGACTTGCGGCGATCATCAGCACACTGTAAGCCATCATGTTCACGCTGACCAATGTGGCCCGCTGATCTGCGGGATACAGGCGGTTCAGGGCATTTTGCAGATGCAGTACCCACGCATCCATAGCTGCCGCTGCCAGTGCGGCACCTGCGATGGCGGGCACGATGGAGGCTGCCCCCGCAATTACGGTGCCGCTCCCCACGAGGATGGCGCATAGGCTGTACAGTCGGGGAATGCTCTTGGGGCGCAGTCGCTTCCCCATGGCGGTGCCCCACATACGGGCGGCCGCAATGCACATGACGGGCAGCCCCAGCCACATGGTGGGCACCCCTTGTTCACTCAAACGCTGCTGCAAAAACATCAGGGTCAGATAGCTTGGCAGGGTCACAAAGCCGTCTGCCAGCATGAGCACCGCGGCTTTTGGATGGCTGCGGAGAAATCCCGCCACTATGGAGATATGCTCCCGAAACCGCGCCTTCAGGTCTGCAAAGGGGTGCTGTTGGCGAGCTGCCTGCTGTTTGGTGACGGTGGGCTCTGTCAGACTTAAGGCGGTCAGCATCCGCACCAGACAGATACCTGAATCCAGCAGATAAAAGCCCACATAGCTCCACACCGCCGCCAGACCTGCGGCAAGGTTGCTGCACAGAAAGCCCAGATTCTGCATTTGGTTGTAAGCGGCAGACTTGGGGATGTACTTGTCTGCATTGTCCGCCTGCACCAGACTGTCATACAGCAGGGCCTCGTCGCTTCCCGACAGGAAGCTGCCCGACAAGGCGGAGAATACCATGGACAGGCATACCCCGAAAAAGCTGCGGCTAAATGCCATGAGCAGAGCGCTGACCATGCCGCAAAATCCCGCCATTGCCAGACAGCGGCGGCGCCCTATGAGGTCGGCGGCCATGCCCGAGGGGATCTCGCACAGGAGAGAAACCATGTGGAAAATACCTTCCGCAAGCCCTACCTGCCACAGGGAGAAGCCGCGGCTGATGAGAAAGACCACCCACACCGCATCGGTGATGCGAAGACAGGCGGAAAAGCCGAAGAAATTCAGTCTTCGGAGCTGGGTTTGTATGTTCATAAAATACCATCCTTTCAAGGAACGGTGAAAATGGGCGCAAAAAAACCGCCATGCCAAAGGCACGCGGTGCAATCCCATTGCCCACGCTTACCGTTTTTGTGTTGTGTCCGTGAAAAAGGGCGCACTTACCCCTTGGATGGTATTAAGGGTTTCCTTTCGCAAGGAATCTGAAGCCCATAACCCAACGCATTCCACGGCACTCCTTTCGGTAAGATGGTATATAAAGTATTATAGCACTTGGCTGAGGACGATGCAAGTGGGATAGCCGCGCCAATCCTGTAGGGGCGGATAGTATCCGCCCGCATCTGCGCAGTGGGGAAGAGCGGCGCATTGCGGTTTCTGCGCAGGACAACCGACATTTGAGGCGGCAGATTGCCGCCCCTACAAGGAAAGTTGTTTGAAATCGCTGCGAAACCATAACTTATAATACCAAATCCAATTCGCCGGAATTGGATTTGACAACTTCTCTTCTCTTTTCTCTCTTATTTCTTATCTCACGCAAAAACACCCTCGACTTTGTCGAAGGTGTTTTACGTGTTTTGTTATTCTTCGTCCAGCTTGAGGACTGCGAGGAATGCTTCCGTGGGGATGGAGACCGTACCCAGCTGGCGCATCTTCTTCTTGCCTTCCTTCTGCTTTTCCAGCAGCTTCTTTTTACGGGTGATGTCGCCGCCGTAGCACTTTGCAAGAACGTCCTTGCGCATTGCCTTGACGGTTTCGCGAGCGATGATCTTGCCGCCGATGGCTGCCTGAATGGGAACTTCAAACATCTGTCTGGGGATGTTCTCCTTCAGCTTTTCGCACAGACGGCGGGCGCGGCCGTATGCCTTGTCCTTGTGTGCAATGAAGCTCAAAGCGTCAACGGGGTCGCCGTTGAGCTTCAAGTCAACCTTTACCAGATTGGAGATGCGGTAGTCCGCCAGTTCGTAGTCCAGAGAAGCGTAGCCGCGGGTACGTGCCTTCAGAGAGTCGAAGAAGTCGTAAATGATTTCGTTGAGAGGCATATCGTACTTCAGCTCTACCAGATGGGAGTCCAGATACTGCATATCCTTGTACTCGCCGCGCTTGTCCTGACACAGGGGCATGATGTTGCCGACGTATTCCTGAGGGGTGATGATGCTTACGTGCATATAGGGCTCATAAGCCTCGGCAATATGGGTAGGGTCGGGGTAGTTGTGGGGGTTATCCACCATGATGACGCTGCCGTCGTTTTTCACGATCTTGTAGATTACGGAGGGCATGGTGGTGACCAGATCCAGATCGAACTCACGTTCCAGACGTTCTTGAATGACCTCCATGTGCAGCATGCCCAGGAAGCCGCAGCGGAAGCCGAAGCCCAGTGCGATAGAGGATTCGGGCTCATAGGACAGGGAAGCGTCGTTGAGCTTCAGCTTGTCCAAGGCATCACGGAGAGCGGGGTAGTCGGAGCCGTCCACGGTGTAAATACCGCAGTAGACCATGGACTGGGCGGGACGGTAGCCGGGCAGAGGATCGGGTGTGGGAGCAGCTGCCAAGGTGACGGTGTCGCCTACCTGCGTATCGCTCACGTTCTTGATGGAGGCGGTGAAGTAGCCTACGTCACCTGCTGCCAGCTCAGCGCAGGGTACCAGACCCAGTGCACCCAGATGGCCCACCTCGATGACCTTGTACTTGGCACCTGTGCTCATCATCAGCACCTCGTCGTCCTTCTTCAGTCTGCCGTCCACAATACGCATGAGTACAATAACGCCGCGGTAGGGGTCGTACTGGCTGTCGAAAATCAGAGCCTTCAGAGGTGCGTCGGGGTCGCCGTCGGGAGCGGGGATGTTATTGACCACATCCTCCACAACCGCACGGATGTTGATGCCGGTTTTTGCGGAGATCTCGGGAGCATCCATGGCGGGAATGCCGATGATGTCCTCCACTTCCTGCTTGGCGCGGAGAGGGTCTGCTGCGGGCAGGTCGATCTTGTTAATGACGGGCAGGATCTCCAGATTGTGGTCCAGTGCCAGATAGGTGTTGGACAGGGTCTGGGCTTCCACGCCCTGAGATGCGTCAACGATGAGCAGTGCGCCCTCGCAAGCAGCCAGAGAGCGGGACACTTCGTAGTTAAAGTCTACGTGACCGGGGGTGTCGATGAGGTTCAGGGTATAGGTCTCGCCGTCGTCTGCCAGATAGTTCATCTGAACCGCGCGAGCCTTAATGGTGATGCCGCGTTCCTTTTCCAGATCCATGTTGTCGAGGATCTGGTCTTCCATGATGCGGTCCTCTACTGCACCGCACAGCTGGATGATGCGGTCGGACAGGGTGGATTTGCCATGGTCGATGTGGGCAATGATAGAGAAATTGCGAATCTTGTTCTGGTCGATCATATAGGTAAAACTCCCTTTTGGTATTGAAGTTGGAATTTCGTTACAATTACGCTCCATTATACCAGAAAACCGCAGGATTGAAAAGAGAAATATGCAAATTATAAGGACTGTGTTTGTTATATGCATCGCCGTAGGGAGCGTCGTCCCCGACGCTCCGTTACGCAGTGGTAGATTGCCGATGGACGGAAAAATGCAGAGTGTTCAACTGCGGTGACCGCGGAGCGTCGGGGACGACGCTCCCTACGAGTCGAGAAAGTTGGTGCGGAGATAAAAACAAGGAGAACCGTTATCGGTTCTCCTCGAAGTTTTATTCCAGATTCTTGACGCATTCCACCATGATGGCACATTCCATGCGCTTCTTGAACAGCTCACAGCCGTATTCATATACGCCGTTGACGCTGCCGGTGGAATTGTATGCGTTGGCCGCGCAGCCCCCTGCGCAGTACAGTCTTGCCCAGCAGTCCGCGCACTCGGGGTGGGAGTACACATTGCAGCTGCGGAACTGATCCTGCACCTCGGGGTGCTGTACGCCGTTCCAAATGTCGCCCAGCTTGAAGTCCTCCTTGCCCACGAACTGGTGGCAGGGGTACAGGTCACCGTTGGGGGTGACAGCCATGTACTCGGTGCCGCTGCCGCAGCCGCTGAGACGCTTGTAGATGCAGGGGCCTGCGGTCAGGTCTACCATGTAGTGATAGAAGGTGAAGGGCTTGCCTGCCTTGCGGCGTTCGATCATCAGCTGTGCCAGCTTTTCGTACTGCTCGAACAGCACGGGCAGGTCTTCTTGGGTCAGTGCGCAGGGGTCAGCGGGGTCGGTGACCACGGGCTCCATGCTCAGCTGGTCGAAGCCCAGATCCAGCATGTGCTTGATGTCCTCTACAAAGTCGGGGTTGTGGTGGGTGTAGGTGCCGCGCATATAGTATTCCTTGTCCCCGCGCTTCTCAACGAAGCGCTGGAAGTTGGGCACGATGCGGTCGTAGCTGCCCACCCCTGCGGCATCCACACGGAAACGGTCGTTGACCTCCTTGCGGCCGTCCAGAGACAGGACTACATTGTGCATTTCCTTGTTCAGGTATTCGGTGACCTCGTCGGTCAGCAGTACGCCGTTGGTGGTCATGGTGAAGCGGAAGTTCTTGTTAGCTTCCTTTTCGCGCTTGCGGGCATATTCCACCAGCTGCTTGCAGACCTCCCAGTTTACCAGAGGCTCACCGCCGAAGAAGTCTACTTCCAGATTGTGACGGCTGCCGCTGTTGGCAATGAGGAATTCCAGTGCCTGCTTACCGGTTTCAAAGCTCATGAGGGCCTTTTCCCCGTGGTATTCCCCCTGTGCGGCGAAGCAGTATTCGCAGCGCAGATTGCAGGCGTGAGCCACGTGGAGGCAGATGGCCTTGATGATGTTGCCCTGCTTCATCTTGCCTGCCAGACGGGAGAAGTTGTCGGCGGAAAACAGCTTGCCCGCTGCCTTCAGCTCCTCAATGTCGGCGATGCATTCGCGGATTTCTGCCTCGTTTACGTCGGGCAGATGGCTATATTTTTCCAGCATGGCCCCCACGATCTCCTCGTGAGATGCGGTTTCAAACATAGCAATAATGTCATAGGCGACCTCGTCCACCACGTGCACAGCACCGCTGTTCACGTCGATGACGATATTCAGACCGCCCAGTTGATACTGATGGATCATGTTTATTCTCCTCACTATAGTTCATAGAAAATCCCCTTGTTCATGGAACAAGAGGATTTCATAAAACAGCAAAATTGAAACTATTTCAAACTGTTGGCAAAGCCTCGCAGAGTTTCGTCCGTAAGGACGAAATAAAGTCACATACATTTTTCGTCGCGACATGTGCGTGACGAAAAATACATCTCGGCTTTTAAGTGTGGAATTTGGCTGCCTCAAGCGGCCAAATTATGCGCGGCAAAAGCCGCTGTGCCCATTGCCTTAGCAGGGGCGTTTCGTCGGCAAAGTCAATTTGACTTTGCCGACGAGGTAATTACTTTTCGTTGTTTTCGCACTTCTGGTTAGCAACGCCGCAAGAGGTCTTGCAAGCGGACTGGCAGGAGGTCTGGCATTCGCCGCAGCCGCCGGTCTGAGCGCTCTTATTCAGATCGCGAGTTTCGATGGTCTTGATTCTGCTCATGTGGAATCCCTCGTCTTTCCGAAAATAGTACACACATTATATAACAGATACTGCCGTCCGTCAACCCTTTTTCAGCACACGAATCATCCCTTGGGGGGCACCCTTGGGACTGCCTACGTCCACACCCAATTCCTCGGAGCGACGGAGGTAGTTTGGCAGTGTGCTGTGGACGGCCTCGCCCGGCACAAGCACGGGGATCCCCGGGGGATAGGCCCACAGGAAGTCTCCGCTGATGCGCCCGACGGCATCAGCAAGGGGCACAAGCTCAGTGGGGTCCTTGGCGGCCTCGTGGATGGGAAGCAGCTTGTGGGGCATGGGCGGCGTGGGAAGGGGGCGGGCAGGTGCCGCAGTCAGGCTGTGGTCGATCTCGTTGAGTGCGGCAGCCAAGCGGAGCAGCGCTTCCACTGTATCGCCAAGCCCCGTCATGCACAGCACCGTGTCGGCGGTGGACATCTCGGGCTCAATGCGGTAGTCCGACCGCAAAAGGTCTGCCAGCTGCGGCCCTGTGAGGTCGGTGCCCTTGGTGGAGATCAGCAGCTTGCTGGGCTCGGCATAAGCGCAGTCTGCAAGGGGAAGGGACAGATGCTTGAGGGTCAGAGCTTCGTAAAAGCTGCGGATACCGCTGCGCCATTGGGGGAGCAGGCTGTCCTTTTCCTCGGTCAATAGCTGCACACAGCTGTCGATGGATGCCATGAGCAGGTAAGAAGGACTTGAGGTCTGGTATACGGACAGTCGGAAGCCCAGTTCCTCGGCACTGACACGGTCACTGCACAGATGGAGCATAGCGGTTTGGGTCAGGCTGGGGAGGGTCTTGTGGAGAGACTGCACCACCATGTCTGCTCCTTGTGTCACAGCGGAGGGCGGGAAGTCGGGGTGGAGTCCCAGATGTGCCCCGTGGGCCTCGTCCACCAGCAGCAGGGCACCGCAGCTATGTACCACCTCTGCGATGGAGGCGATATCCGAACACAGCCCCTCGTAGGTAGGAGAGGTCAGCACCGCCAGACGGGTATCGGGGTGTTCGGTCAGAGCGGCAGCAACCTGCTCGGGAGTGATGCGGTCGGCAAAGGCTTGTCCCGGAAAGGGAGTGGGCTGTATGTATGCGGTTTCCAATCGGCACAGCATGCAGGCGTTGTATACGGCTTTGTGGCAGTTTCGTGCCAGCAGCACCTTGTTACCCGCAGTTGTGGCGGCATCGATGGCTGCCAAGAGCCCTGCGGTGCTGCCGCCGATGAGCCACCATGCCTTTTTGCTGCCCCACAGTTGGGCAGCGAGGGCCATGCGGTCGGTCAACACACCTTCGGGGGCGTGGAGGTTGCCGAAGCCATTGATTTCGGTGATGTCGAGGTCGGCTCCCAGTGTATCCAAATAGGGGGCGATACGGGTGCCGCGCTTATGTCCCGGCATATGCATGGGCAGGGTATCCGATTGGGAAAGGGTCTGGAGTTGTTCAAGCAGGGTCATGGAGATTGCTCCTTTCGATGGTTCTATTGTACGCAAAATCATGGAAAACTGCAAGGGATGGTTGTGGATATTGTGTGGTGGTTAGACATACCCGTCCTGTAGGGGCGGATAGTATCCGCCCGCACCTGCGCAGTGGGATAGAGCAGCGCATTGCGGTTTCTGCGCAGGACGACCGACATTTGAGGCGGCAGAGAAGTTGCGGTGGGAGCAAACGTGTACCGCCAAGCCCGCCCTATGGGCGCGGTGGAAATTTCATCAATGCTCGAAGGAGCGAGACCTTGGTAAATCTAAGCAGGAACGATACCGTGCTTAAACGGAGCTATAAGAAAGATGTCTGTACGAACTGAAAAAACTTGCATTGGCAGTTCTTGGGTGATAGAATAGATGTATAATCACTCGGACTATGTCCGAAAAGTATGGAGGAGATTCCTATGTTTGAAAATCTGGTTGAAATCCTGAAGCAGAACCCCCGCAAGATCGTTTACACCGAAGGTTCTGATGCTCGTATTCTGGAATCCGCTGCTCGCCTGAAGGCTGACGGCTTCCTGACCCCCGTTCTGGTTGGCAACGTTGAAGAAGTTAAGGCCGCTGCTGCAAAGGGCGGCTTCGACATCGAAGGTCTGGAAATTCTGGACCCCATGACCTACGAAGGTATGGACGAAATGGTAGAGCTGATGGTCGCTCTGCGTAAGGGCAAGATGAGCGCAGAAGACTGCCGCAAGAACCTGCAGAAGGGCAACTACTTCGGCACCATGCTGGTTAAGATGGGTAAGGCTGACTGCCTGCTGGGCGGCGCTACCTACTCCACCGCTGACACCGTACGTCCCGCACTGCAGCTGATCAAGACCAAGCCCGGCAGCACTCTGGTATCCTCCTGCTTTATCATGGTTCGCGGCGATGAAAAGCTGGCTATGGGCGACTGCGCAATCAACATTTCCTACGAAGACAAGAAGGACAAGGAAGGCAACGTCACTCAGACCGGCGCAGAACAGCTGGCAGAAGTTGCTATTGAAACCGAAGCTACCGCTCGTGCATTCGGCATCGAACCCAAGGTTGCTATGCTGAGCTACTCCACCAAGGGCTCCGGCAAGGGCGCACAGGTTGACCTGGTTCGCAACGCTACCGAAATTGTAAAGGCTAAGTACCCCGAAATGCTCATCGACGGCGAAATGCAGTTCGACGCTGCTGTTTCCCCCGAAGTCGGTCAGCTGAAGTTCCCCGGCTCCCCCGTGGCAGGCTATGCAAACACCTTCATCTTCCCCGAAATCCAGTCCGGCAACATCGGCTACAAGATCGCTGCTCGTCTGGGCGGTTTCGCAGCATACGGCCCCATCCTGCAGGGTCTGAATGCTCCCATCAATGACCTGTCCCGCGGCTGCAACGCAGAAGAAGTTTACCAGATGTCCATCATCACCGCAGGTCTGGCATAAGCAATACCTATTCCACAGGCTCCCATAACACGGAGCCTGTTTTTATAAGACAAAATGTCAAAGAATTAACAATAAAGTGGGTGCGGTATCAATGTAGGGGCGAACTGTGTTCGCCCGCATTGTCACAGAAACAATACCGTGCAGCAATAGAACGATAAACAAAACGTCTGCACCAACAAAAAAGCGGGCGAACGCAGTTCGCCCCTACGGTTCGCAAAATTAAGAACAACATATCGGGAGATATGAACACATAAAAATAAACCAAAAGGGAGGAAACGCAATGGCAGCAAAACGATTTGACCCGTCCTATGATGTGATCGTTGTAGGTGCGGGCTTAGGCGGCTTGACCGCGGCAACCAGATGTGCAAAGGCAGGCAAGAAGGTACTGCTCTTAGAACTGCACAACATGACGGGCGGTTACGCAACCAGCTTCGTCAGAGGTCGGTATGAATTTGAAGTCAGTCTCCACGAAGCCTGCGAATGTGGTGACGGTCAGAACGGCATGGGCTACGGCACTGTTCGCCGTATGCTGGAGGATCTGGACGTAGATGTGGATTGGCGCATTGTTCCCGATGCCTACCGCTGCGTGATCCCCGAAATGGACATCGACTTCACCATGCCCTTCGGCATCGAAAACGCCATTGCGGCAATCGAAGAGCTGGAGCCCGGCAACGGCAAGAAGGTCCGCAACTACTTCAAGCTTTTCGAGGAAATCAACGAAGCGCTGGAATACATCGGCTCCTGCGGCAAGGCAGGCCCCGAGCCTAAGGTCATGGCAACCAAGTATTCCTCCTTCCTGCGCTCGGCAGCATACGAAACCGACGAAGTCAACCGTGCCTTTAAGTTCGGCCCCAAGACCGAACAGGTACTCAACGCATACTACGGCTACATTTCCCGCCACCTGTCCGAGGCCAGCTTCACGGTCTGGGCACAGATGATTTATATCTACATCCGTGACGGCGCACATGTAGCCAACAAGACCTCCCACGCACTGGCAAACGACATTGAAAAGGCATACCGTAAGCACGGCGGTCAGCTGGAGCTGGGGGTCAAGGTAGAAAAGATTCTGGTGGAAGACGGCAGGTGCGTAGGCGTTGTCACCGCCGACGGGGAAGAAATCCGTGCCAAGTACGTCATTTACAACGGCAGCCCCACTGTGGCTCTGGCAGGCATGATCGAAAGAGAACAGGTGCCCGAGGAAGCATTGAAGCTTACCGCACAGCGTGAGCTGCTGGGCGCACCCTTCCTGGTTTATCTGGGTCTGGACGCACTGCCCGAGGAAATGGGCATCGAAAGCTATGAATACTTCATGGGTCAGGACATGGATACGGAACGTATCTATCGGGAATCCAATGAATGGGCACCTCACGCCAAGGTCTCCGCAACCTGCATCGACGTTGCCATCCCCGGTATGACGGGTCCCGACCGCTGCCAGCTGAACTTCACTACCATTTACGGTCCTCAGGCAATGCACAACAATTGCCCCACCAAGTATCAGTACCTGGAGCAGAATGAGGCCTTTGCAAACTGTCTCATTGATTACTTTGAACGGGCAACGGGGGCACGCATCCGTGACCACATCGAAGAAATCGCCATCGCAACCCCCGCAACCTTTACCCGCTACACCAATGCCTTCCGCGGCAATATTTACGGCTACCCCTGCACCGCAGTGGACGGTGCGGTGACCCGAATGCTCCGCGCGGAAGAAGAACGCTACATCCCCGGTCTGGACTTTGTCGGCAGCGCAGGCATCCGCGCCCACGGCTACTCCAGCGTCATTACCAACGGCTATGACATCGCAGGTGTCGCCCTCGAAAAATTGGGAGGTGAATAATCATGGCAAAGAAAGCAAAATTCCGTGTCAGAGGCTATTTCAAGGATTTAATGGGCTGGTTCAAGCTCATGAAACGCCGTGAGGAATGGATCGCCGCAGGTGACCCCTCCAAGATCGACCTGACCGATAACCCCGCAGCGCTGGCGAAAGAGCTGCACCCCGGCATCATTGACGTGATCATCACCGACATCAAGGACGAGACCCCCTCCACCAAGACCTTTACCTTCAAGGCCTGCGAGGGCTATCAGCTGCCCTTCTTCTATGCGGGTCAGCATATTTCCGTGAAGTTCTGCATCGACGGCAAGTGGGTCACCCGCCCCTTCTCCGTAGCATCGGCTCCCATGGAAGCAGCCCGCGACGGGTTCCTGCAGATCACCCTCCGCAAAAAGCCCAATGGCTATGTGACCGGCTGGGTATGGGACAACTGGAAGGTAGGCACCAAGCTGCAGTTTGACGGTGCCTTCGGTGACGGCTACTGGTCCTCCATCCGCGACAGAGCCCATGTGGTGGGCATCGCAGGGGGCAGCGGCATCACCGCATTCCGCTCCATTGCCAAGGACATGGCCGATACAGGCAGACCCAAGAAGTTCACCATTCTCTATGGTTCCCGCAATCAAGACGACATTATCTTCTATGATGAGCTGAACGAGCTGGCAGCCAAATCCAATGGTGCCATCACCGTTTACAACATCCTCTCCGAGCCCAATCCGGGTTGGACAGGGGAGACGGGCTTTATCTCCGCAGACATCATCCAAAAGCTGGTGCCCGACTGGAACGAGGTCAGCTACTTCGTCAGCGGTCCGCAGGGCATGTATGACTTCTTGGATGGGGAATTTGCCAAGATGGGCATCCGCAAAAAGTTCATCCGCAAGGAAGAATACGGCGAAACCGACGACATTACCGCATCCCCCCTGTACCCCAAGGGCAAGGAAGACAAGACCTTCAAGATCAAGGTGCTGTACGGCAACGACGTACAGGTTATCGACGCTAAGGCAACGGATACGGTCGTGGTGTCTTTGGAAAAGGCGGGCATTGCCCCCGACAGCCACTGCCGAAGCGGTGCCTGTGGCTTCTGCCGCAGTTTGCTGCTGGAAGGTGAAGTCTGGCAGAGACCTCAGTCCGACGGCGTACGCGCGGCGGATAAGGACGACGGCTACTTCCATCCCTGCTCTGCTTACCCCATGAGCGATCTGACAATTCAGGTACACAGCAGACTCAAATAAATTACCCGTAGGGGAATTTATTTGAGCGTGAAAAGTGAATAGTTGTGGTGAAATCCAATTTGAAAATTGGATTTCCAATATGATAACATCTCGGGTGCTTTGCATCCGAGGTGTTTTTTGTATGCGAAATGGTGATTCGAACAGCCGTTCCTTGTCATCCCGAGCCTGCGAGGGATCTCAACGCTAAGGACGGTGTAATGGCGAAGAAGCCGTACTTCTGCAAAGCCCTTGAGATCCTTCGCTGCGCTCAGGATGACATACAATTTCTCACCCCACCTTGTGTTGTGCGTGCATGACAGACAGAGAATGGAAAAAGATACATACATTGTTTCCGTGACCGAAAAACTTTTTGGTCAATTTTGCCATGTGACGAAAGTTTTCATTTGTTGAAATTATCTCTTGACTTTAACACTTAAAAGCTTTAAAATCCTAAAGTGTAAAGAGCCTCTTACAGAGACCCGCAATATAATCTGATAGGAGATAATGACTTATGAAAAAGATGATCGCACTGATGATGGCAGTTTTGATGATGCTCTCCCTGATCGCCTGCGGCAGCGCAGACAGCGGCGCAGCCGATAGCGGCAATGCGGACGCGGCCTATACCATCGGTGTCTGCCAGCTGGTGCAGCACGTTGCGCTGGATGCGGCAACACAGGGCTTTGTTGATACCGTCAACGCCGCTCTGGGCGAAGAAAATATCAATTGGGATGTGCAGAATGCTGCAAACGATACCAATACCTGCAATACCATCGTTAACAGCTTTGTTTCCAATAATGTAGACCTGATCATGGCAAACGCCACTCCCGCCCTGCAGGCTGCTTCCGTAGCCACAGGCTCTATTCCCATTCTGGGTACCTCCGTTACCGAATACGGCGTGGCTCTGGGCATTGAAAACTTCAGCGGTTTGGTTGGCACCAATGTCAGCGGTACCTCCGACCTGGCACCTCTGGACGAACAGGCAAATATGATCGTAGAATGGTGTCCCGATGCCAAGACCGTTGGTCTGCTGTACTGCTCCGCGGAAGCAAACTCCCAGTATCAGGTAGACGAGGTACAGAAGCTGCTGGAAGCAGCGGGCTTGACCTGCACCCAGTACCCCTTCACCGACTCCAACGACATTCAGGCCGTATGCCAGATGGCTGCGGATAATTCCGATGTAATCTATGTTCCCACCGATAACACCGTTGCATCCAACACCGGCATCATCGACGGCATCTGCCACGGCAAGGTTCCCGTATTCGCAGGGGAAGAAGGCATCTGCGGCGGCTGCGGCGTAGCCACCCTGTCTATCAGCTACTACGATCTGGGCGTTGCTACCGGCGAAATGGCAGTAAAGATTCTGAAGGGCGAAGAAAGCGTTGCTGAAATGGAAATCGGCTACGCAGCAACCGTCACTCCCAAGTACAACGCAGCCAACTGTGAAGCACTGGGTCTGACCGCTCCCGAGGGCTACGAAGCAATCTCCGTCGATTAACCTCCTTCGGAGCTTAATCGAGTCACCCCCGCCTACGGCGATGGGAAAACAGGTTTTGTGCGCGCACTCGCTACGCTCGCACACTTAAAAACCTGAGAAGTATTTTTCGCTTCGCGCATGTCGGCGCGAAAAATGGATTGAAATTTATTTCGACCTTGCGGCCGAAACTCTGCGAGGCAAATTGAGAATTGTGCACACGCGAGAGAGGGCTCTCCTCTCTCGTTTTTTTGAGGAAGGATATTCATTATGGCGAGTTTTATCAACGCTCTCCCCGGTGCTGTGGCACAGGGGCTGATCTGGGGCATTATGGCCATCGGCCTGTACATTACATACCGCGTGCTGGACGTGGCGGACTTGACCGTTGACGGCAGCTTCTGTACCGGCGGTGCCGTGTGCGTTATGCTGATTCTGGCGGGCTTCAACCCCGCAATCGCCATGCTCATGGCCTTTGTGGTTGGTATGTGCACGGGCTTTGCAACGGGCTTCTTCCATACCTTCTGCGGGATCCCCGCCATTCTGGCAGGTATTCTCACCCAGCTGGGGCTATGGTCCGTGAACCTTGCCATAATGGGCATGAAGGCAAACCAGTACATCAACATCAATAACTTCGATGTGTTTGTATCTCTGCGCTACCTGCAGGATGTGGGCGCAGGGCTCCGTCCCTTCTGGCAGCACCCCATTTTGGTAGTTGGGGTGTTCACCGTGGTGGTTGTGGCCATTCTGTACTGGTTCTTCGGTACCGAGCTGGGCTCCTCCATCCGTGCAACGGGTGCCAATCCCCACATGGCCCGTGCTCAGGGCATCAACACCAACTTCAATGTGGTGCTGGGACTTATGATCTCCAACGGTCTGGTTGCTCTCAGCGGCGCATTGCTGAGCCAGTTCCAGTCCTACGCCGATATCAACATGGGCCGCGGTGCCATCGTTATCGGTCTGGCAGCCATCATCATCGGCGAGGTGGTCTTCGGCAAGATTTTTATCAACTTCGGTCTGAAGCTGTTCTCCGTTTCTATCGGCGCCATCATTTACTATCTGGTGGTGCAGGCGGTCATTACCCTGCTGCGCATCGATACCAACTACCTGAAGCTTATTACTGCGGTGATCGTTGCCATCTTCCTGACGGTGCCTTACCTGAAGGGTAAGTTCTCCCACCCCAAAATCACTCCCGAAATGATCGCAGAACAGGAGGCAGCGGACCATGCTTGAAATTAAGAACGTATACAAGACCTTTAACGCAGGCACGGTCAACGAAAAGCGTGCTCTGAAAAATCTGAACCTGTCCGTGGCCGACGGCGAATTTGTTACCGTCATCGGCGGCAACGGCGCAGGCAAGTCCACCATGCTCAATACCATCACGGGTGCATACACCGTGGACTATGGCTCCGTCACCATCGACGGAGTGGACGTGACCCATCTCCCCGAGCACAAGCGAGCCAAGTTCATCGGCCGTGTGTTTCAGGATCCCATGATGGGCACCGCCGCCAATATGCAGATCGAGGAAAATCTGGCTCTGGCAGCACGACGGGGCAAGAAGCGCAGCCTGCGCATCGGTATTACAAATGCGGAGCGCGAGGAATATAAGAAGCAGCTGGCTACCTTGGGGCTGGGTCTGGAGGACCGCATGACGGCAAAGGTTGGTCTGCTGTCCGGTGGGCAGAGACAGGCGCTGACCCTGCTGATGGCCACTTTGCAGAAGCCCAAGCTCCTGTTGCTGGACGAACACACCGCGGCGCTGGATCCCAAGACAGCAGCCAAGGTTTTGGAGACCACCCAGCGCATCGTTGAGGACAACAAGCTGACCACCATTATGATTACTCACAATATGCGCGATGCCATTACCTACGGCAACCGCCTGATTATGATGTACGACGGTCACGTGGTAGTAGATGTCAGCGGCGAAGAAAAGAAGAAGCTCACCGTGGAGCAGCTGCTGAACCTGTTCAGCCAAGCAAGCGGCAGCTCCGAAGCGGACGATAAGCTGCTCCTCGGATAAAAGAAAACAAACAAACCCTCGGCAAACAGCGGATGCGGAAAGGGATTTCTGCATCCGCTGTGAAATTTCCCCTTACGGGAAAGTGAAATATTTCCTGTGGAAATGTGAAATATTGCTTACGCAATGTGAAATACGCCTTTGGCATGTTGTGGTATCCCTTCGGGATTGATTCAAATACAAACCCCCAATTCGGCAGAATTGGGGGTTTACTATATCATTTTCGAAGAAAATATTTCACAGGCGAAGCCTATTTCACACACCGATGGGTGTATTTCACAGCTTTGCGAAGCGAAGCTATATCACTGCGTGTTGTGCATATCCCTATGCGCAACACGCTAAACGCCGAGGGTTTCTGCTGTGTAAAAGGAGTAATATTCCTGCTTAAAATAATTTGCCATCGTAGGGAGCGTCGTCCCCGACGCTCCGTTCCGCAGTCGGACAAATGCCAATGGATATATAAAACGCAGCGTATCCAACCTCAGCAATGGCGGAGCGTCGGGGACGAC
>JAFQDR010000120.1 GCA_017415945.1 Oscillospiraceae bacterium
ATACTCGCTCTCGTAAAGACCGTGGTCAAACTGCATTTCCGCGGTCTGGCTGCGGAAATTGAGTCCATAGAACGCATACCAGCCTTCATAGTTGAAGCTATGATACCAATCCCCGCCGATACTGCTGAAATCTATTGGCTGAGCAGAGTGTTCTTCATTTGCATTCCATGCATACCATACCGGATCGGATTTATTGCTCTGTGCACGTTCCCAACTTTCATATTCTGCTTTTGTCAGAGATCGGCTATCTCTCTCGGAATAGTAGAAGACAGTTGTGTTATCCTCGGACTCGCAGTATGCAATCCGACTGATCGAACATGCTTCTCCGGTGAAACGGATTTCACCGAAGCCATGATTGGACACTCCACTCGAAAAGCTGAATGTTCCGTCTTCTTTCAGGTCAGCGAACTGGCGGTAATACAGAAGGTGGGCGTTCGTCTTTCCCGCATTGCTGTGCAGAATCAGAAATCCGGCATTTGCATCGCTGCCGCGGGTCAGCCACAGCACCGTTTCCAGATCTGCATCATGATCCAGGTCAATGACGGTGTACTGGCTGACCGCGTATTCGTTGTTTTTCAGCCAATCGGAGAGAAGCATCTCCTTTTTGGAGAGCGTATCATAGAGCGCGGACCGATCTTCCAGAATTGCCTGATGCGGCAGGGTCTGCTGAATGGCAAACGACTGCACGATGGGCAGCACGGTTTCCGCAAGGAAATTTGCACCGTCGAAATCCAGCCGCTGCCATATTTCCAGCGTATACACCCCCTGATCCGCAGTGATATAGAACAGATACCGTCTGCTCATTTCGCCCTTGGGCATTTCCTCATCGCCGTAATATCCGGTAAAAGAATACCCTGTATCCGTTTTGCCCGTGATCGGAGAATCCATTTGATACACCCGTCCCGTGCTTTCCCGCAGAGTGGCTTCAAATTCCTGCAATGTCGGCAATGCTCCATACAGCGAAACCCGTTTTTGATCGGAATAGACACCGATGCGGACACTGGCTTCGTTGAAATGGCTCCCGTCCCACTTCCATGTACTGGGCAAGGTCAGAGAAACGATACAGCCGGCAGTGCCGCTGGGAATAAGAGAATAGGTGGAAAGCTCCTCTGTGTTCAATATCTGATCAGTCTGTCCCCCTTTCTCCCCGATCGTCACAGATTGAATGATCGGCAGAACGAACTGTTCGTAAAAACTATCGTCATCATATGCGTTTCTTTTCCACACATCCATATGCATGGAAATCGAATCGCTGTACGTAAACCGATAAAGATATCTACCGGTTATGTCACCAGGAATCTCCCGTTCTCCTTCAAAGCAGTATCCCATATAGGCTATACCGCTATCCGATGTACCCTTAATTGGTGAATCAAGATCAACATGATATCTTTCTGCCATTTCCTCAAGAGAGCTGACAAAATCCTCTTTTGATATATCCACGGCGATAACACGGTTGCCGATGCGCTTGTTCCCGTTTGCATCCTCGAAAATGCCTCCGCTGCCATATGTCCACTCAGCAGGAAGATCAAATGAAATCTGATAGGTCTTTCCGTTATCTCCTGTCAGTGTTTCGGTGTATTTTGTCATTTGATATTCTTCGTTGCTTGCCACAGGGAAAAATGTCATCGGCAAAGTATCATTCACATTCACTGTACTGATGTTGCTACTTGTGCAAACAAAGTGAACAAATCCGCCGTATTCGTACAGCTTTCCGGATATGGTTTCGGGATCGTTCGTTATGAAATTACCGTTGTCATGGTATTGGAAAGCAAGCTCTGCGAAAAAGTCTCCCGTTTTTGCATCATACGTATACGTTCCCACATACGTTCCACCCGCATCGGTGTGGCTCTGATAGGAACCTACCGAAATTTCATTGCCGGATACGGTTGCCGTTCTTGTGCGATCATAGGCGACACCGGTGAACCGTCCAGCCGAATTCCCCGAATAAGGTGTGCCGTTTTGCAGCACCGTTTCTTTGGTAATCGTCTCGACTTCCTCTACCGATACGATATAGCCGCCTTTTTGTGTTATGCGGTATGTATAGCAGCGGCTGAACACGTTCGAAGGCTTCATATCATTGGCCACGCCGAAGGTGACGTATCCCACGCCGTCCGGGCTGTATTCATTCGTTTGAATGTAGGGCGCATACCGATCCGGGATGACATACGGGAGGATTTCTCCGTATATAGAGGCAGGAACAATGTAATCCAGTCTGTCTTCAAGGGGAATATTGAATTTGTATTCGGTTATTTGCGTGGTGGAAATCTGTTTCATCGCCGCCATCAGCCGCTGTACCTGCACCTCATCCAGCACATCAACGCCCGACGGTGCTTCAGTACCAAAAAATCCGTAAGTAAGATATTCTTTTTTACCATCATATATTGCTTCTATCGAAACGAAAATCTCTCCGCTGCCTGCACCTCTTGTGACATGAAGCAGTTTGGCATCTGTAAATCCGTCAGGAAGCGTC
>JAFQDR010000121.1 GCA_017415945.1 Oscillospiraceae bacterium
AGCTCGCTCGAAAATGCCACCTCCCCTTATCGAAGGTGAGGCTAACCTCTTTGTCGACAGTCTGAGGCACTCCCAAAGGGAGTGCCTTGTTAGTTATATGGAGAAAGCCTATCCTCTGCTCATATCGATTTGGGTAGCCGGCGTACCGATATAGTCATAGTCGGGAACATAATACTCAATCAATTCATCGGAGACCTTAAGTTCCATATTCTCCGCAATTTTCTCAAAAACCTCCAAACCCATCATACCGCATATTGTTACAAGTACATTATCCTCGGGGTCATACAGCAGCAGATAGTTCACAGGCTCCTGCCACATATTTTCATACTCCACGGTCACCTCCACACGCCCCCAACCATTCCAATAATCCTGCTTCACAAGGGTCACATCCCCAATCGAATAGAGAACCTTATCATATTCGGGTGCAGGAACGGGGCTGACTGTGATTTGATATGCAATCAAGTCTCGGGAACTGTCGAATTCCTCCACAATCGCACCATCCTTAATAAATCCCAAATCGGCAAAGGCCTGTGAAAACATGGGAATCCAACCTTCATCGTCAATCCCAATCATGTCAGGCGGTTGTGTAGGCAACACTTCCCCTTCATTTTCCGTCGGCAGCCAATTCAGCCGATAGTACACCACTTTGTCTTGTGCATTCACATCCTCGGGAATATTCAAATCAATGGCACAGGTGGCATCAACGATATCCACATATTGCTGTACATCATCCTCTGTGATATAGAAATATCCCAAATCCAAGGGTTCCTCCACCTCTCGGAAGGAAAAATATGTAACGCAGCTTGCCACTGCAGTTCCGAACAAAAGTGTTGCTACCGCAGCAGCCACCAACAGCACACCGGGCTTTCGGTAGCGGCGTTTCCCTCGTTCTTCTCCCTTAATTTTATTCATTGTCATCTCCTTAATGGTGTCGGCGGAGGTGTACGCCATGGTGTCCAAGGAAACGGATGCATCAAAATATTCATCCAATAGTTCATCGATTCTGTATTCCATTGTGTTCCCTCCTTATTTTAATTCCTGCATCAGAGATGCTTTCAGCTTTTCCCGTCCTCGCGCCAGTCTGGATTTCACCGCCGAGGGGGTCATTTTCAGTGCGCCCGCAATCACGGAAACCGCCTGTCCGTAATAATAGTGCCGCAGGAAAATCTCCCTGTCGGGCTGCTCCATAGACAGCACAGCCCGCTGCACAAGCTCACGGCGGGTCTTTCGGGCCAATTCCCATTCGGGACCGTCCGTCTCCACAGACAAAACTGCCTCCTCCAGTTCCATGGTCATCCCCTGCTCCCGCAGCTTATTTTTCGCACGATTACGGGCAACAGCACCCAGATACGCCTTGGTCATATTGGGTTTTATCTTCTTTGCATTATTCCAAAGTGCGAAAAACACATCGGACACGGTTTCTTCCACATCCGCTTGGGTCATCCGTCCGCCGATGATATGATAAACAATGGTGCTGACATATGGGTTATATGTATCGATCATCCATTCCAGAGCCTGCTGCGACCCTTTTTGCAGCTCTCGCAGCGCCTTTGCCTCCGTCATAGCGTCACCTCCGATCAACTTTCCTTCAGAAGGCCTTCACCAATAATAACACAAAAAGACAGCAAACGGTTGCACACGCTTGTGTGATTTTTCCTCTGCCTTGTTTTTTCCTGCCGCAAATGGTATATTGATAAAAACAATCGGCAGGAGGATCACCCATGCTCGTCAAAAAAATCTGCATTATCTATACAGGGGGCACCATCGGTATGATGCACTCCCCCGACGGCTATGTGCCCAACCCCGAATCCTTCCGCAGCAATTTAGAGTCCATCCGTGACCTGAACCACCCCGATGCCCCCATCTGGGACTTGGTGCAGTTCTCCCCTCTGCTGGACTCCTCGGACATTACCGTGCGGGAGTGGAACAAGATCGGTGCGGCCATTGCGGAGCGGTATGAGGATTACGACGGCTTTGTCATCCTCCACGGCACAGACACCATGGGCTACTCCGCCTCCGCCGTGTCCTTTATGCTGGAAAACCTGTCCAAGCCCGTGATTTTCACAGGGGCCCAAATTCCCCTGTGCGAGCTGCGCTCCGACGGCAAGGACAACATCATCAACTCCGTGCTCATTGCCGCATCGGGGGAAGTGCATGAAGTGTGCGTATACTTCAACGGTGTGCTGCTGCGGGGCAACCGCACCACCAAGCGCAGCTCCGACCAGCTGCTGGCCTTCGACTCTCCCAACTGTCCCCATTTGGCGGAAGCGGGCATTACCATCCAGTATAATCGCAGTGTGCTGCTGCCCGCCGCAGAGGGGAAGTTTGCCTTCCATCCCTTCAAGGAAGACGTTCCTGTGGGGGTCATTAAGGTGTTCCCCGGCATCCAGTTTGAGATCTTCGAGCATATTATGACCGACCGGCTCAAGGGCGTGGTGCTGGAGACCTTCGGTGCGGGCAATATTCCCTCCACGGGCAATTACCTGCTGCACATCATCGAAAAGGCGTACAAGTCGGGCACCATCATCACCGTCTGCTCCCAGTGCATGCAGGGCACAGTGACTCTGGGGCAGTACGCCACCAGCAAGGCCCTCCACGATATCGGCGCGGTCAACGGCAAGGACATGACCACGGAAGCCGCCCTCACCAAGCTGTATCACCTGTTCTCTCTGGACATCCCCAAGGAGGAAATCAAGCGCCGCATGAGCATGAGCCTGCGGGGAGAGCTGAACGAATAGCTCGTACCTACATAATGCGTTTCGTTTGATTACTGCACGGTATCGTTTTTGCGGCAATGTTAAGCACATCCCCGCACCGTAGGGCGCGCGCTTGCTCGCGCCGCTTGTATCTTAACATTGGCAGTCCATTCGATGCGGAACGGCGGGAGCAAGCGCCCGCCCTACATTTATTTCTTCCGCAATTCCAACAAAAAAGCTCCGATTCGGATGAATCGGAGCTGTTTCTTATTTCATTTTACATTTCCTTGATGGCCTGCAGCAGGGCATCCATGTTTTCCTGCTTGGTTGCCCAGCTTGTGCAGAAGCGGACGATGTGGTGTCCCTCGTCGTATCTGCCCCAATATTCATATGCAAACTTCCCGTCGAAGTGCCGCATCTGCGCCTCGGAGAGAATGGGGAACTGCTGGTTAGTCATGGAGGTGCCAAACATTTCCACACCCTTGGCTTCAAACGCCTTTCGAATTTCCAAAGCATAGTCCACAGCCTGCTTGCAAATATCAAAATACAAACCGTCTTCCATGAGGGTCAGGAACTGTACCCCCAGCAGTCTGCCCTTCGCCAGCATACCGCCGTGGCGCTTGATGGAATAGCGGAAGTCCTTCTTCAGCTTGTCATTGGTAATGACCACAGCCTCCCCGAACAGTGCGCCGCACTTGGTACCGCCGATGTAGAACACATCGCACAGGCTCGCCAGTTCTTCAATGGTCAGGTCGCAGGCGGGGCTCATAAGACCGTAGCCCAGACGGGCCCCGTCAATGAACAGTGGCAGATCCCACTGCCTGCAGGCAGCATAAATTTCCGTCAGCTGCTGCTTGGTGTACAAGGTACCGCTTTCCGTGGGGAAGGAAATATACACCATACCGGGCTGTACGATGTGCTCATGGGCACCGTCGTTATAATGATTGGTGCAGTAGTCATGGATCTGCTGTGCGGAGATGGTGCCGTTGGTATTGGGCATGGTCAGCACCTTATGTCCCGTGGCCTCGATGGCCCCCGTTTCATGGACGGCGATGTGACCCGTATCCGCACACAGAGCCCCCTGCCAGGGGCGCAGAATGTGGGAGATCACGGTGGTATTGGCCTGAGTGCCCCCTACCAGAAAATGCACATCCGCCTCGGGGGTGCCGCAGACGGTGCGAATGGCAGCACGAGCGGCATCACAAATGCTGTCCTCGCTGTAGCCGGGGGTCTGCATGAAATTGGTCTCGGTCAGCTTCTCTAAAATTTTGGGATGGCAGCCTTCCGCATAGTCACACTGGAAATAAATCATATCATTAACCTCTTTTGATTGGATTCAATTTAAAATATGTAGACAGGGTACTCCATTCCATGTGCTTTGTCAACTGTTCCGAATTGTCAAAAACAGCTTCTCAGAATTTCGTCCGTATGGACGAAACGAAATTATGTTCTATTTTTCGCGCCGGCATGTACGAAGCGAAAAATACCTCTCGGCTTTTGAGTGTGGAATTTGGCCGCCAACAGCGGTCAAATTATGCGCGTAAAAAGCCGCTGTACCCATCGCCTCAGCGGGGGTATCTCTGGCAAAAAGCCCGATAGGGATTTTTGCCAAGCTTAGCTGTTCATGAGCTTCCAAAATATATCTATGGTGGGCTGCAGCAGGGCATCGGGGTACTCGTAGTCCTCCGTGTGCAGAGGCGGATAGTCCTCCCCCGCTCCAATGCCGAAAAAGGCACCGCTGCATACCTTCAAATAGTGTCCGAAGTCCTCGCTCCAGCGCATAGGCTCCTCGAGCACCGCACCATCACACAAGGTAAGCACCTTTCTTGCACATTCCGCATGATTCTCCGTTGCGGGAAATACGTCCTGCACCTCATAGGCAAAAGCAAGACCATACTCCTCTGCCAGCTGCTCCGACAGCATCAGCACGTCGTCGAACAGCTTGTTCAAATCCACATCATGCTCCCCGCGGAGGGTCAGCCACACCTCGGCCCGCTCCGCCGCGGCACCGAAGGCCTTTTCTCCCATTTCCGCTCCGATGACCGTACACAGGGTCATGCCCGTGTATCGGCTCGGCTCGGACAGTTCGGGTACCGCGCACAGCAGCCGTCCCACCGCCAAAGCGGGAGACACCCCGTTTTCGGGGTAGGCCGCATGGGTGGGCTTGCCTGTAAAGCGCAGCGTCACCCCACGGGAGGCACAGGCGAAGGTGCCTTCTCTTGTGACCACCTGTCCCAATGGCCAGCCGGGAAGATTATGGGCACCGTAAATTTCCTTTACGTCTTCCTTATTAAATAATACACAGCAGGGAGCGGCACCGTCCCCCGTTTCCTCGGCGGGCTGGAATAGGAAGAACACATTCCGTCCCAATGTCTGCCCCTCCGCCATCAGCGCCCCGCCGCACAAGGCAGCAGCATGACCGTCATGTCCGCACATATGAGCGGCGGTGCCGTCGGGCTTGGCCAGTGCGTCATAGTCCGCCCGAAGGGCAATGGCGGGCTTCACGGGATCGGGCTCCCGATGAGCGGCATAAATGCCCTGACCGCAGGGATGCAGCTCCATGGTGGTGTGGGTGCGGAGAAACTCCATAAGCAGAGCCTTGGTGTTCACTTCCATATTGGAAAGCTCCGCACAGCGGTGGAGCTCATGTCGTAAATGGGTGATAGTATGCAGCATAGGGCTACCCCCTTGGAAGGATTTTCCATCATTATAGTCCTTTGTTTTGCGGGATGCAATTATTTTGTGTTTCTCATGCTTGCAATTTTCCACAGTACGCATTATACTATTGTCCATTGAATGTGAGGTAATTTCTATGGAACAGTACATCATCCCCGAGGGCTACAAGGCTCCCCTTTCTACATATGACCAGCAGCGGGCCATTGAGTTTATCAAGTCCGAATTTCAGCGGAACCTCCGCATCCAGCTGCACATCAAGCGAGTGTCCGCTCCCCTGTTCGTCACCACTTCTTCCGGTCTCAACGACAACCTGAACGGCCATGAAACTCCCGTCAACTTTGTCGTTCCCGAGCTGGGAGAGCGCATGGAGATCGTGCACTCTCTGGCAAAGTGGAAGCGTCTGGCACTGAAGCGCTATGACTTTTACCCGGGCAACGGTCTGTACTGCGACATGAACGCCATCCGCCCCGAGGAAACTCTGGACAACCTGCACTCCGTGTACGTGGACCAGTGGGACTGGGAAAAGTCCATCACCCGTGAGGAGCGCAATGTGGAAACTTTGAAGAACACCGTCCGCCGCATCGTCACCGCCATCTGCAACACACTGGACGCACTGAAGGCGGAGTTTCCCTCCATCACCACGGAGCTGTGCCGTGATGTGACCTTCGTGACCTCTCAGGAGCTGGAGGATCGCTACGGGCATCTGAATCTCACAGGCTCGGAAAAGGAAACCATGTTTATGAAGGACACAGGGGCAAAGACTGTGTTCCTCATGCAGATCGGCGGCAAGCTCTCCAACGGCAAGCCCCACGACGGCCGTGCTCCCGACTATGACGACTGGGCACTGAACGGCGACATCCTGTTCTGGAATGACATTCTGGGCAGAACCTTTGAGATCAGCTCCATGGGCATCCGTGTGGACGCGGAATCCATGGACAGACAGCTGCGCTTGGCGGGCTGCGACGACCGCCGCAAGCTGCCCTTCCACAAGATGGTTCTCAACGATGAGCTGCCCCTGACCATGGGCGGCGGCATCGGTCAGAGCCGACTGTGTATGCTGCTGATCGGTAACGCCCACATCGGCGAGGTACAGGCCAGCATCTGGAGCGACGAGACCTACAAGGCATTTGCCGAAGCAGGTGTCACACTGCTGTAAAAAAACGACCCCCATCCCTCTGTCACACACGGCAGAGGGATTTTTGCTGCCTCCTACCGATTCACCCGCCACGCCGGACCCGCAAGCGGCGGCAGTAAACAGCCGCCCTACGGATGCGGTGGTGTTCGGCAGACAAGGGGCATATCTCCTCCTATCTTCACATACAATGTTCAGGCTGTCTTGTGTCCATTCCCCGCGCACATTTTATTTGTCAATGTTTCACAAAAGCGTTAATTTTTTATCAACCCATTTTACAAACCGCTCATCCCCTTGCGCAATAAGCACAATGTTTTGTGATAATTTTGTCTATTTTACGACGATTTTTGACGAAAAAACCGCATTTTTCCCCTTTATTTTTTCCAAAATCTGTGATATCTTATGTTATGCTGAAAAGCATGAAAATGTAATTCAACCCGAAGCAAACGCTTCGAGATATGTACCGATTGGGGGCCGTCCCCGTCGGATCAAATAGGAGGTACCATTTATGGAAACTTACGGCATCGAAAAACTGGGTATCATCAATCCCTCTGCTGTTTACCGCAATCAGTCTCTGGCACAGCTGACCGAGCACGCACTGCGCCGCGGTGAAGGTCTCCTGAGCAAGACCGGCGCTCTGGTGGTTAAGACCGGCAAGTACACCGGCCGCTCCGCCAACGATAAGTTCATCGTTGACTCCGAAGGCGTTCACGACGAAATCGCATGGGGCAAGGTCAACCGTCCCGTTTCTCAGGAAAAGTTTGACGCTCTGTATGAAAAGGTCGTTGCTTATCTGCAGAACCGCGAAATCTTCATTTTCGACGGCTTCGCAGGTGCTGACCCCAAGTACACCAAGTCCTTCCGCATCGTAAACGAACTGGCAAGCCAGAACCTGTTCATCACCAACCTGCTGCGCCGTCCCGTGGAAGGCCAGCTGGAAAACTTCGCTCCCGACTACACCATCATCGCTGCTCCCGGCTTCAAGTGCATCCCCGAACGTGACGGCACCAACTCCGAAGCAGCCATCATGCTGGACTACGAAAAGCACATCGCCATCATCTGCGGCACTCAGTACGCAGGCGAAATCAAGAAGACCGTGTTCTCCATCATGAACTACGTTCTGCCCAAGCAGGGTGTATTCCCCATGCACTGCTCCGCCAACATCGGCGCAGAAGGCGACTCCGCAGTCTTCTTCGGTCTGTCCGGCACCGGCAAGACCACCCTGTCCGCTGACCCCAACCGCAAGCTCATCGGCGACGACGAACACGGCTGGGCTGACGACTCCGTATTCAACTTCGAAGGCGGCTGCTACGCAAAGTGCATCAACCTGTCCGCTGAATCCGAACCCGAAATCTTCAACGCAATCAAGTTCGGCTCTCTGGTAGAAAACGTCGTAATGGACGAAGAAACCCGCGAATTTGACTTTGACGATGATTCTCTGGCAGTCAACTCCCGCGTTGGCTACCCCATCGAATACATCCCCAACGCTGAACTGAGCGGCATGAGCCCCTCCGTTCCCAAGAACGTTATCTTCCTGACCGCTGACGCATACGGCGTACTGCCTCCCATCTCCAAGCTGGACATGAACCAGGCAATGTACTACTTTGTATCCGGTTTCACCTCCAAGCTGGCAGGTACCGAAATCGGCATCAAGGAACCCGTTCCCACCTTCTCCACCTGCTTCGGCGCACCCTTCCTGCCTCTGGATCCCTCCATTTACGCAGGCATGCTGGCTGACAAGGTTGAAAAGGCAGGCGCAAGCGTATGGCTGATCAACACCGGCTGGAACGGCACCGGTCAGCGCACCAAGCTGAAGTACACCCGCGCAATGGTCACCGCTGCTCTCAACGGCGAGCTGCTCAAGAGCGAATTTGTCACCGATCCCATCTTCGGCGTATCCGTACCCACCACCTGCCCCAACGTTCCCGACGAACTGATGATCCCCATCAACACCTGGGAAGACAAGGCTAAGTACGAAGAAACCGCTAAGAAGCTGGCTGCATCCTTCAACGACAACTTCAAGCAGTACACCAAGATGAGCCCCGAAGTCATCGCTGCAGGCCCCAAGGCCTAAGGGCAAGTGAAAAGATAAGAGTGAAGGGCGAAAAGAAGCTGTCAAATTCCATTCGCTGAATTGAATTTGGTATCTGAACGAAAGCTTAACGGCTCTTAACCTCAAATATCGTATAAACAGACCGCAGGGGGCCCGATCCCCCTGCGGCATAAGACTATTATAAAGCATCCAACATCCTACTATCGGAGGAATTTAATATGCATAAAATTCAGTTCACCGAGACTGTTCTCCGTGACGCGAACCAGTCTCTGATCGCTACCAGAATGCCCATGTCCCAGATGAAGCCCATCCTGTCCACCATGGACAAGGCAGGCTACTACTCTGTGGAATGCTGGGGCGGCGCAACCTTCGACTCCTGCCTGCGTTATCTGGGCGAGGATCCCTGGGAACGTCTGCGCATCATCCGCAAGGAAATGCCCAACACCAAGCTGCAGATGCTGCTGCGCGGCCAGAACCTGCTGGGCTACAAGCACTACCCCGATGACGTTGTCATTAAGTTCATCGAACGCTCCGTGGCAAACGGCATCGACATCATCCGTATTTTCGACGCACTGAACGACCTGCGCAACCTGAAGCTGGCCATCGAAACCACCGTGAAGAACGGTGCTCTGGCTTCCGGTGCTATCTCCTACACCACCTCTCCCGTGCACACTCTGGAAAACTATGTAAAGCTGTGCAAGGAAATGGCTGCAATGGGCTGCGGCACCATCTGCATCAAGGATATGGCAGGCGTTATCACTCCTCAGGAAACCCACGATCTGGTCAGCGCCATTAAGGACGCTCTGCCCGAAATGCCTCTGGTTCTGCACACCCACTCCACCACCGGCATGGCATTCATGTCCATCCTGAAGGGCGTGGAAGCAGGCTGCGACGTCATCGATACCGCTTCCTCCTGCTTCTCCGGCGGCACCAGCCAGCCCGCAACCGAGACTCTGTACGACGCACTGACCCAGATGGGCTTCGAGGTTCCTCTGGACCGCATCGTACTGAAGGAAGTCAACGACTACTTCAAGCCCTACCGTGACGAATGTCTGGCAAGCGGTCTGCTGAAGCCCAAGGCTATGGCAACCGATACCGATGCTCTGACCTACAAGGTTCCCGGCGGTATGCTCTCCAATCTCATGAGCCAGCTGGAAGCCATGAACGCATTCGACCGTCTGGAAGAAGTTTTGGAAGAAGTTCCCGCCGTTCGCAAGGACATGGGCTATCCTCCTCTGGTCACTCCCATGAGCCAGATCGTCGGCGTACAGGCCACCAACAACGTTCTGGCAGGGGAACGCTACAAGAACGTAACCAAGGAAGCCATCGCATATATGCGCGGTGAATACGGTCAGGCTCCCGGCGAGATCAATGCTGACCTGCAGAAGAAGATTCTGGGCGACGAACAGCCTCTGACCGTCCGCTACGCAGATACTCTGGAGCCCGCCTTCGAAAAGACCAAGGCCGAGCTGAGCGATATTGCCAAGGACGATGACGATGTCCTGAGCTACATCGCATTCCCCCAGGTTGCCGAACGCTTCTTCGAAGAACGCAAGGCAAAGGAAGAACGCAAGGTCAAGTTCTCCATCGAAGCTATGTAAGGAGGAAGATCTATGAACTTCACCCTTTTCCAGTCCAACGTATCCCTGATTGAAGCTCTGGGTTACTCCGTTCTGGGTATGTCCATCGTTTTTGCGGTTCTGATTATGCTGATCGGCGTCATCAAGATCATGGAAACAGCCATGAACCGCAACAAGCAGGAAGAAGCCGCACCCGCAGCCGCTCCTGCAGCACCCATGCCCGCATCCGTCACCGCCAAGCCCGCCCCCGGTACTGCCGGTGAGCTGAAGCTGTACAACGTAGAAGAACGTGATGCAGCGATGGTCATGGCAATCGTCGCCGACAAGCTCGGCAAGCCGCTCAACGAGCTGCGCTTCATTTCCATTAGGGAGGTTACCGAATCATGAAATATAAAGTTACTCTCAACGGCAGAGTCTACGAAGTAGAGGTCGAAGAAGATACCGCCATGCTGGTGGACGAATACGAAGCATACGTCCCCGCTCCCGCACCTGCACCCGTAGCCGCCGCTCCCGTGGCTGCACCTGTTGCACCTGTTCTGTCCGCCAATATCGCCGCTGCTGCCGCATCCGGTGATGCAGTCCCCTCTCCCCTGCCCGGCACCATTCTGAAGGTCAACGTATCCGTTGGTCAGGCCGTCAAGGAAGGCGACGTTCTGGTTGTCATCGAAGCAATGAAGATGGAAAACGATGTTGTTGCTCCCAGAGCAGGCACCATCACTCAGGTTTCCGTGCCCAAGGGCGCAACCGTTAACACCGGTGACACTCTGGTCGTTCTCAGCTGAGAGGTGCCGGTATGTCTGTAATTCTTGATGTAATCCAAACCATTTGGCTGGAATCCGGCTTCGCCACGATGGATTGGCGCAGTCTGGTTATGATCGGCATTTCTCTGGTACTGCTGTACTTCGGTATCGTCAGGCAGTTTGAGCCCCTGCTGCTGGTTGGCATCGCTTTCGGCGCACTGCTCACCAACCTGCCCGGTGCAAATCTGTATCATCCCGAGCTGTGGGATGCCTTCATTGCAGGTGAGATCGGCTATGGCACCATCATGCACGATGGCGGTCTGCTGGACATCCTGTATATCGGTGTCAAATCCGGCTTGTATCCCTCTTTGATTTTCATGGGGGTTGGCGCAATGACCGACTTCGGTCCTCTGATCGCAAATCCCAAGTCCCTGCTGCTGGGCTCCGCCGCACAGCTGGGCGTTTACTGCGCATTCATTCTGGCAATCTTTTTGGGCTTCACAGGCAATCAGGCCGCTGCCATCGGCATCATCGGCGGTGCTGACGGCCCCACTGCTATTTACCTGTGCTCCAAGCTGGCTCCCGAGCTGCTGGGCGCGATCGCGATCGCGGCATATTCCTACATGGCACTGATCCCTCTGATCCAGCCCCCCATCATGCGTGCGCTGACCACTGAGGAAGAACGCAAGATCAAGATGGAACAGCTGCGTCCCGTTTCCAAGACCGAAAAGATCGTGTTCCCCATTGTGGTATCCGCATTCATCATTCTGCTGTTGCCCTCCACCGCACCCCTGATCGGCTGCCTGATGCTGGGCAACCTGTGGCGTGAGACCGGCTGTACCGACCGTCTGTCCGACACCGCTCAGAACGCACTGATGAACATTGTCACCATCTTCCTGGGCATCTCCGTTGGTGCTACCACCGTCGGCGAACGCTTCCTGACTGTGGAAACCGGTCTGGTTATCCTTCTGGGTCTGACCGCATTCTGCTTCTCCACCGTTGGCGGTCTGTTGCTGGGCAAGCTGCTGTGCAAGATTACCGGCGGCAAGATCAATCCTCTGATTGGTTCCGCAGGCGTATCCGCAGTTCCCATGGCTGCTCGTGTATCCCAGATGGAAGGCCAGAAGGCAAATCCCTCCAACTTCCTGCTGATGCACGCAATGGGCCCCAACGTGGCCGGCGTTATCGGCTCCGCAGTTGCAGCAGGCTTCCTGCTGGCACTGTTCGGCTAATCAAAAACACTTCAACCGAGAACCAATGGTTCTCGGTTGATTTTTGTGCACCGCATACCTTCTATTCATTTGATTTCGAGGCGTGGCTTCCCCTTTTAGGGGGAGCTGGATCGTTTTATGTTCGCTTGGAGGCAGTAACGATACTCTAAAATGCAAGTGCGAACATAAAAACGAGACTGAGGAGGTAAGCAGTAATACCTTCGAAATATGCAGCACTTAGGCGAATCCGTTTTATGTTCATATTGTGCGCTTCGCGGATTTGATTCGACCTCTTCCACCGCAAGCGGTCCCCCTTCCCCTATCCAGGGGAAGGTACTCCCTCAAACGGTGCAGCTTAACCGAATAATATCGTCGCCGTTATCCCAATGTACCTCCCCTTGTCTTTTCTCTCCAAATCATATAGAATATAAATTTGGAGGCACTATGAGGAGGCGAATAACAATGATTAAAACCAATCTTCAAAAAGAAGTAAAGAAGCTCTGTATCGACGAGAACACTACCTTAACCGAGCTGGCTAATCAAATAGGCACTACCAAACAGTATGTGAGTCGATTACTTGTAAACAACAATTTGGTAAATAAGATGTTTGTTCGTCTGGTCGAAGAGTTGGGTTACGATATTGAAATACAATTCATTAAGAGAGGAGAATAACCATGGTTTCATTCTTCATCTGTCCCGTGTGCGGCTGTGCCCTCAATGGTGACAAAACCTTCAAATGTGAACACAACCACTCTTTTGACAAAAACAGGCACGGTTATCTGAACCTGCTTTTATCCAACGCTTCTGCCTCCAAGCGGCACGGGGACGACCGTCTCATGGTGCTGGCCCGCAGCGAGTTTCTGGAAAAGGGCCATTATGCCCCCGTCCGTGAAGCTCTGACCGAAGCCCTTCGCAAGCAGGCTTGTGAGAATATGCGCATTCTGGACGCAGGCTGCGGGGAAGGCTGGTACACCGCATACTTTGCACAGCAGCTGAAAGACTACACTCCCGTCGTTGCGGGCGTGGACATTTCCAAGGACGCCCTGCGGCAAGCCGCTAAGCGTGGGCTGCCCCAACTGGCGGTGGCAAGCACCGCAAAGCTCCCCGTAGCATCGGAAAGCTGTGACGCAGTACTGAACATCTTCTCCCCTCCCGAGCTGAAGGAATTTCATCGGGTGCTGAAGGAGGACGGTATGCTGATTCGCGCCCTGCCCATGGAAAATCACCTGCTGGGACTGAAGCAGGCAGTATATGACACCGCCCTGCTGAATCCCGTTCCCGTCACGGACATTGAAGGCTACCGTCTGTTGGAAGCAGTGCCCGTTCAATATGAGATCACCGTACATGGGGAAGACATCTGGAACCTGTTTACCATGACTCCCTACTATTATAAAACAGGGAAAGCCGATCAGGAGAAGCTGAAGGCACTGGACACCCTCACCACACAGGTAGAGATTCTGGTACTGACCTACGCAGCCGAATAATCGCCCCTTTGACACACAAAAAAGGACTGCCTTTTGAGGCAGTCCTTTTTTATTGGGGCACGAGACCCTTTTCTTTCATACGCCGTGCCAGATACACAAAAGGCGTATCCATGAGGCTTGTAAATACATAAATGAGATAGCTGGACAGGATGATGCTCAGCAGGGTGCGCCCATCATATGTCCCTACGAAAGCGATCAAATTGAACAGCACCGCATTCATCAGCTGAGAGATCAGCGTAGACCCGTTGTTGCGCAGCCACAGGAAACGGCGGCCGTCCCCGCTCTTGCGGGCAGTCAGCTCCCACCACTTATGATACAGCCACACATCGAACTTCTGGCTGATGGCGTACACGCTGAGGCTGGCAAACAGCATACGGGGGGTATTGGAAAACAGGCTGCGGAAGCTCGGCATAGCCCAGTCATTGGCGGCGGGGGTATACAGCAGCCAGCTTTGGGAGATGACCAAAAAGAACAGGGATGCGAAAATACCAAGGTTCACCGCCTTGTTTGCCTGCTGCTTCCCCTCGTTTTCCGAGAGGATGTCCGTAATCAGGAATGTGACCCCGAACAGCACATTGCCCAGAGTCTGCTCCAGCCCAAAGGCATCCACAACGATCATCACTTCAATATTGGCCACCACTGTGGCAAGGGCACTGACCCCGTACAGCCCCACAGTACCGAACATTCGGTAGGCCAGCAGGGCGCCCCCGTAAATCACGAGGAAGCTCAACAGCAGCAAGATTTCGTTTGGCATAGTAATCTCCTTTTTCGGAGGCAATAAAAAAGCACGCTCCACGGCGCGCAGAGGATATGAGCACAATATGCCCGTATCCGTATTGCCCGTAGTTTTGTTTATAGACAGGATGGTTTCGAACTGTCTCCTCGTCCTCGCGAACTCCATATCGCTTTTTTCTCGTTTTTTCAGTACGCGCCAACAATAACCGTTTCTTTTCTTCGCCTCCCGGTATCGTTTTTGCGTTACTATATTCAAGTTCCAAACGAGAAAAGAGCGCTCATTTCGTTGCTCGTCCTCTTTTCGCACTCGTGTCTTTTTTTCATTTTAAATTCGCAAGCGAATTTTAGGATGGATTGAAAAGACACTCGGCGAGTTTGGTGCGGTGGTTTTCGAACATGGTTCTGTAGAAATTGGCGAAAGCTTATACGTTTCGTCATTTCGGCTTCTTTCGCTCTGCATCGTCTTGCCTCCCCTGTGCAAGGGGAGGTGGGCCGAGCCTGCGAGGCTCGGAGGGGTTGTACTCCTCGCAGCCCCCAAAAGATGCAGCAGCGAGTTTGGTGCGGTGGTCCCTTAAGCCCCCCTTGCCTAAAGGGGGGATGCCCGAGCCCGCGAGGGCAGGGGGGATTTGGTTTTTCATTTTATCACATTCCATCACAAAACGCAAGTCGGCCTATTCCACGTTTCGTCCATCTCCGCTCTTGCATATTTCCCCCTCAAGACTTATACTATAATCGGTAGTATGCAACGAAAGGGGGACATCATGGAAAACAGACCGTTTATGCGATGCTGGCTGAAAGTTCATTACTTCCTTGATGGTCTTGGAAAAATCGAGCTGGGCACCTTTGCGGCCTCCTCCGCCTTTTTCCTGTTCCTGTCTCTCATCCCCATTCTCATGCTGCTGTGCTCCCTGATTCCCTATACCGGCATCTCCGAGGCCCAGCTGCTGGAGCTGTTGGGAGAGAGCATCGGGGATATTATGCCCCCCGTCATCTCCGATATGATCCACGCCACCGTGGAATCCATCTTCATGGGCGGTGCCCTGAGCCTGTCTCTGTCCGCTTTGGTCACCCTATGGACAGCCTCCAAGGCCTTCCTCGCCCTCATTCGGGGCATGGACGTGATCCACAGCATCGGACGACAGGGCTATCTGATTGCACGCCTAAAGGCCTGCTTTTACACCTTTGTACTGGTAGTGGTCATGGTCTTCATGCTGGTGGGGGTCGTGTTCGGGAAGCGGCTGGCAGAATACTTCGGGGTATTCACCAATCCCTTTTTGGCACCCTTGGTATGGCTGCTGCGGCAGCGCTTTTGGCTGGCATGGGTCATTTTGGCCTGTGTATTCACCGTCATCTATGCCTACGTCCCCAAAAAGCAGCTCCGTCTCCGCAGCCAGATCCCCGGTGCGGTGTGCGCCTCGGGGGCGTGGATCGGCTTCTCCGCCCTGTTCTCCGAGTATCTGAACCACAGCGCATCCTTCGGCATTTACGGAAGCCTCACCACCATCATCATTGCTCTGCTGTGGATGTATTATTGTATGTACATCCTGCTGCTGGGCTCTTATTTCAACGCAAAATTTTAACCCAACAAAAGAAAGGAAGAATAATTCTATGGAACTCGTAAGCATGTCCACCTTTAACTTTGCTGCTCTGATGTCCACCGTTTCCGCCATTGCTCTGGCACTGGGCAAGGCGCTGCTGGTGTTCATTCTGTGCCGCATCGCCATGAACCTTGTTATGAAAGCCGCAGACGGCTTGTTCACCAAGACGAAACTGAACGACGGCATCACAGGCTTTGCTCGCTCTGTAGTAAAAATCGCACTGTGGGCACTGACCATCATCATCGTCGCCGAGTCTCTGGGCATCAACACCGCATCTCTGGTTGCCATTGTTTCCGTGGCTTCTCTGGCACTGTCCCTGTCCGTACAGAACATTCTCACCAACGTATTCTCCGGCGTGACCATTCTCATGAGCCGTCCCTTCGAAGTCGGGCAGTTCGTGGAAATCGCAGGAGTCAGCGGCACCGTTACCGCCATTTCCATTATGCGTACCACCCTGGAAACCCCCGACAACAAGGAAATCCTGATCCCCAACTCCGAGATCACCTCCGCCAAGGTCATCAACTACTCCTCCGAGCCTCTGCGCCGTGTGGATCTGACCTTCTCCGCTTCCTACGATACCCCCACCGCTCTGGTGAAGCAGGCACTGTTTGAGGCCATGGCTGCGGATGAACGCATCCTCGCCGATCCCGCTCCCTTCGTGGGCCTGAGCTCCTACAACACCAACGACATCTCCTACGTTGCCCGCGCATGGTGCGCAGGTGCTGACTACTGGGGTGTGTACTTCGATTTGAACGAGCGTGTACGGGAAGTATTCGCAAAGCATGATATCAAATTCAGCTATCCCCACGTGATCGTACATACAGACAAATAAGGCTGCCTATATTATATAAGGAGGTACACCATGGCTGACTACCGTGCATTGTACGAAGAAAAGCGCACCACCTGCGAGGAGATCGCAAAGCAGGTGCAGAGCGGCTGGAGCTTGTGCGTAGACGCAGGCCCCGCCCACGCCACCGCAATCGTGGATGCCATCGCGGAAAAAATCGCACAGACCGACACCACCGATGTCAAGCTCCATATGCTGCTGGACACCTATCCCTATCCCTTCCTGCAGACCGATGCATTGAAAGGGAAGCTCACCGCCATGTCTTGGTTCTCCTCGGGTGGGCTGCGGAAGGCAGTGGGCGGCGGCTATGCGGACGTAATGCCTTCCTACTACCGTGACATTCCCGGCCACTTCCGCAGAGAGTATGACTTCGATGCCTGTCTGGTTGCGGTTTCTCCCATGGACAAGCACGGATATTTCTCCATGGCCACTACCTGCTCCTACTCCCCCGCTATGATCGAGAAGTCCGCACGGATCTATGCGGAGGTCAACAGCTATCAGCCTCGCTGTGTCAACGGCGTCCAGATCCATGTGTCTCAACTGGCAGGTCTGGTAGAGAACAATCATCCTCTGCCCACGCTGCCCCCCACGGTTTTGGACGATAAGAGCATCCTCATCGGCAACCTCATTGCAGAGCAGATCCCCGACGGTGCCTGCATCCAGCTGGGCATCGGTGCCATTCCCGATGCTACGGGTCTGGCTCTGAAATCCAAGAAGGATCTGGGCATCCATACGGAAATGTTCACCGACTCCATGGTAGAGCTCATCGAGTGCGGTGCGGTCAACAACAGCCGCAAGCAGATCAACCGTCTTCGCTCCGTCACCACCTTTGCCTACGGCAGTCAGCGCATTTATGATTTCATAGACGATAACCCCTCCATTGAGATCCTGCCCGTGGACTATACCAATGACCCCAACATCATCTGCCAAAATCACAACATGATCTCCATTAACGCAGCACTGGAAGTAGACTTCTTCGGTCAGGTCTGCGCGGAATCCGTTGGCACCAAGCATATGAGCGGCACAGGTGGTCAGGTAGACTTTGTCCGCGGCGCCTGCCAGTCCAAGGGCGGCAAGAGCTTCATCGCCTTTACCTCCACCGCCAAGGATGATACCATCAGCAAGATCAAGCCCATCCTCACCCCCGGTGCCATTGTCACCACCTCCAAGAATGATGTGGATTACATCGTCACCGAGTACGGCATCGCCCACCTGCGGGGCAGAAGTCTGGGCGAACGGGCCAAGCAGCTGATCGCCATTGCCCACCCCAACTTCCGTGACGAGCTGACCTTCGAGGCCAAAAAACGCGGCATTATGATTTAAGAAAAAGGACTGTCTGTTTGACAGTCCTTTTTTGCGGGCGAACACAGTTCTCCCCTACATTCTATCCAATTGCCAAATTGGATTTGACCGAAACTTTTCACTCTTCTCCTGCAGAAATACCCCCATGAAGGTATTTCTGCTTCGTTGCCTCTCCCCCTCTGATATGCCGCTCCGCCTTGTTTTTGTCCAGTACCCCACGCACCTTTTCATACAGCCTCGGGTCCACCGCCTCCAAATAATCCGTCATATACTTATGTACCGTAGACTTGCTGCAGCCGAAATACTCCGCCGCCGAACGCACCGTGGCATTGTGCGCGAAAATATAGCACCCTATCTCCCGTACGCGGACATCCATGTTCCGATTCACTCCCTCACCCCCATGGTCTTGTCTGAATATATGCAAAGTCCCCGGGGATTAGGTAAAAACATCAAATTTGATGCACCATTTTTTGCACAGTGAATATGTCTGTCATTGACAATTTTACATTGCGGTGATAAAATTGTCATTGAATGAACAAATGGTGAACATTGCTGTTTTATTCCGTGCAGAAGGAAGGATTCTTCATTCAATCTGTTGGATTTCACTGCAGTGTCGGCCATTTGCCGCTGTGTTTGTACCGGCAGACGCAGCGGGCATTTATACACCCAAGCGTCCGTGTATAGCGGACAAAAACTCGTATTTTCGGGAGGAACCAAAATGAAGAAATTCTTCGCACTCATTCTGGCCCTCATTATGTGCTTCTCACTGGCAGCATGTGGCGGCGGCTCCGACGATGCTGCAACCAATGACGACGGTGCAGTAGAAACCAAGGCCTTGAAGGTTGCTGTCAATCGGGCCATTACCAACCCCGAAGCCCAGACCCTGCAGTGGATCTCCGACGAGCTGGAAGCTCGCACCGAAGGCCGCTACAAGCTGGAAATCTACCCCGACGCAAAGCTGGGCGACCAGGCTCAGACTCTGGAACAGGTCACCATGGGCGTTCTGGATATGTCTCTGGTAGCTAACTCCGTTATCGAAACCTACGTTTCCGACTTCGCTATTCTGGGCACTCCCTACGTATACGACTCCATCGAACACCAGCAGAAGGTATTCGAATCCGGCAAGCTGGAACCCCTGTACGACACCACCAAGGCTCACGGCTTCACCGTTCTGTGCGCTTACTCTCTGGGTGCTCGTAACCTGTACACCCGCGACGGCGCTGTTGCTGCTCCCGCTGATCTGGCAGACATGAAGATCCGCGTTATGTTGTCCGACTCCTGCTTTGCCGCGATGAAGGCAATGGGCGGCATTAGCATTGCAATGACACAGGGCGACGTTTACTCCGCAATTCAGTCCGGTATTCTGGACGGTGCGGAAAACGACATCATCACCTACACCGAATTGGCTCTCTACGAAGTGGCCCCCTACTACAATCTCTCCGGTCATCTGATGATTCCCGATCATCTGGTTATCGCCAACGGCGTTCTGGAGGCCATGTCCGCTGAAGACCAGGCTATCCTGAAGGAAATCTGCGCAGAATCCATCCCCTACTGCTTCCAGAAGTGCGCTGACCTGCGCGCTGACTACCAGGGCGTAGCTGAAGAAAAGGGCGTAACCTTCACCGAATGTGACGTTCCCGCATTCCAGGCTCTGTGCGCTGACCTGATCAACGACGTAGCAAACCGCAACGACATGACCAAGGCTGCTTACGAAGCTATCGTTTCCGAACGCTAATCAGTTGTTTAGAAACCGTTAAAGTTTAACAAACAGCACTCAATTCAACTGCCCACAACGTGCTGTGGGTAGTTTTTTGTTAATTCCCTTCTCGGCATTGATACAGCCGACGAACATAGAGAAAATTTTCCCACTAAATTACGATACCGCCCTTCCGCGGGAGGGCGGTAAATAAAAAACGACCCTGATATATCAATTGAATTGGATGTGGCTGATATCATAATCACTGTACATCTTATGCACAATATTGATGATTTCTTCTGTTTATGTATTCATTTGAGCCTCCGAGGGGAATAAATAATGACATCATTATTGGATGCTTTTCGGAAAACACTCAATTAACCAAAACAAAACCAAACAAAAAGGAGCAAAATGACAATGGACGTTATGAAAAGACTGGCTGCTGCTGCAGTAGTACCCGTAGTTGTTCTGGAAAACGTTGCCGACGCAGTTCCCTGCGCAAACGCAATGGTAGCAGGCGGCGTTGACGTAATGGAAATCACCTTCCGTACCGCTGCTGCTGCTGACTCCATCCGCGCTGTTGCTGCTGAATGCCCCGACATGCTGGTTGGCGCAGGCACCATCGTAAATCTGGACCAGTGCAAGCTGGCAGTTGAATGCGGCGCAAAGTTCATCGTATCCCCCGGCTTCGACGAAGAAGTTGTTGCATGGTGCGTTGAAAACGGCATCGCTTGCTGCCCCGGCTGCGTAACTCCCACCGAGATCATGGCAGCTAAGAAGCTGGGCCTGAACTGCGTAAAGTTCTTCCCCGCTAACGTATACGGCGGTCTGAAGGCAATCAAGGCTCTGTCCGGTCCCTTCGTCGGCATGAAGTTCATCCCCACCGGCGGCGTTTCTACCGACAACATCGGCGAATTCATCGCTACCCCCGTAATCCATGCTGTTGGCGGCTCCTGGGTTTGCCCCAAGGCTGATATCGAAGCAAACAACTGGGAAAAGATCACCAAGCTGTGCAAGGACGCTCGCATGGCAGCTCTGGGCTTTGAACTGGCTCACGTTGGCATCAACTGTGCCGACCCCGAAGAGGCAATGGCAGTTGCGGAAGCATTCAACGCTGCATTCGGCTTCTCTGTAAAGGAAGGCAACTCCTCCATTTTCGCATCCTCCGGCGTTGAAGTTCTCAAGTCCATGTACCTGGGCAAGAACGGTCACATCGCCATCCGCACCAACTCCATCGCTCTGGCACTGCCCGTTCTGGAAAAGGCCGGCTTCGAAGTTGATATGGAAACCGCAAAGATGAAGGGCGACCGCATCAATGCTGTTTACCTGAAGAACGAAATCGGCAACTTTGCTGTTCACCTGCTGCAGAAGTAATCCCTTACAAAGTCCTTAAAAACAAATTTTTAATATTGAGAGGAAAGAATCATTATGGCAAAAGTAATTACCTTTGGCGAACTGATGCTGCGTCTGCAGCCCTACAACTACGAACGTTTCGTTCAGTGTGACCACGTAGAATTCACTTACGGCGGCGGCGAAGCTAACGTAGCAGTTTCTCTGGCTAACTACGGCATGGACGTTGCATACGTCACCAAGCTGCCCACCCACGCTATCGGTCAGGCAGCAGTTAACTCCCTGCGTCGTTACGGCGTAGACACCAGCCTGATCAC
>JAFQDR010000122.1 GCA_017415945.1 Oscillospiraceae bacterium
CAGCATACGCAGCCCGCTGGGTATCCAAGAACGTAGTTGCGGCAGGTCTGGCAGAAAGGTGCCAGGTGCAGCTGGCTTACGCACTCGGCGTAGCAGAGCCCGTTTCCATTCTGGTGGAAACCTTCGGCACCGGCAAGGTCTCCAACGACGTGATCGCCGATGCGGTAGCAAAGGTATTCGACCTGCGCCCCACCGCTATCATCAACGCACTGGATCTGAGAAAACCCATTTACAGACAGCTTGCAGCCTACGGCCACATGGGTCGCGAGGATCTGGGTGTCAAGTGGGAAGAAACCAACATGGTTGAAGCCCTGCTGGCAGCAGTAAAGTAAAAACAGCAATCAGGCTCCCCTCACACAGGGGGAGCCTTTTTCTTTCTATCTCAATCGACAAAATGCGATAGACAATCCCGTGGTTTTCCGTTATAATGAATCCAATTACTCCATCGAAAGGAGCGCAAGCCATGAAAAGCGCACTGAAACTGGTTGGCTATATCATCGCCTTTCTGCTGATGGCAGCGGGCTTGGTAGCCATCGTATTGTATATTATGGGTCTTGGCAGCGACGATTTTGACATCATCACCACCATGCCTCCCGTGATCACCGCCGATCCCGACGAGCTGCACACCACCCCCACACCGACTCCGCAGCCCACCCCCACCCCCTTCCTTGAGGTCACACCCTCTCCCACCCCCACACCCACACCGACTCCGTCTCCCACTCCCACGCCCTCTCCCACGCCCGATCCCGCAGGCATCCCTCTGGGCAATGACACGCTGACCTCCGACACCGGTGTTTATCTGAACATTGATGCCATCTGGACCGCTGTCACCGCCTCTCAGGATACTGCCGAGGTCACCGTGCTGGTCAACCTCCGCTCCTTCAGCCTCAATACCCCCGCACGAAAGGGCGCACTGACCATCAAGCTGAACGATCAGGAAGTGGTCATGGACGTGGATCAGATGGTCATTGATACCGATGTGGAAACCACCACAGAGCTTGGCAACCACACCTTCACCGTAGCCGCGCCTAAGGGCAAGAACACCATTCTGGACTTGCAGGTCAGCTGGCACTTTGAAGGTACATACAGCGGCAAAAAGATCGACTTTGTGGAAAGCAAGGGCTTTGTGACCCTGATTCGATAAGCAGGCATATACTGTAAAGGGCTCTCCGATGCCTCGGAGAGCCCTATTTTTATATGGGAGGCTATTTCATGTTTGACAACAACTGCAATTGCGGCAGAGGTCACTCCGAGGGCTATGACGCCCGGGGCTGCTGCTGCCCGATTTTTCTCCCGGGCAATACACTGGTAGGCCCACAAGGTCCCGCAGGGCCTATCGGGCCTCAAGGGCCACAGGGGCCCGCAGGTACCCCCGGCTTGCAAGGCCCACAGGGTCCTGCAGGTCCAACGGGGCCCATCGGTCCACAGGGTCCCCAAGGCCCGCAAGGTCCCGCCGGTGCAGCTGCCACGGCAAGCAGCGCCATGGCATATACCACAGGGGCACAAATCACCCCCACGGGGGATGCCATCGACTTGGAAACCGCAGTCATCAACGCCTCCGACGGTTCCATCACCCAATCGGGCACCACGGGGCTGACCTTGACACAGGGCACCTATTCCGTGGTATTCTCCGCAGATGCCGCAGCCGCCGATGCAGGAACCACCGTAGGTGCCGCCTTGGCATTGAACGGTGCCGTACTCCCCTATGCCCAATCCGTCACAGGCACCACCCCACAGCGCATTACACTCAACGCTGTCGTGACTGTGGGAGCCCTCGCCCAAACCCTCACCGCAGTGAATAACACAGGCAGCACCATCACCTACAGCAACGCCACCCTTACCGTCGTGAAGCTGACGTAACGGGGATCAACGGGGGAACGGCTCGAACCCGCTCCCCCTCTTTTTCATGCCCAAATCTCATTCGATGAATTGGACTTGACCGCAACAATTCACTCTTACCTAACAAAAAAAGCACCCCACGGATGCTTACGCTCTGTGAGATGCTTTTTCATAGACTGCACATGGGATGCAGTTCAATTTACTTGTTGCTCAGTGCACGTTCCAGCCAAATGGTAGCCAGATCCATAGCCGCATACAAGCTGTCCTTTTCGCTCTTCTTTACGATGCGGTCACGGCTTTTGATCTCGGGATCGGTCAGCTGAAGCTGAACGGAGACCTTGGTGGCAACTTCCAGATCCTTTACCTTCTTGGTATCCATGATCTGAATCTGAACAATGTACTTGTCGGACATATCGCCGAAGTAAATCAGATTATCCTTTCTGCGAAGAGGATGTCCTTTATATTCCAATGCGTTTTTTGCCATTTCTCTGTAACCTCCGAAATTGCTGTCACCAAATTGTAACACTAATGCCAAATATTGTCAATAGTATTTTCCCTCGCACCCATAAGGAATACGAGCATTTCCAAACTTTTTAACGGCATTTTCTCTGTTATTTCACGCCATTTCGACAATTTTCAACCAAAAATCCCGCATAAAGTTTTCACACGGGATTTTCGGGAAATATTTACAAATTCGTAAACAACGTATCAGGCTGCCGACTGACCGCTCTCCGTATCCAAGGGCGGCAGCACCACCACGGGTGTGGGGGTGGGTACCGGCGTAGGCGTAGGTACGGGTGTGGGCGTGGGGGTAGGTGTCGGCGTAGGGGTAGGTGCCGCAGTCACCACAGGTACCACAGGGGTGGGTGTGGGCACGGCAGTCACAGCGGGAGGCGTGGGGGTCACCGCAGTCTCGGGTGTGACATCGGGCGTGATGGTAGGCGTGGGTTCTACAGAGGGGCTGGGAGACAGCTCTACCTCGTCCTCCTCGGAACCGAATATGCCTGTGGGTGCCTGATACGTCCCATTAGGGAAACTTCTCACCTCAAGTCCCTCGTGCACAGCCTTCATCACACGGGAGAAGATCTGTGCGGCGGGGTTGCCGGAGAAGTACATATTTTCATTCTGGTCGTAACCGGTCCAGACCGCAGCCACATAGTAGGGGCTGTAGCCAACGAAGTAACGGTCCTTGCTGCCGGTGGTGGTGCCGGTCTTGCCTGCAACGGGCATGGAGCCGATGCGGGCTTCCCCGCCTGTGCCCCCGGTGACAACGCCGCGGAGCATACTGGTCATGTTGTGGGCCACCGTGGGGGAGAAGGCCTGAATGGTTTCGGGGTCATTCTGCAGGATCAGATTGCCGTCCATGTCCGTGACCTTGGTGTAGGTGCGGCTGTAGGTGAACACACCGTCGTTGGCGAAGGCCCCGAAGGCCTGGGTCATTTCACGAACGGTAATGCCGTACTTCAGCTGCCCCAGTGCCATGGGCGCGTAGTCCGCATCCTCGGGGTGCAGTGACTCAAAGCCCAGGCGATTGACCAGGAAATCGTAGCAGACCTGGGGAGTCAGCTTATCAACGATCTGGGCGGGAACGGTGTTCAAAGAGCTGGTCAGCGCACTGCGGATGGTGACCCAGCCGGAGTAGCTGTCAGCGGAGTAGTTGTGGGGATACCACCAGGTGCCGTTGAGTCTGATATCGGGGTCGTCATTGACCTGTGTGCTGGGGGTAATGAGCCCATATTCCATAGCAGGGCCGTAGGATGCAATGGGCTTAATAGCGGAGCCGGGAGAGCGGTATGCATTCACCGCACGGTTCAGACCGAAGTTGATGTCCTTTTCTCCGGTGCCGCCGGTCAATGCCTTGATCTCACCGGTGTAGGGATCCATAATGACCATAGCGGACTGGAAGTGATCCTTGCTGTCATTGCGCCAAGGCTTGGGCAGGCGGGACAGATCGGTATAGTAGCTGTCCAGAATGTTCTGGATATCCATATCGATGCAGGAGTAGATCTGGTAGCCGCCGTACAGCAGCAGCTGCTTTGCGGTCTTTTCGTTGATGCCCTTCTGCTCCATCAGGTCGTTGATAACATCCTGATACACCACTTCTTCGTAGTAGGAGTAGATTTCCTGTACGAACTCGCTGGCCTCACTGCGGACGAAGTTCAATTCCTCTGCCTTGGCCGCGTCGTATTCTTCCTTGGTAATGGTCTCGGTGGTCCTGTACATTTCCCCCAGAATGATCTCCTGGCGCGCCTTGTTATTGGCGCGGGAAATGAAGGGGTCGTAGCGGCTGGGATTGTTGGTAATGCCCGCCAGAGAGGCGCATTCCGCCAGAGTCATCTGGGATGCGGACTTGCCGAAGTAGGTCTGTGCCGCAGCCTCGATACCGTAGCAGCCCTCTCCGAAGTAGACCACGTTGAGGTACCATTCCAGAATTTCTTCCTTATCGTAGGTCTTTTCAAACTCCAAGGCCTGGAAGATTTCCAGCAGCTTGCGCTGTACGGTAATGTCATCCTGCTTGGTCAGGTTCTTAATGAGCTGCTGGGTAATGGTGGAGCCGCCGAAGTCATTGCGCATGGTGATGAACATATTCACCAGTGCCGCGGAGGTGCGATACCAGTCCACACCCTTATGCTCATAAAAACGCTTATCCTCGATGGATACGATGGCATCCAGCATATCCTGCGGGATCTGGTCATAGTCGATCCAAATACGCTTTTCGTCGCTCTGGATCATGGTCAGCTCTTTCCACTCCCCCGAGGCCTTGTCCTGATAGAGAATGCGGGAGGATTCGTTTACGTTGAAGTCCTCCAGCGACAGGTCAATGTCATCGGTGAGGGTGGTCTTTACATAGTAAGCAAAGATGCACATAAACAGAATGCCTGTCAGCAGGCCGATCAGCAGCAGCGTCAGCAATCCCTTGCCCACACCCGCTGCGGTAAAGCGTACCCCGCCGAACACCGCATTCACAACTTTTTTCACAGTTTCCATAATAGACCGATTGCCCTTTCTTTAGCCTGACAATTATAGGAACTCTCTTGCCGAGAGAAATAATCATTCAGTATAGTATAACACGTTTACTTTCAAATGTTAAGCACAAAGGAAAAATTTTAAGAATTCCACCACACCCGTAGGGCGGCCGCTTGCTGCCGCCGTTCCGCACCAAATCACAGCGTTCATCTCAATTCCATCTACACACTCCACATTCCCTTGCCATTTCAGGCAATACAAATCTTAACTGCCTATGTACGGCGGCAGCAAGCGGCCGCCCTACAGATTTCCACGGAATATCATCGGTATAATCCCCCAAGCGTTTGGACACAATACCTCTCGGAGGGGATGCTCATGCTGCTGAAACGTCAGCTCATCATCCTGACCCTCTTGGTGATCGGTGCGGCACTGGCCATGACCGCCACAGCACTGAGCTTTGCGGGTCAGCCTGCCGCAGAAGAATTTTTCCCTGCGGTGGAAGAAAAGTACACATCTTTCCAAACCGCCGCATATATTGTAAAGGAACACGGAGGATATGTCGCGGTTTTCTCGTCGAATCCCTCTCGGCTTTTGGAGGTCACGGAAATTCCCGTAGACACCCTGCCCTCGGGGGATCGCTCCCTGCTGCACACAGGCATCACCGCGGAAAATCGGCGGGAGCTGCTGATGCTGCTGGAGGATCTCAATTCATAAGCCCATCAAAGAGGGAAATGAGGTCTGACGCAAAAAGACGCCATGCGGAGCGGATTCGGATTTTATTTGTCAGGCTAAAATTGGGGGATTGATTTTGGTCTGCTTGTGTTATACAATATAGGCAGATCAAAACAACAGGAGGACTGACATGACCGAAGAAAACTTTGCTCCCGAGCTGCTGACCGTCACCGACGAAAACGGCGAAAGCCACGTTCTGGAGATCCTCTGCGACATGGATTTCAACGGGAAGACCTACTATCTGTTCGTTCCCGCAAATATTGACGAAATGGACCCCGCCGACCCCGACTATGGCTACATCATTCTGGAAGCCATCGAAGAAGACGGCGAAGAATTCTTCTACTCCATCGAAGACGAGGATGAGCTGAACTCCGTTTACGAGATGTTCATGGCACTCATCGAAGCAGGCGAAGACGAGGAAGAAGAGTAATTTCATTCATAGGACGTCGGAGCTGAGCACTTAGTTCCGAACATTCCCAAAAGATTTTTATTTCCTGCCCTGTGCGTGGAATTTGGCCCGTTTGGACCTACATTTCTAATAAGGGATGCCGGACTTCCTCTTCCGATTGCAGGCCTCCCGGTCAGGTCTTTGAGCCTGATTGGACGTTGGAAGCAGTGATGCTGAGGAGAGGCGACCCACCTGCGAGAACCGCAGGTTATAACTGGGCCCCACGGCAGGGCGGGTACTTTTGAAGTGAATAGATAAGAGTGAAAAGTGAATAGTTATTGTAAAATCCAATTCTTGCGAATTGGATTTTTATATTATATCAGCTTACCTTATCAGGCTGCCCTATGTAGGGGAGCTGGCAGACGCGAGGCACGAGCGGATGACTGAGAGGTAGAGCCCTCTTTTTGTCCACATTTCATAGGTAAACACAGCAAAAACATGAAAAATGCCTATTTACCATTGCCAAAAATTAGATTATAATACCTTTGCGTGAAATTGTTTTACACCCCCATCATTTACAAAATACACTGTAAGGAGTGCATTCATATGAAACTTTCCCCTCTGCAGATCGCAAGATATCAGTACAGCCCCAAGCTGCCCGGCATCCTGAGAAACGGTATCTCCGAAATCTGTGTAAAGAACGGCAACCCCACCGAAAGCGTAGCCGATCAGGAAAAGATCGCCGCTCTGTTCCCCAATACCTACGGCAAGAACGAGATCACCTTCGAAAAGGGTGTCAACACCGCTCCCGACAAGAAGCAGGTTGTCGGCGTGATCCTGTCCGGCGGTCAGGCTCCCGGTGGCCACAACGTACTGTGCGGTCTGTATGACGCACTGAAGGCCACCAACAAGGACAACGTCCTGTACGGCTTCAAGGGCGGCCCCAGCGGTCTGATCGAAGACGACTACCTGATTTTCGATGACGAATACATCAACAAGTTCCGCAACACCGGCGGCTTCGACATCATCGGCTCCGGCAGAACCAAGCTGGAAACCGAAGAACAGTTTGCTATCGTAGCGGATGTGTGCAAGAAGCACGGCATCACCGCAATCGTTATCATCGGTGGCGACGACTCCAACACCAACGCAGCGGTTCTGGCTGAATACTTCGCAGCCCACGACGCAGGCGTGCAGGTCATCGGCTGCCCCAAGACCATCGACGGCGACCTGAAGAACGAGGACATCGAATGCTCCTTCGGCTTCGACACCGCCACCAAGACCTACTCCGA
>JAFQDR010000123.1 GCA_017415945.1 Oscillospiraceae bacterium
CGGTGACGCAGGAAGGGACGGGAGGTCTTTTCCCAGCGCAGAACGCTGCACCACTGGTTGTACTTCATGGGCAGTTGACGGTGGGTCTGCAGTACGTTTGCAAAGTGCTCGCAGAACAGGGTTTCGGAGGTGGGACGGATCGCATAGCGTTCTTCCAGCTTTTCGCTGCCGCCGTGGGTGACCCACGCACATTCGGGGGCAAAGCCTTCTACGTGGTCCTTTTCCTTCTGCAGCAGGGATTCGGGGATCAGCATGGGCATATATACGTTTTCTACGCCCTGCTTCTTGAATTCCGCATCCATAATGTTCTGGATGTTTTCCCAAATGGCGTAGCCGTAGGGACGATACACAAAGACACCCTTGATGGAGGAGTAGTCAATGAGCTCCGCCTTCTTGCACACGTCGGTGTACCACTGGGCAAAGTCGACCTCCATATCGGTGATCTGTTCTACTTTTTTTTCTTTCGCCATAACCAAATACGACCTTTCTATATTAAATGAAATAATAATGCATTTTAACGCATTCATTGTATCTGTCAAGCGTTCCAATGTCAAGTGAAATTCCTGTATGAAGCATGAATACCGCGTGCTGCGGAAACACTATGTTCTGTGGAAAAGGGAATGAATAAGGTGTGAAGTTTTTATGAATTATGAGTGCCCGAGGGCGATATTCGTGATTTATTCGACAAAAATCGATGGATTTCAGCGGAATTTCATTGACCGAAAGACTGCTTTCGATTATACTGGTGACAAGTGCGAATGTATGTACAGACGAAACGAATCTACCGGGAGGTATTTATGACTCGTCAAGAATCGTATATTGCCGAGCTGACCCAGCTGTTGTTTTATATGACACCTTGGGATAAGGCTGAGGTATTAAAAGGCATTACCGCCATGATCAACCACCCCGAAACGGGGCTGCAGGCCATGGAAGAATTGGGAAATCCCATGAAGCTGGCGGTCACACTGCACCGCCAATATACACCCACCCCCGAGCCCACTGCCGAAGAAAAGGTGGCTGCTGCGGTTGAGGAGACCCCTGTTGCGGAGGAAGCTTCCGTTGAGGAAGAGGCTCCCGCCGAGGAGGAAGCCCCCGTTGAGGAGGAAGCTCCCGTCGAGGAAGAGGCTCCCGCCGAGGAGGAAGCCCCCGTTGAGGAGGAAGCTCCCGTCGAGGAGGAAGCTCCCGTTGAGGAGGAAGCTCCCGTCGAGGAAGAGGCTCCTGCCGAGGAGGAAGCCCCCGTTGAGGAGGAAGCTCCTGTCGAGGATGAAGCTCCCGTTGAGGAGGAAGCTCCCGTTGAGGAAGAGGCTCCCGCTGAGGAAGAGGCTCCCGTCGAGGAAGAAGCTCCCGTCGAGGAGGAAGCCCCCGTCGAGGAAGAGGCTCTCGTCGAGGAGGAAGCTCCCGTTGTGGAAGAGGCTCCCGTGGTGTCCTTGCGGTATGAAGAAAGAGCGGGGCAGGAGAAGATCTTTGCGGAGATTTTCAATGCAGTGACGGAGGCACAATCTGGGGTATCTCTGGAAGCCGAAAAGCCTGCGGAAACGGTCCGCAAGGCGCGGTACTTGTTCCTGATCCCCTATATTGCGCTGGCAGTGATTGTGGGCGTACCCGCTACCCTGATTTTTGCGCTGGCCAATGTGGCAGTGTTTGCGGTGACTCTGGTGAGCCTTGCTGCCGTGGTATATTTGGTGATCTTCCAGCTGCTGCCCGCTGCGGTGCTGGCAAGCAAGCTGATCCTATTGGGCTTGACACTGCTGATGACAGTGGTCACTCTATTACTGGGTACCATGACCGTCTGGTTCCTGCGTACCGCAACCACCGGCTTCCCCCGATTCCTCATTGAGGTTGCACGGAAGCACGGTTATCGGGAGGTGGAAGTACAGTGAAGCGTCCTTTGAAGATTTTTGTGATCGCCTTGTGCGTTCTGGCTGCTGTGGGTCTGGTGTGCATCGGTGTCGGTGTGGTTCTGGGCGGTGACTTCGGCGGCGTGCTCAATGATATTGGAGCAGACCTGTATGCCCGCCTGCAGGCAGCGGCAACACTGCTGGACCATTAAAGCAAAATGTATCCCCTGTCCCTTTTGGACGGGGGATATTTCAGACTGTCAAAAAATGCTTCGCAGAATTTCGTCCGTAAGGACGAAACAAAGTCAAATCTATTTTTCGCGCCGGCATGTACGAAGCGAAAAATACAAATAGGGCTGCAAGTGTGGAATTTGTTCGCAGATTGCGGACAAATTATGCGCGCGGCAGACCTGCTTGCCCTTCGCGTAAGCGGGGGCATCTCTGTCAAAATGCTCCGTAGGAGTATTTTGACAGACTCATATATCCCCTGTCCTTTGGGACGGGGGATATTTTTTAGTGAAGAGAGAAAAGAGAAGAGTGAAGAGAAGCGGTCAAATCCAATTTGCCAATTGGATTTGCAATAGAGACGCTCCTTTCCTTCATCTATAGAGCTTGATCACACCGCTGCTGTTCAGGCTGCTAAGCACCACGCACGCCATGGGCAGTCCGATCATGCCCCACAGCCCCGCCAGCTGCCATCCCGCGTACAGGCTTACCAATGCCGCTACGGGATGCAGGCCCAAGCGGCTGCCCATGAGCTTTGCCTGCAGCACATTGTGAACCACCAGCAGCACCCCGTATATGGCCAGCAGAGCTATGGCACGGGAGGGTCGTCCCAGCAGCAAAGCGATCAGCGCCCAAGGCAGCAGAACCGCACCCGCACCCAGAATGGGCAGGGCATCTATGACAGCGATGCCTGCGGCGGCGGGGAGACTGTCGGGAATGTCCATCATGGCGAAGGCTGCCAGCAAAATCAGGAAGGTGACACCGCTGAGGATGCACTGCACCTTCAGATACCCGCCCAAGGCCTCCCGCAGCACCGTGCCTACCATGTGCAAACGCCGGGCCATAGGCTCCGACAGCTGACGGCGGAAGAAAACCCCCATATCCCTGTAATACAGAGAAAAGAAATAGACCCCGATGACGGCGGTACAGAGAAACAGCAGCCCGTCGGGGGAGGCCTTGGCCACGGCGGTCATGCCCTCCAGTGCTTGACGGGACAGCCGCGTGGGCAGGGCGGACAGCTGCTCGGCAAACCCGTCGACCATGACGGACAGCTGTGCGGCGGTCTCTCGTGGCATGGATGCCATGACGGTGTCCAGAGCATGGCGGAGCTGTTGGGTAGTGTCTGTGATCACCACCAACAGGTCGGGCACCTTCCCGGCATAGGCGGAAACCAGTCCGCTGCTTCCCACTGCGCACAGCAGAACAACACCGAAACACAGCCCCAGTGCCGCTGTGGTTACAAGGGCAGAGGCTATGTTTCGCCGTACCCCTCTTCGGCACATTCCCTGCACCGCGGGTTCTATGATCGCCGCCGCTGCCAATGCGGGCAGGAAGGGGGCGAACAGAGGTAATGTATACCGCAGCAGCCATAGCAGCAGAACTGCGGCAAGGATTCCCGATAGTATGGTAAAGGCTTGTTTCATAGACACTCCGATCAAAAATATGGTATGTTCCGCCAAGCTTTGAGGGACATTTGTATGCAAACACAACAAAGTTTGCATATGTACTTGAAGTGTGGACATTTGTGTGGTATAAATATTACAAAGAAACAAATATGCGCGGAGTGAAGACACCGCAAAGAAACATGGAGGAACACTATGGCAGACAGAGAACAGCCCAAATTCTATCTCGTACAGGCAGATATGTTGCCGGAAATCTTCCTGAAGGTGGTTCATGCCCGTGAGCTGCTGACTACCGGTCAGGCAAAGACCGTCTCCGATGCGGTCAATCAGGTGGGCATCAGCCGCAGCGCCTTTTACAAGTACAAGGATTCCGTTATCCCCTTCCGCGACATGATGCAGGGACGAATCTTTACCTTCCACACTGTCCTTCTGGATAAGCAGGGCATTTTGAGCAGTGTGCTGGGGCTTTTTGCTTCCGTGGGTGCCAACATCCTGACCATCAACCAGTCCATCCCCTCTGACGGTGTGGCCTTTGTGACTATCTCCGCCAAGCTGGACAATGCGGACATTACCCCCGATGAGCTCATTCTGCGTGTGCGCAATGCCGACGGCGTAGTCTCTGCCGAACTGCTGGCAGGCTGAGTCAACAAAATCGTTATCGCCTCTGTCCCTTTGGGACAGGGGCGGTTTTTGTTTGCGTGAAAAGTGAATGTAGGGGCGGCACCCTCGACGCCTCTTAAAATAGGTGGTATGGTAAGGGCCGATGAGGGCATCGGCCCCTACGAATCCAATCTTTACTGTTTCTATGGATTTGGCGTTGCGTGGGGATGTCAGTTGATTGCATTTCCGCATACAATACGGTGGGATTCGATTTGAATGCCCACAGGGAGGAAGAACGATCATGCTGACAGTTCAGAAGTTCGGGGGGACATCCGTTGCCGATGCCGAGCGGATACGGTATGCGGCGGGGATCGTTTCCCATACCTATGACAAAGGATACGATGTGGTAGTGGTGGTATCGGCACAGGGAGATACCACCGATGTGCTGCTGGAAAAAGCGGCGGAGCTGAGCTGTGCCCCGGGGCCTCGGGAGCTGGATATGCTGCTGACCACGGGGGAGCAGATGTCCGCTGCGCTGATGGCCATGTGCTTGGAGGAGATGGGCTATCCTGCCATATCTCTGACAGGTTGGCAGGCGGGGGTGGAAACTACCGCCGTCCACGGGGATGCCCGCATTTTGCGCATTGATACCGCTCGCTTGCTGCGGGAGCTGCACCGAGGGCGTATTGTCATCGTGGCAGGCTTTCAGGGCATTTCCGCACAGGGAGAAATCACCACCTTGGGCCGTGGCGGTTCCGACACCACGGCGGTGGCACTGGCGGCTGCGCTGGGTGCTGACCGTTGTGAGATTTTTACCGATGTGGACGGGGTCTATACCGCCGACCCTCGAAAATTTTCCCATGCGGTAAAGCTGAAGGAGATCTCCTATGACAATATGCTGGCCATGGCACGGAACGGGGCACAGGTGCTCCATGACCGATGCGTGGAGCTGGCCAAGGAACACGGAATCGTTCTGGAGGTGCGGTCGGCGTTTACAGATGCGGAAGGAACAATTATAGGAGAGAAAAGAGAAGGGTGAAGAGAGAAAAGAAAAAGACCCACCAATTCTGCTGAATTGGTGGGGTTTTAAATGATTTTTATAACAAATCCAATTTAAAAATTGGATTTGACATCAACTCTTCACTTTTCACTATTCTCTCTTCACTCCATATGATTGATGCACTTGTGTATCAATCATATGGCAGGTTCCCGCCGCTGTAGGTTCCGTCCAGCTTACTCATGATACGTGCGTATTCCTTACTGTCCGCTGCGTAGGGGGTGGGACGGAAGTCGTTCTGGTGGGGGTTGGTGCTGATGGAGCAGGGGATGACAGTCAGCTCTCCCAGATGCACGGTGCCGTCAAGCTCGCGGATGACCTCCTGCTGTACGAAGGCGGTGTCGTAGTCCTTGGGATCCCCGTTGCCGCCGAAGCTGAAATTCCCCAGAGAATAGTAGATGATGCCGCCGTTGTATTCCTCAATGGGCTGGAGCACATGGGGATGGGTGCCGAATACGATATCCGCACCCGCGTCAATGGCGGCGTGACCGATGCGCTGCTGCTCCTCGTTGGGCTTAAAGGTGTTTTCAATGCCCCAGTGGGCGGCCAGAATGACGATGTCCACAGTGGGGTCGGCATCCAGTGCGGATACAGCCGCGGTGATTTGGTCAATGTTCAGATTATCCAGAGACACTGCGTAGACCCCTAAGGTCAGTCCCGATTCCGTGGTGTAGACAAAGCTGCCGTCCTGTTGGGCAAAGGTGACCCCCGCCTCGGTGAGGGTGGCAACGGTGCTGTCATAGCCCGCCTGCCCGTGGTCCATGGTGTGGTTGTTGGCAATGGTCACTGCCTCCACACTGTTTTCCGTCAGGACATTTACCAAATGGGTGGGGCCTCGGAACACATGCTTTTTCACCACGGCGGTGCTTTGATCCGCCAGAACCCCCTCCAGATTTACCATGGAGAAATCATCATTTGCAAAGTAGTCGATGACATTTTCAAAGGGATAGGTGTGGTTTTCCTTGACGGTGTTGACAAAGCTGCAGCCTACGGAATAGCTCTGCTCCGCACCCCCCAAGGTGCAGTCCCCCGCAAAGGTCAGGGTATAGTGCTGGGGCGTGGGGATCGGTGTGGGTGTAGGCGTTGGCGTGGGTGTGACGGCCTCCGTGGGTGCGGGTGTGGGGCCGGCCTCCCCGGTGTCCTTGGGGGTGCAGCCAAACGCGCCCAGCAGCAGAATTGCCGCAGCGGTCAGGGACAGAATGGGTTTATGTAAATTCATGGAAAAGCCTCCGTTGTTGTCGTTTAATGAGATAATAGATGGTTTTGCGCGGAAATGCAACAGGGAAGTGTGTTATTCGAAGAGCTCCATGGGGGCAGAGATGTTGGTTAGAGGTCGTAGGGGCGCCCCTCGCGGGTGCCCGTTAGAAGGACAGCCGCAGCCTCCGCATAAATTGCGGTGATCTGCCGACGGAACTTACCTTATTCCGTCGGCAAGGGCTGTCCCTACGGGAGCTGAGGGGAAGGGAATGAATCCCCCCTGTCGCTTGCGCGACACCCCCCCTTTAGGCAAGGGGGCTTGGCTGCGGGGAAATGAAAAATATTACGTTAATTTGCGGACACATATTTCATTTGCCGCGGCTTTGTGCTACAATATATAAGCACAACTTTGGTTAAAATCTGAAAGGGGTATGCGTTACAAATGAAAACTGATATTGAAATTGCTCAGAGTGCCGTAATGGCACCCATCACCGAAATCGCCACAAAGGCAGGCATTGACGACAAGTATCTGGAACAGTACGGCAAGTACAAGGCTAAGGTGGATCTGTCCCTCATGAAGGACCAGGCGGACAAGCCCGACGGCAAGCTGATTCTGGTTACCGCTATGACTCCCACCGCTGCGGGCGAAGGCAAGACCACCACTACCGTTGGTCTGGGTGATGCTCTCAATAAACTCGGCAAGAAGGTCGCCATTGCCCTCCGTGAGCCCTCTCTGGGCCCCGTCTTCGGTGTCAAGGGCGGCGCTGCGGGCGGCGGTTACGCACAGGTCGTGCCCATGGAAGACATCAACCTGCACTTCACCGGCGACTTCCACGCCATCGGTGCGGCAAACAATCTGCTGGCTGCCATGCTGGACAACCACATTCAGCAGGGCAACGCACTGGGTATCGACGTGAAGCGCATCACTTGGAAGCGCTGCGTGGACATGAACGACCGCCAGCTGCGCAATATCGTCTGCGGTCTGGGCGGCAGAATGCAGGGGGTTCCCCGTGAAGACGGCTTCGATATTACCGTTGCTTCCGAAATCATGGCAGTTATGTGTCTGGCAGACGGTATCGCTGATTTGAAGGCTCGTCTGGCACGCATGATCGTTGCCTACACCTACGACGGCAAGCCCGTTACCGCAGGTGATCTGAAGGCACAGGGGGCCATGGCTGCGCTGCTGAAGGACGCACTGAAGCCCAATCTGGTGCAGACTCTGGAGCACACCCCCGCGTTTGTACACTGCGGCCCCTTCGCAAATATCGCACACGGCTGTAACTCCGTCACCGCTACCCGTCTGGCTATGAAGCTGGCTGACTATGCTGTCACCGAAGCAGGCTTCGGCGGGGATCTGGGTGCGGAAAAGTTCCTGGACATCAAGTGCCGTATTGCAGGCCTGAAGCCCGATGCAGTCGTCATCGTCGGCACCGTCCGTGCGCTGAAGATGCACGGCGGCGTTGCCAAGGCCGATCTGAACACCGAAAATCTGGAGGCTCTGGAAAAGGGTCTGCCCAACCTGCTGCGCCATGTGGAAAACATTACTCAGGTGTTTAAGCTGCCCGCAGTGGTTGCTATCAACCGTTTCCCCACCGATACCGAGGCCGAGCTGGCTCTGGTAGAGGCAAAGTGCAAGGAGCTGGGGGCAAATGCTGTTCTGTCCGAGGTTTGGGGCAAGGGCGGCGAAGGCGGTATCGCACTGGCAGAGGAAGTCATCCGTCTGTGTGAACAGCCCAACGAATTTGAATACTGCTACGATGACCGGCTGGGTATTGTGGAAAAGATCGAAGCCATTGCAAAGCGCATTTACCGTGCCGACGGCGTTGAGCTGGTTGGCAATGCGGTGAAGCAGCTGAAGGAACTGACCGATCTGGGGCTGGACAAAATGCCCATCTGCATGGCAAAGACCCAGTATTCCTTCTCTGACGACCCCGCAAAGCTGGGTGCGCCCACGGGCTTCAAGATCACCGTGCGCAACCTGAAGGTTTCCGCAGGCGCAGGCTTCATCGTTGCCCTCACCGGTGACGTGATGACCATGCCCGGTCTGCCCAAGGTTCCCTCTGCGGAAAAGATCGACGTTGACGAAAACGGCAAGATCACCGGCCTGTTCTAAATAAATTAGCCCTGTGATTTCGGGGCGTGGCTTCCCCTTTCAGGGGGAGCTGGCAGACGCGAGGTACGAGCGGCTGACTGAGGAGGTCAGCGGTGTAGCAAAAGACAAAGCTGCACCACGGCGAATACGTGAACTGCTTATAATGTGCGCTTCGCGGATTTATTTTGACCTCTTCCACCGCGAGCGGTCCCCCTTCCCCTACAAGGGGAAGGCACCCTCTTATTAACTGCTGTAAACAAACTGACATTACACGGAGGTATTATGGAATTTTCCCGCTATCGAATCGATGATTTTCTCACCGCTTTGAGCAGCAAGGATGCTGTGCCCGGCGGCGGTGGTGCATCCGCTCTGGTGGGTGCATTGGGTGCTGCCTTGGGCTGCATGGTGGGTAATCTCACCGTGGGCAAAAAGAAATATGCGGACGTGGAAACGGATATGTACCTGCTGATGCATGAGGCGGAAAGCCTGCAGAAGGAGTTGACCAAGCTCATCCAGAAGGATGCCGACGGCTTCGCCCCTCTGTCCAAGGCCTACGCCAAGGACAAGTCCGACCCCGACTATGAGCAGGTCATGGAGCAGTGTCTGCGGAAAGCGGCGGAGGCTCCCATGGAGATCCTGCGGCTCAGCTGCCGTATGATTGAGCTGCACCGCCAGTTTGCGGAAAAGGGCAGCGTGCTGGCTGTGTCCGATGCGGGCACGGGCGTGGTGTTCTGCTGGGCTGCTATGTACGGTGCGGCTCTGAATGTGCTGGCCAACACCCGACTGATGAAGGATCGTGTGTACGCAGGGCGCATGAATGGAGAAGTGGAAAGCCTGATGAATAAGTATTGGAAGCAGGCTGACGAGACCTACGAATTTGTATTTGAAAAACTGAAGAACTAAAGGAAGATATATACCATGAGTACGATTTTGCTGGAAGGCAAGCCCGTTGCGGAGGCTATCTACGACAAGGCGATGAAGACCGCCAAGGCACTGGAGGCACAGGGGATTACCCCTGTTGTGGCTCTGGTCCGTGTAGGCGAAAACCCCGCCGACATTTCCTATGAAAACAGCATCAAGAAGAATATGGCAAGAGGCGGCGTCAGTGCCGTATCCGCAACCATGTCTCAGGGAACCACTACCGAAAAGGTGTTGGAAACCATCGACACCCTGAACAAGAGCCCTCTGGTACACGGCATCATGCTGTTCCGTCCCATGCCCGAGCACATTGACGGCGAATGGATCCGACACTCCATCCACCCCGCAAAGGACGTAGACGGCATTACCGATATGTCTCTGGGCGGCGTGTTCACCGGCAGCGGCATCGGCTTTGCGCCCTGCACCGCACAGGCAGTCATCGAAATGCTGGATTACTACGGCATTGAACTGCGCGGCAAGAAGGTTGCTGTGGTTGGCCGCTCTCTGGTCATCGGCAAGCCTGTGTCTATGCTGCTGAACGACCGTGACGCTACCGTGACCCTGTGCCACAGCCGTACCCCCAAGCTGGCAGATGTGACCCGTGAGGCTGACATCGTGGTGCTGGCTACGGGCCGCGCCAAGGCATACGGAGCGGAATACTTCGCACCCCACCAGACCGTTATCGACGTGGGCATCAACAACGACCCTGCAACGGGCAAGCTCTGCGGCGACGTGGACTTCGGTGTGGTCGCACCCAAGGTCAGCGCCATCCCCCCCGTTCCCGGTGGGCTGGGCGCAGTGACCACCGCTGTGCTGGTCAGCCATGTTGTGGAGGCAGCCAAGAAGGCAGCGGAGCGCAAGTAATGGAATACCAGAACATTGAAAAGGTCCATGCGGGCAAGTTTTTGGACTATTACAACGTGACCTACAAGGACGCCAACGGCAACGAAAAGGTCTATGAAATGGTGTCCCGTGACCATGAACTCCACAGCTCTCTCCAGCTCCACGACCATCCCACGGATGCGGTGGTCATGATCATCAACGACCCTTCCGACGAGCATATTCTGCTGGTGCGGGAGTTCCGCTGTGAGCTGGGTAAGGTCATCTTCGGGCTCCCCGCAGGGCTCATTGACCCCGGCGAGACTGCCGAAGAGTGTGCCGTCCGTGAGCTGAAGGAGGAAACGGGGCTGGATATGGTCGAGGTGCGGGATGTGCTGAAGGGCGCGTTCTGCGCTGTGGGCATCTCCAACGAGACCACCTCCTGCGTGCTGGGCATTGCCGACGGCGAGCTGCAGCATTACGATACCGGTGGGGAGGAGATCGACGCCAACTGGTATACCAAGGATGAGGTTCGCCGACTGATCCGTGAGGAGCACTTCGGCTCCTGGGCACAGGCCTACTGCTATATGTGGTCGAGAGAAAAATAAGATATGACAAAAGGCACACCTGCGGGTGTGCCTTTTTATTACGGGAAGTTTGTAGGGACCGTCGTCCTCGACGGTCCGCTTGTTCGTTTACAAGGGCAATCAACTAAGTGCGGCAAGGGGCGTCGAGGGCGCCGCCCCCTACGGCGGTAATTGAAAGTTGCGGTGGTTAATTTGCCCATGCAGCAGAACCGCGTGCGGCACGGCGGGAGCAAGCCCCCGCCCTACATGGCGCGAAGCCTTATTGCTCCTCCGAATGGACTTGAAACAGGTCTGATATGGAGATTCCAAAATACTTATGAAGGTTCAGCAGACAATTCACATCCGCTCTTGGGGGTAGGATTCCATTTTCCAATTTGGTCAAGCTTCCTACTCCGATGCCCATGATTTTTGCCATGGATTTTTTTGATAGATTGTGGGATTGCCGCAGCTGTTTGATGTTATGAGAAAGATTTTTGATTTCACGTTGTTTATCATGCATTGTGGAAATACCTCCTGTTTATGCTTGGGTTTTCATTATACAGCAGTATTTTTTAAAGTGCTGATTTTACAAGACATCTCTTGTAGAGTTTTTGCGCAGAAGTAACGCAGTACAGACAAGGGGACGGCTCTGCCGTCCCTGTTGTCTTTGTGGGCACTCGTAGGGACCGTCGTCCTCGACGGTCCGTTTGTTCGTTTACAAGGGCAATCAACTAAGTGCGGCAAGGGGCGTCGAGGGCGCCGCCTACGGCGGTAATTGAAAGTTGCGGTGGTTAATTTGCTCATGCAGCAGAACCGAGTGCGGCACGGACCGTCGGGGACGACGGTCCCTACGAGGGAGGAGGATTCGGGGGCGGGTGCAGCGGACACCCGCAAGGGTGCGTTTTATTTATGGTTGAGAGAATAGCGAAAAGTAGGGCGGGGGCTTGCTCCCGCCGCTTTGTATTGGCCTTTAGGACAATACACCCCCAGTTTAACTGGGGGGTGTGAAATGCTTATAGCGGTGAAAGGCCCTCCGACCATAAGGAGGGCTGTCAGCGAAGCTGACTGGGTGGTCGAAAAAAGGATCAATGATTACCTCTCCGTCTTTTGCCTTCGGCAAAATCCACCTCTCCTTAAAAGGAGAGGCTTGTGAGGCGGATGCTATCTGCACCTGTAAGGCACGGTGTTGAAATTGCGGACCGTCCGGGGCGAACAAGGCCGACTTTGTGAAATAACATGAAAAACTTTCGGGAATTTTGTCGAATACTCTATTGCTTTAGCGTGGCAAACTGTGCTATAATATGCCATCTCAAGGAAAATTTTAGGAGGACCTTATGTTTACCAACGAATATCTCAATAAGGTATACGCCGACGTTGTCAAGCGCGACGCACACGAGCCTGAATTCCTGCAGGCTGTTAAGGAAGTTTTTGAATCTCTGGAGCTGGTCATCGACAAGCACCCCGAATGGGAAAAGAACGGTCTCATTGAACGCTTCGTAGAACCCGAACGTGTGATCGAATTCCGCGTTCCCTGGGTGGACGACGCAGGTGTTGTCCGTGTCAACCGCGGCTTCCGTGTACAGTATAACTCCGCCATCGGTCCCTACAAGGGCGGCATCCGTTTCCATCCCTCCGTTAACCTGTCCATTATGAAGTTCCTGGGCTTTGAACAGACCCTGAAGAACTCTCTGACTACCCTGCCCATGGGCGGCGGCAAGGGCGGCTCCGACTTTGACCCCAAGGGCAAGTCCGACGGCGAAGTCATGCGCTTCTGCCAGAGCTTTATGACCGAGCTGTACCGCCACATCGGTCAGTTCACCGACGTTCCCGCAGGTGACATCGGTGTAGGCGCTCGTGAAGTCGCTTATATGTTCGGTCAGTACAAGCGCATCGTCAACCGTTTCGACGGCGGCGTGCTCACCGGCAAGGGCCTGAGCTTCGGCGGCTCTCTGGCTCGTACCCAGGCTACCGGCTACGGCCTGTGCTACTTCGCAGCGGAAGCTCTGAAGTATCTGAAGAACGACAGCTTCGAAGGCAAGACCGTTGTTGTTTCCGGCTCCGGCAACGTTGCACAGTACGCAGCGGAAAAGGCTACCCAGCTGGGCGGCAAGGTCGTTGCAATGTCCGACTCTCAGGGCTATGTATATGACCCCAACGGCATCAACTTCAAGGTGCTGTTTGATATTAAGCAGAAGCGCCGTGCTCGTATCTCCGTTTACGCGCAGGAAGTGGAAGGCGCACAGTATGTAGAAGGCTGCAAGAACATTTGGAACGTCAAGTGCGACATCGCTCTGCCCTGCGCATCCCAGAACGAAATGGATGTTGAAGGCGCAAAGGCTCTGATCGCAAACGGCTGCATGGGCGTATTCGAAGGCGCAAACATGCCTCTGACCCCCGAAGCAATCGCTGCGGTTCAGGGCGCGGGTCTGCTGTACTCCCCCGGCAAGGCATCCAACGCAGGCGGCGTAGCTACCTCCGGTCTGGAAATGACCCAGAACTCCATGCGTCTGAGCTGGAGCTTCGAAGAAGTAGATGAAAAGCTCCACGGCATCATGCAGAAGATCTACAAGGCATGCTATGATGCATCCGTAGAATGCGGCAAGCCCGGCGACCTGATGGTCGGCGCAAACGTAGCAGGCTTCCTGAAGGTAGCCGAAGCTATGATGGCACAGGGAATCGTATAATAAAAATAACTCCTCGTCCCTTGGACGAGGAGATTTTTATTATAGTGAAGAGAGAAAAGAGAAGAGTGAAGAGAAGTGGTGAAATCCAATTCTTTGAATTGAATTACTTATTATAAATGCCTTTTTATTACAAACCCAATTCGTGAGAATTGGGTTTGACCATACTTATTCACTTTTCACTATTACTTCTTACTTAACAAAAAGCCCGTATGGGTGCTTTTTTGTTAGTCGTCGATATCGAAGGCATCCAGGCCTGTTTTGGCTTCCACCTTGTTGTCGCCGTGCTTTACCATAGACATGGTCACGAACGCCAGTGCGGCAAAGATGCAGGCGTAGGGGAACAGAACGGTCATGCCCATCTTGTCCATGAGAATACCCGACAGCATGGGGGTGGCGATCTGAGCAGCCATGGAGGCGGTGTAATAGAAGCCCGTGTACTTGCCGATGTCGGCGCCGCTGCACATTTCCACAACCATGGGGAAGGAGTTGACGTTGATGTTTGCCCAGCCGATGCCCGCCATAGCAAACAGAATGTTCATCACAACAGTGGGGCTGCCTGCACGCATGAGGGATGCAATGCCGAATGCACCTGCCAGCATGACCACGCCGCCCATAATGGTCTTCTTTCTGCCTATCTTGGACGCAATCATACCTGCGGGCAGGTAGGTTACGATGGCGGCACCCTGTGCAATGAGCATGGTGGTGTTGTAGTCCTTCTGCAGCACATTGGCAGCATATACGGCGTACTTGGAGGTGACGGCGTTGTAGCCGAAGTACCACAGTGCAATAGAGGCCAGAATGCAGATGAGGGATTTAAATTCTGCCTTGCTCAGACCCCGTTTCTCACCGTCATCGGTGTCTTCTTCCTCCTCAATGCCGTACTTCACGGAGTCGGCACGCATTTCCTCTGCCCACTTCTTTTCACGGACGGTGCTCAGGAAAATCAGCAGAGACAGCAGCATAATGCCTGCGATGACGCCGTAGAAGGGGGTGTAGGACATGAGGGAGTTCTGCACTGCGGATGTGGCGAATACCATGCCCAGCACCAGCACCAGAATACCGCCTGCGGTACCCATAAGGTTGATGATGGCGTTGGCCTTGCTTCGCAGGGGCTTAATGGTTACGTCGGGCATCAGTGCCACCGCGGGGGAGCGGAAGGTTGCCATGGCCAGCAGCACGATCAGCAGCAGGGCCACAAAGAGGATCAGGGTAGAGGGATTGGAGGCGGTGACCCCTGCGGCGTATGCCTGACGAGCGGGGACGATGTAATTGGTGTAGTCGGGGTTGGTGACGGACTTGCCGTTTTCGTCGGTGATCTTGGAGGTGATGGAAACAAATTCATCCTCGGAGAAGCGTTCGGACAGGACAAAGTGCTCACCCTCGGGGGTCAGCAGCTCGGTGTCGGCATAGGCCTCGTACAAAATCTCCAGTGCGGCAGGATCGTCGATGGCGGAGACCTTGGAAATGTTCTGCAGCTGGGCAGCGTCCACAAAGCTCAGTGCCACCAGAGCCACAGCGGCAACGGTGGTGCCGATGACGATGAAGGGGGTACGTCTGCCGAAGCGGGTGTTGACCTTGTCGGACAGGGTGCCGAACAGAGGCAGCAGGAACAGCGCAAGAATGTTGTCGATGGCCATGATGACCCCCGACCAGCCCTGGGACATACCGAACTTGTTGGTCAGCAGCAGGGGGATGGTGCTGTCGTAGGCCTGCCAGAATAAGCTGATGAGGAAGAAGGCGAAGCCCACCAGCAGTGTGCGCTTATAGTTGAGTTTCATGTTTTCACCTATTTTCTGTAAGATGGCTTTATTGTACCCAATTATGGGTGCGGTTGCAAGATTGTATATATGGAAATTACGAATTCTTGACTTTGCGGCAGCGCGAGGCTACAATGAAAGCATCAAAAACGCAAAGGAGAATGACCATGTCCAAGCTCACCAATATTTTGATCGGGACTGCTGTTGTGGCAGGTGCCGCCGCGGCCTTTGCCCTTGCTCCCGCAAAGGCGGAGAAGGAGAAAAAGGCACCCTTCCTTGGAAGATATTATGCCCACCGCGGTCTCCACAGCGGGGACGAGCGGGTGCCCGAAAACAGCCTGCCCGCCTTCCGTCTGGCTGCTGAAATGGGCTACGGCATCGAGCTGGACGTGCATATTACCAAGGACGACCAAATCATCGTCTTCCACGATGACGACCTGCTGCGTATGTGCGGGGTGGATGCCAAGACCGAGGACTTCACCTATGACGAGCTGCTGCAGCTGCGTCTGCTGGGCACCGAGCATCACATTCCCCTGTTTACCGAGGTGCTGGCGGTCTATGCAGGTGCGGGCCCCATGGTGCTGGAGCTGAAAACAGGCCCCCGCAAGTATGAGCTGTGCGAGAAGACCTGTGCTCTGCTGGAGAATTATGTGGGGGACGTGTGCATTGAGAGCTTCGACCCCCGTATTGTGGGCTGGTGGAAGAAGAATGCTCCTAAATACATCCGCGGTCAGCTTGCCCAGCCTATGGAGTTCTATACGGAGCAGCCCAAGCCCTTGGCATTTGCCTTGGCCCACAGCCTTACCAATTTCATTGGCAGACCCCATTTCATTGCCTATAAGCTGGGGAAGAAGCCTCTGGGTACCCGCATTGCGGAGCTGATGGGGGCCATGAAGTTCAGCTGGACCAGCAAGAGCCTGACGGATAAGAAAAATCAGGACGGCATTATCTTTGAACAGTACAGCCCCGATATATGGCTGTGAAATATGCAAACCCCTCCGTGTTTCACATGGAGGGGTTGATTTGTGGTTATGCCTTGATTTTAGATGGCGGTGGGTACGGTGAAGACTGCAATGACCATAGCAATGATGGTCACAATGCTGACGATGAGAGTCAGCCGCTTGTGCTTGGGGTTGGGGGGCTGCACATCGGTGTTCAGCTTGCCCTTGGCAATGTCACCGCCGCGCTTGTAGTCCATGAAAATCAGCACCAGCCATGCAAGCTCTGCCATGACGGTGACGGCAGCGGCACCCAGAAACAGCGGAGATGCCGTGGCATAACCCCGATACACTGCGTCCAGAATGGCAAACAATGCCACCATCAGTGCCAGCGCATAGAAGGGGATTTTGCGGTCACGGGCTGCCAGCTCGGAGTCCTTTACATAGGAAGCTGCGGGCAGGGCGGTTTTGTCTTGGGATTCGTAAATATACAGCTTGCCCCAGTAGTGGGTATAGCCTGTGGGCTTGCCCTCGGGAATATACCGCACACGATAGTGGTACTGGTGGTCGATGTATTTTTTGAAGGTGGGGAAGACCCCATCCATTTTTACAAGCCGATAGCCTGCCATGGACTGCTTGTTCAGCCATTCCTCAATGGCACGGACATCATATTGCTGATAGGGGAGAAATTTACGCATGAGCTTATGTTCCTTTGGTTTTTGGTAATATGGAGACAGTATAGCACAAGAAATCCAAATGGGGAATATGAAAATGTACGATATGCGGGGAAAACGGGCGAACATTGTTCGCCCCTACATTATTTAATTGTGTCAGAAACATTCTTTCGGTTGAAAACGTCGTAATTTGTGTTATAATACTATATTGCAGAATTGTACAATCGAAAAGTATGTCTTTCGAACAGTGACCCTTTGCATGGTGAATGTGAATCCCTCCACCGCAAGCGGTCCCCCCTCCCTTTCGGCAAGGGAGGCTATAAACGGTATATTATTATTTCATATACAGGAGGCCAATATGGCAAAGAAACAGTTCAAAGCAGAATCCAAGCGTTTGCTGGATCTGATGATCAATTCCATCTACACCCACAAGGAAATTTTCCTCCGTGAAATTATTTCCAATGCATCCGATGCCATCGACAAGCTGTGCTATGCCTCTCTCACCGACGAGAACGTGCCCTACACCCGTGATGACTACAAGATCAAGATCTTCGTGGATCCCGAAGCCCGTACCATTACCGTCAGCGACAACGGGATCGGCATGAATCAGGAGGACATGGAAAAGAATCTGGGCGTGATCGCACAGTCCGGCTCTCTGAAGTTTAAGAGCGAAAACGGTGAGCTCATGGAGGACAGCTCCATCATCGGTCAGTTCGGCGTAGGCTTCTACTCCGCCTTTATGGTGTCCGACTTCGTTACCGTCAAGAGTCTGAAGTACGGCGAAACCGTGGGGGCAAAGTGGGAATCCGCAGGCACCACCGGCTACACCGTATCCGAGTGCCCCGAAAAGACCACCGTTGGCACCGATGTCATCATGCACATTAAGCCCGATACCGACGGGGAAAAGTTCACCGGCTACATGGACAAGTTCATCATCCGCGATCTGGTGCGCAAGTACTCCGATTACATCCGCTGGCCCATTGCCATGGACATTGAAGACCCCCACTGGGTAGAGTCCGAAGAACTGGACGAGCAGGGCCGTCCCAAGTACGAATTTATCACCGACATGGTGGAAGTGGTGATGAACACCCAGGTTCCCATCTGGCAGCGCAGCAAGAGCGAGGTGTCCGATGAGGAGTGCATGGAATACTACAAGAAGATGTTCTATGACACCAAGGATCCCGTTTCCGTCATTCGTGTGAACGCCGAGGGCAGCATCACCTACAAGGCTATGCTGTTTATTCCCTCCACCCCCTCCGCTGACTTCTACTCCCGTGACTTTAAGCCCGGTTTGCGCCTGTACTCCAACGGCGTGATGATCATGGAATACTGCGGGGACATTCTGCCCGACTGCTTCCGCTTTGTCCGCGGCGTGGTGGACAGCCCCGATCTGAGCCTGAATATCTCCCGCGAAATTCTGCAGCACGACCGTCAGCTCCGTGTCATCTCCAATAATCTGACCAAGAAGGTCAAGGGTGAGCTCATTAAGATGCGCAACAACGACCGTGAAAAGTACGAGGAGTTCTACGCAGCCTTCGGGCATCAGCTGAAGTTCTCCACCGTTTCCGCCAAGGAAGATATGCGTGAGATGGTGCGTGACCTGCTGCTGTTCCATGTGGATACCGACCGCCAGTGCACCCTGCAGGAATATGTGGACAATATGCCCGAGGGTCAGGACCGTATCTACTATGTCTGCGCAGATAACCTTCGCACCGCCATGCGTATGCCCCAGACCGAGGCAGTCCGCCGCAAGGGCTACGAGGTGCTGTATCTCACCGATCCTGTGGACGAATTTGTGGTTCGTGCCCTGGATCATCAGGGTGAGGCCTTCTTCCAGAACGTGTCCAAGGGCGATCTGGGTCTGTTCTCCGAGGAGGAAAAGGCAGAGACCGCAAAGGCCATGGAGGAAGAAAAGGAACTGCTGGAATTTATGCTGGACACTCTGAAGGGTCAGGTGGTGGACGTGCGCTTCTCCACCAGTCTGGTATCCTACCCCGTGTGCCTGACCAGCGAAGGTCAGATCACTCTCGAAATGGAACGCTATTTCCGCTCCGTACCCGGTGACGACGGCACCGTTCGTGCTGCCCGTGTGCTGGAAATCAACGCCAAGCACCCCTCTATCGAAAAGGTACGGGAGGCTTACAAGAACGACAGAGAACGCTGCGTCCATATGACCAAGGTTCTGTTCGGGCAGGCATCCCTCATTGCGGGTATGCCCATTGACGACCCCGCGGAATACACCGAGCTGGTGTGCTCTCTGTTCTAATTACAAAGGAAAGGAGCGGCTGCTATGCAGACACCGCAAACCTTAGGCTTATATATCCACATTCCTTTCTGCGCCAGCAAGTGCGGATACTGTGACTTTTACTCCTGCGCAGGGAAGGAAACCATGATGCAGGCGTATCAGGATGCCCTGCTGACCCATATTGAGGAATCCCTGCCCCGTATGCAGCCCTACTTCATCGATACGGTGTATTTCGGCGGCGGCACCCCCAGCTACTACGGTGCGGAGTTCCTGTGCGAAATTTTGCAGGTCATCAAGTCCGGGGGCAGACTGCTGCGGGATGCGGAGATCACCGTGGAAATGAATCCCGACAGTATGCAGCTGGCTGACCTGCGGATGCTGCATAAGGAAGGGGTCAACCGCATATCCATGGGTGTGCAGTCGGCAAACAACGAGGTGCTCAAGACCATCGGCAGACGGCATACCTACGCCCAGGCCTTCAAGGCCTATACCTCCGCAAGACAGGCGGGCTTCAAGAACATCAGCGTGGATCTGATGTATGGACTCCCCGGGCAGTCCAAGGAGGACTGGGCGGATACCCTCAGCAAGATCATCCGCTGGAAGCCCGATCATATTTCCTGCTATGGGCTGCGTTTGGAGGAAGGTACCCCCATGTATGAGGTGTACCACGATACCCCCGTCATCCCCGATGACGACACCCAGGCGGATATGTACATTTATGCCGCGGAATATCTGGAGCGCTTCGGCTTCAAGCGGTATGAGATCTCCAACTTCGCCCACCGAGGCTTCGACTCTCTCCACAACTCCCGCTACTGGAAGCAGGAGGATTACATGGGCTTCGGCCCCGGTGCCCACTCCTATGTGGACGGGCTGCGTTACAGCTATGTCAGTGACCTGAAGCAGTATATCGATGGGGTCATGAAGGGCGGAGAGATCGTAGACGAATACGAAAAAATCGACGGTCTGGAAGTGGCCAATGAATATGTCATGCTGCGAATGCGCATGGCAGAGGGCATCGACCCCGCAGACTACACCAAGCGCTTCCGTGCGGACTTTGGCCCCCTGGAGGAAAAGCTCCGCTTCTTTGAAGAAAAGGGCTGGACCGAGCAGCGGGAAAACGGCAGCTGGTGCTTTACCACATCGGGCTTCTTGGTGTCCAACATCCTCATCAACGAGCTGCTGGATGTGCAGGCACAGCAGAATGCCATCGGCGTGCCCTATATTCTGGACATTCTGGAGCAGCGGGAGCGGGAAGAACTGCCTATGAGCGACGAGGAACTGTTCCTGCAGTCCATGAGAGGCCTGTAATAACCCATGAATTTCCCCAAAGGAGGGGCGATAATTGAAAGAATTTGAACATAATCGGGAGAACGGCGCACTGCTGGATGCAGAAGTGGAAGCCATTCTCCGAGAAATAGAGGCAGAGTTCGGGGAGGAGGCTCCTGTGCCTATGCCCGCGCCCGAAGCCGAACCCACGGCAGAGACGGAGCCCGTGCCCGAGGCAGCAGAGGAAGCAGCTATGGAGACTCGAGACGCTGAGGAAACGGCGGATGAGGCCGCAACCGTACTGTTTGATGCGGTGGAAGCCGAGGAAGAATCGGACGAGCCGGAGCTGACCGAGGAGCAGATCGAGGCATCCTGCCGTCAGGCACTGGATGAGCTGCTGCCCGAGTCGGCACCCGATGCCCCCGTATCGGCTGCGCCCCCGGAGCGCAAGAGCCATGTGAAGGCCATTGCGGCAGGCATCGCGGCAGCACTGATTCTCATGTGCGGCGCATTGATCGGCGGCGTGATCATGCACATTTCCAAGCTGGACACCATTTATCCCAATGTGTGGATGTTTGATGTGGAGCTGGGCGGTCTGACCATGGAAGAAGCGGCAGACCTGCTGGAGGATCGAGGCTTTGGGGAGGCAGCGGACACTGCCATGAGCCTGAAGTTCCCCGGCGGCAGACTGGCTCTGACCTATGCGGATGTGGGCGTGACCGCTACCGCAGAGGAAATGGCGGAAGCTGCCTTTGCGTACGGCAGAAGCGGCAGCGTGATCTCCAACGCTCTGCAATATATCCGCAGCGGCACCGTGGGCACCGACCTGTCCAATCAAATCATCAGCGAGCCTGCGGAGTCCTACATCAAGTCCCTGCTGGATACGGCGGCGGACGCTGCCCTGGAGCAGCTGGGCAATGAGGTCGTGTTTGATGCCGATGCTAAGACCCTGACCTTTGTAAAGGGTGCGGCACGGGTGTATCTGGACCGTGGAGCCATGCTGGATATGCTCATGGATGCCATTGACGACTGCAAGTACGGCCCCATGAACTATATCCCCGCAGCAGACGACAGTCTGGAAAACGAAATTCCCGACATTTACGAGCAATACTGTGTAGAGCCCGCGGATGCGGTGTATGATAAGGAAAGCGGCGAGATCTCCGAGGAAGTTATCGGCATGGAGTTTGACAAGGCTGCTGCCATGACCAAGTGGGATGCCGGGGCTCTGGGCGATACCATCGTGCTGGATGTGACGGTGACTATGCCCAAGTACACCAAGGCCCATTTGGAGGAGGTGCTGTTCCGAACCCAGCTGGCGGAGAGCGTCACCACCATTGAATGGAGCAGTGAAAAGCGCAAAACCAATATCGCTTTGGCTTGCGAGGCGCTGGACGGTATGGTGCTCATGCCCGGTGAGCAGGTGGACTACAATGCCGCACTGGGCGAGCGTACCCCCGAGCGTGGTTACCAGCTGGCAGGAGCTTATCAGGCAGGGGAAGTGGTCGCGGCTTACGGCGGCGGCATCTGTCAGGTATCCTCCGCACTGTATTACTGCTCTCTGCTGAGTAATCTGCAGATCGACGAACGTCAGAACCACAGTATGCGTGTCAACTATATGCCCATGGGCTATGACGCTACCGTGTCCTGGGGCGGACCCGAGCTGAAGATCACCAACAACCGTGAGTACCCCATCCGCATCAGTGCGGTGCCCGACGACAAGAACCTGACCCTGAGCATTTGGGGCACCGACGACGGTACTTATGTGAAGCTCAGCCGCGGCTCTTGGGGGGCATTTACCGATCCCGCATACCCCGAGGTGCAGACAGGCAACTACGCACAGGCCACCCGCAAGGTGTACAACAGCACCACCAACGAGCTGATCAGCGAGGAAAAGATGGGCATTGACCTGTATCTGTTCCCCGAGGGCGAGGTAGAATATCCCAGAGATGATACTGCGGAGACGCCTCCTCCCGAGGCTACCCCCGCGGTGACACCTGTGCCCGAGATCACACCGGCACCTGAGGTTACGCCCGTACCTACGCCTACCCCGGTGCCCACACCCACACCGGTACCCGAGGTCACACCTACCCTCGTACCGCCTCCGCCTCCCGTGACTGACGAGGGCAATATCGGCGAAGAGACCCCCGAAGATTAAACACAACCATGCGGCGCTGTTTGCGCTGCGGCGAGAAATAGAGAACGAAGGAGAAACCGACTATGGAAAACAAGGGTAAGTTTTATATTACAACTCCCATTTACTATCCCTCCGATAAGCTGCACATCGGCCACACTTACTGCACGGTAGTGACCGACACCATCGCACGCTACCAGAGACTGCTGGGCAAGGACGTGATGTTCCTGACCGGCACCGACGAGCACGGTCAGAAGATCGAAGAAAAGGCAAAGGAAGCAGGGGTCACCCCTCAGCAGTTCGTAGACAACATTGTTGAAGGCGAACGCGGTGTTAAGGACCTGTGGAAGCTGATGAACGTCTCTAACGACCGCTTCATTCGCACCACCGATGATTACCATGTGGAAGCCATCCAGAAGGTGTTCAAGGCCATGTACGACAACGGCGACATTTACAAGGGCCACTACGAAGGCATGTACTGCACTCCCTGCGAAAGCTTCTGGACCGAATCCCAGCTGGTGGACGGCAAGTGCCCCGACTGTGGCCGTGCAGTCAAGCCCGCACAGGAGGAGGCATACTTCTTCAAGCTGAGCAAGTACGCAAAGCCCATTCAGGAGCTGTTGGAGGGCGGCGAGTTCCTGGAGCCCCGTTCCCGCGTCAACGAAATGATCAACAACTTCATCAAGCCCGGTCTGGAAGACCTGTGCGTATCCCGCACCAGCTTCTCCTGGGGCGTTCCCATTGACTTC
>JAFQDR010000124.1 GCA_017415945.1 Oscillospiraceae bacterium
CTCATTGCGCTCAAAGTACAGCGTGACGATTTGTTTATCGTCCATGTTGTCACCCCTTTCTGTGGGTTTAAGAGCTCTTCACTTATCTACTCGGAAATTTTCGGAAAAGGTTGCATGAGTATTGAAAATATTTAATTGATTCTTACATATCCGCTTTCTTCGATCAGCGTCTGTCCTTCATCAGAGAGAAGCCAGTCGATCAGTACGGGAATGTTCGGATTTGTATTGTCGGCGCGGTAGATGGCGTAAAACTTTGCGATGATGGGATATGTTCCGTTCCGGATGTTCTCCGCGCTTGGATATACACCGTTCAGAGCGAGCATTTTTACGTTGTCATTTGCTACCAGTCCGTCCATGTAGTATCGGAAGGAGAAGCCGATGGAGGCACCGGTGACGGAGAAAATCGACTTCGGAGCGATCTCTCTGCCTTTCATAAATGAATCCATCGCCGATTGACTTCCGCTTCCGGCCAGGCGCGTCACGGGATTTATCACACGGTCAGCGCCGCCGACCTCTTTCCAGTTGGTATACACACCGCCGTAGATGTCGCGGATCTGGTCAACCGTCAGGCTGTCTACGGGATTGTTTTCGTTGACGAAGAACACAAATCCTTCCAGTCCCACAGGAACATAGATAAGTTCCACGCCCTGTTCCTCGGCATACTGCTTCTGTTCTTCAGACGGTCCGGCGCAGAACAGAATATCCGTGTCACCGTCCACAATCGCTTTGTAGCCGCGGACGGTGTTTTTGTACTGCATGGCACTGTCATCGGCAAAGTTCTCACCGTAGTAGTTGCTGTCATCGAATACACCGCCGTCAAAGGTAACGCATCCTTTGGGATAGACGTTGTCCACGATTGCGGCATACACGGGAACAAGTGCCGCTGCCCCGTCAAGCTTCGGGAGGTTGTCCGTCAGCTTGAGGGAGGAATCGATTCTCGCGAGATCAGATTCGGGTACATGAGGGAGAAATTTCGCCACATCGATCTGCTTTGACTGGGAGGTATCGCTGAAGTTGTTGGACAGCCTTCCGGTCAGAAGTAAGTACATGCATCCATTGAACAGTGCGAATACGAGCACGATGGAAATGAGTGCGGCGATCTGTTTTGCGGTTTTCGTCATGTCACCACAGCTCCTTTCCGATGAAGTAGATGATGGAACAGTGCTGGTACGCATCTATGGCATAAATCAGATGAGCGATTGTGGCGATCATACATATCGCCAGCACCGCAATCAAAAGTCGATAGAAAATCTTGTCGTCCATAGCTGCCTCACATGAAGGCGACCGCCATCATAAGTAATCCGATGAATGTCAATACCACAACAGCGAGAATACCCGCAACAACGGAGGACACGATCAGCCAAACCTTACGGGATTTCATCTGAGCGTCCGTATAGGTGCCGGGGATACGCTTGTTTCTGCGTTTGGCATAGAGATATCGGAACAGGCTGATGCCAAAAAACAGCACAGCGAAAAGCGGGATGATGTAGTACAATGCGGAAATGATGTAGGATAACATGAGGAATCCTCCTTCTTCAATTTTGTAATTTATTTGAAATAGATAGTTGTCGTGTTATTCATTCGTTGCCGTTTGTTTCTTTTTTTTGATTTATTACAGTAATGATAATCCATGTTACTACTAAGACAGGAACCCACAAAAACAAACCATATATCGCTCCAATGCCATAGTTCAAATAAGTGCCATTGTGGTAATAGATGATTGCCCATATAAGATCTATAATCACTTCTGCGACCAATAAACCAATGAACAAATTCTTGATACCTTTCTTAGTGCGATTATGTTTATTCAAAATACATATACCTAAATATAATATAACGCAAACAAACCAAAACAGAAGCCATAGTTCCGCTCCATGAACTTGAGACAGTGAATAAATTGCAGTTATCATTCAAACACCTCCGTCAAACAGATTCATCCCCATAATCGAGGATCACTTTCTTACATTTTTCGCAGTGATAGGCTTTGCAGGTTGGGCGTGTCCAGTTATGTCGGCTCAACGTCACATCTTCGCTCATAATACCGTTCGGCGAAAAGAAAAACGTATGCGGCTCCGTTGTAAAGAAGATCGTTCTGCCGCTCTGAACGACACCTTCCTGCATTTCTCGGTTACAGCCAGGGCATTTCATTGTGTTATCTCCTTATATCAGCTGGATTTCCGCGTCTTCTATCGTCTTCACGCGGAAGCTCATACGCCACTTGACGGATTCCTGCTTTTCAAAATACAAACTTGAGCAGGCGGAATGAACCTTTGCTTCCTGCAGGGTACCAACCATAACCGCCGTCGGACCGTCAGCAGAACGGATGATTCCGATGGCGGAACAAAAATCACATCCCGGCTTCGGTGCGGTTTCACGTCGGCGGGGGCTGTCACCGTTTCCACACTCACGGATGCTGACTTCTTCTCGCGGGATATCGGGCGTTATGGTGTATTGCATTGCTGTCATATGCGTCGGAAAAATAAATTCATCGGATGCGAATTTGCTCTGATCCATTTCTTCCGCTTCATATTCCACGACGGTCAGCGTGTGCTCGGTTCCGTGTACGGGATGGGTGAAATCGATTGCTTCGCCCACTTGGGGATCGGTGAAATGGATACCGGTAAAGGTTTCGGGACTGCGCACCATTTTCAGGGTAAGGGATTCGATATCATGGATTTTCGTCTCGCTCGGGAAGGTACAGCGGCGAATGATCCAGATTTTATCAGAATCAAAGCCGTAGTGCTCCACGAGATATTTTGCGCGTACATCTTCCGTCTCACCATCACCAAGATAATCCAGATAGATCTGCGGATACCACGCATCGCCATGACCGCTTTTGTTTCGCAGCTCCATGCCGTTTACCGTAATAGTGGGGTGGAAATTGATGCTGCCTGGATTCATACGCAGGAACTGTTCCTCGTCTTCCTCCGTGGGACGACCGTTTCGGAATGCGGTTTCTGCATTCTTTCGAAAAGAGATAAACTTTTCTACATCCACTTCCGCAAAGAAATCCACCACAACGCCGCCGGAGCAGAGATACGCTGACGGAATGTGCCATGTTTCGCCACCCCATGAGAAGGATTTGTGCAGCGAAATCTCACGGCCGCCCTTGCCGCGCTCCGGGAAGAAATCACCGTCCATGGTGACTTTCCATGCGGGAGGTGTCCATTCGTAATTGTCTTCTACCGTTTCGTAGTATTCCTTGGTAAACGGAATGTCGCCATAATTGAAGGAATTCTGCAGTTGGTACAGATATTCAAAGGGGTTCTCCATAGGCTCCAACCCGCACTTATCGCGGATAGCATCCAGCGGCGCGGGATCAAAGTATTCGCTCTTTCGCACCTCCTCGATCTGCTCCGTCAGCTGTTCTTCATCCCATGCCCATGCTTGCTCGATGAGATTCATGTCGAGACAAGCCAGCAGAAGCCTGAGAAGATCTTCCATGTTCCGAGCGATGGGATGCACATAGTTACCCGGCAGATTCATGGGGCTGACCGCGAAGATGGTTTCGCCCAGCGCACGTACTGTGCAGTAATGGATGCCGTCCACTCCGGCGCGACCGATGATCTTTGCGCCTTTGGGTGTGCAGAAATAGGCAACATCGTTCTTACTTGGCGGTTCCCAACCGATGTTGGATGTATTAATTTTCAGTTTCTTAAATTCGGTAAATGTCATTAGGATTCTCCTGATTCTGTGACTGTGACCATCGGCTCAAAGTGGGAAACCACGTCGATGATCTGATTCTGTGTGCGGATTCCATAATGCCGACACGGTCCCGGGTAGGTGCTGCCGTTTTCGCCCCGCTGTACATCGGTGACGGTTTCGAGATAGGCAAGCAGCTTCGATTCCGCATAAACGCACAGATATTTTCCATGCCGCGCCTCGGTTCGGTCCGGTGATACATAGGATTCGTTGCGCACCTGATACATAATATAGTTGTCGAAACGAATGTCGATAGTTCTGTTTCCCGGCAGTATGGGACTGCACTTCGATACCGCATCGGCAACCGGCGCAGTAAGTCCGTCTGTTATGTACGGTGTATTCTCACCGACTACAGCGGCGGACAGGACGATATGCAGTTCGTTTTCGCTGTTTTCCTCCAATGATACAAGAAAAGGCATATGATCCTCCAGCGTTTTATCCACCGGCGCGAACGTGGACAGATGAATGTCATCCTTGCATTTCAGCTGTGGATCGCAGATTCCGTGGGCGATATAATTCTTACGGGCACGGTTCAAGGAAATCCCGTGGTTCTCGTCGCTGGGTTCATCATCGTCAGCGGTGAACACATCGTTTTCCCACCAGCAGATCGGGCAGATATAGGCTACCGCATCTTCCGGAGGTACATGGAGCGTTTCATGACCGCAGCATTTGCATTTGTACATAAATCAGCCTCCGTAGTAGATCTCCGTTCCCCAATGGCTGCTCTGGAAGGTGTCATCCAGAAACACATTGAAAAACGGTGTCATTTTGTTGGCAGCTTCAATATCGGTTGGCTTGGGCTGGGACAGAATCATTTTGATGAATTCCGGTGTAACCTCACCGATGATAACCTTGCCGTAAGACCAGTCGTCTTCTTTCAGCTTGCCGTATTTGAGAGCCAACTCGATCCATTCGGTTTCTTCGTTCCAGCAGTGGATTTCAAAGGTCTTTGCGTTCTTGAGCGCATCTGTAATCAACGTAAGGAAGCGGGTATTGTCTTTTTCGGAGTAATCGAAGTAGACCGATTCCGTCAGCTTGCTCTCTGCAGGCTCGGCGGGGACGGGTTTCAGGTCAGCGATCAATCCGGTGAGGGTAGATTCTATATCTTTGCGTATCTTTTCATTCATGGGTTGTTCCTTTCAGCAAGCGTGCAGCCAGTCTGTATATCAAATATCCGATGACAACACCGATCATATTCAGA
>JAFQDR010000125.1 GCA_017415945.1 Oscillospiraceae bacterium
CCGCTCGCCCCCTTGAACCCCCTCGGGGCAACGCTCGTCCCCCCTCGAACCCCCTCGGGTTCAGCAAACATGATTCCCAACAAAATCAGAGAGCACCGCTCACTGATACAAATCACATACGGAAAGGAACATATATCATGAAAGTTTTAGAAGGTATCTACTGCGGAAAAGAACTGAAAATCGCCATCGTGGCATCCCGTTTCAATGAATTCATCACCTCCAAGCTCATCGGCGGTGCACAGGACTGCCTCGTGCGCCATGGTGTCGCTGATGATGATATCACCCTCGCTTGGGTGCCCGGTGCGTATGAGATTCCCCTTGTTGCAAAGAAGCTCGCAAAATCGGGAAATTATGACGCTATCATCTGCGTTGGTGCGGTCATCCGCGGCTCAACTTCCCACTATGACTACGTCTGCGCTGAAGTCTCCAAGGGCATTGCTGCTGTCTCCCTCGAGACCGAAATTCCCGTCCTCTTCGGCGTCCTGACCACCGATACCATCGAGCAGGCGATCGAGCGTGCCGGCACCAAGGCAGGCAATAAGGGCTATGACTGCGCCATGTCCGCCCTTGAGCTTGTCCATGTGCTGAAAGAGGCGTAAGATGCCTAAGAAAATCATGTTCTTTGATATAGACGGCACCCTCATGTCCGATGACCCCTCCCACTTTGTGCCCGAGAGCACAAAGGAGGCGCTCCGGCTTGCCAGAAAGGCAGGGCATCTGCTCTATGTCAATACCGGCCGTCCCGTCGTCAATGTTGATGCGGATGTCCGTGTACTCGGCTTTGATGGCTATGTCTGCGGCTGCGGCACCTATGTTGAATGCGGCGGCACAGAGCTGTTCTATCAGACCGTCCCTGCCGATGTCTGCCGGAAAATGGTCGAACTGGTGCGAAGCTGCAATGCCTCCCCGCTCTATGAGCATCGTGACGGTTTTTTCTTCGACCCGCAAACCCGCATGCTGAAGATCATTGCCGAGGTGCAGGAAATCTTCCGGATGCAGGACAAAAACATCTGGAGAAGCACGGAGGATGCGGATTTTGCCTTTGACAAATTCATCATCGGCTATGATGAACAGACCGATCTTGAGGCTTTCAAGGCGGGGATTGCACCGTATTTTGCGTTCATTGACCGGGGCTGGGGCTTTGCGGAGCTTGCGCCCCTCACCTGCTCGAAGGCAACGGGCATGGAGCGGGTGCTTTCGCATCACGGTCTGACAAAGCAGGATGCCTATGCCATCGGCGACAGTCTGAACGATCTGCCGATGTTTGAAGCGGCGGGCACCTCCATTGCCATGGGCAACGGCGAAAAGCTCATCCCCTATGCGGACTATGTGACCGATGATTTCCGTGCGGACGGCATTTATAAAGCGATGGAACGGTTTGGATTTTTTGAACCGACAGAGGAATAATAGAAGTAACCCTCCCCTGTGGGGGAGGGTATTTTTCGGAGGTATTTATGAGCAGAGAAAAACTTGGCAGCCGGCTTGGCTTCATCCTGCTGAGTGCGGGCTGTGCCATCGGCATCGGCAATGTCTGGAAGTTCCCGTACATGGTCGGACAGCATGGCGGCGGACTGTTCGTGCTGATCTATCTGTTCTTCCTGCTGGTGATCGGCGTGCCGGTCATGACAATGGAATTTGCCATTGGCAGAGCGAGCCGCAAAAGTCCTGCAAAAATGTTTCAGGAGCTGGAGCCTGCGGGCAGCAAGTGGCATCTCCATGGCTATGCCGCCCTCATCGGCAGTTATCTGCTGATGATGTTTTACACGGTCGTGTCGGGCTGGATGCTGCGTTATTTCATTGACATGGCAAAGGGTGCTTTTGTCGGACTTGACAGCACGGGTGTAACAGCGCATTTCAATGCAATGCTGGGAGAGCCGCTGCCGCTTGTGATTTTCACAGGAATCGTTGTGATCATAGGCTTTTTAGTGTGTTCGATCGGATTGCAGAACGGCCTTGAAAAGATCACAAAGGTGATGATGATCGCACTTCTTGCGATCATGGTGATTCTGGCTGTCAACAGCATTTTCATGAAGGGCGGGCAGGAAGGTCTGCGGTTCTATCTGGTACCGGATTTTGCCCGTGTAGAAGAAGCGGGCGGCATCGGACAGGTCATTGTAGGCGCACTCAACCAGTCGTTCTTCACGCTGAGTCTGGGCATGGGTGCAATGGCAATTTTCGGCAGCTACATTGACAAGGATCGTGCACTGCTTGGCGAATCGGTGAACATTGCGCTGCTGGACACATTTGTGGCACTGGTATCCGGTCTGATCATTTTCCCCGCATGCTTTGCCTACAACAACGGCGAAGTAAACAGCGGCCCGCCGCTGATCTTCATCACGCTGCCGAACATCTTCAACGACATGCCGCTCGGGCGGCTGTGGGGCAGTCTGTTCTTTGTATTCCTTTCGTTTGCGGCACTTTCAACAGTACTGACCGTTTTTGAAGGCATCATTGCCTGCACCTGCGACCTGTTCGGCTGGAGCCGGAAGAAGAGCTGCCTCATTAACGGCATTGCGATGTTCATACTGGCGATGCCCTGTGCACTGGGATTCAATCTCCTCAGCTTCATTGCGCCCTTCGGAGAGGGTTCAACGATCATGGATCTGGAGGATTTCCTTGTGAGTCAGCTGCTGCTGCCGCTCGGCTCGATGTGCTTCATTCTCTTCTGCACGCTGAAAAAGGCGTGGGGATGGGAGAAATTCACTGCGGAAGCCAATACCGGCAAGGGTCTGAAGATCCCTGCATTCCTGCGGGGGTATATGACGTATGTGCTGCCGGTGATTGTGGTGCTGCTCTTTATTGTGAGTATGTATAATTTTGTTGTGGGGCTCATGGGGTAGACGATTCGCATTGCACTCACCCGGGCTTTGCCCGGGATCCTGCAATGCCTTGCCCCCATCGCCGGCTAAATCCTGTGCCGGCATACCCGCTCGTCTCAAACAGTATCCTGTCTCGACTCGGGGCACCCCTGCCCCCCTTCCCCCACGGGGGAAGGGGGGTTTTTAGCCCGGGCCTTCGGCCCGGGCGCCCACTGGGGGACGGGCTGACGCCGTCCCCCAGACCCCCTCGGGACTTCGCTGCGATCGTCCCCTGAACCCCTCGGGACTTCTCTGCGATCGTCCCCTGAACCCCTCGGGACTTCTCTGCGATCGTCCCCTGATCCCTCGGGGCTTCGCTGCGATCGTCCGCCCTGAACCCTCGGGACTTTGCTGCGATCGTCCACCCTGAACCCTCGGGGCATCGCTGCGATCGTCCACCCTGAAACCCTCGGGGCATGAATACCGTTCCCCCATTGAACAACAAAACAGCCCCCTTCCCATCCGGAAAGGGGGCTGTTCATTCTATCAACCAAAAATTTTTGCAACATCTTCTGCAAGTGCTTCCGTGCAGCCGTCTGTGTGTACTGTCACCATCTCCGCTGTCGGCGGGATCATCCCCAGATACGTCTGGTACAGCCGTGTCTGCATGACCGCACTGCCCTGTGCATCATGCGCCGTCAGTACAAAATCCTGATACAGCTGCTCGCGTTCCTCATCATAGCACAGTTCCATGATGCAGTTGTCCACCTCGTAGCCCTTCTTGTAGAAGGCCGTCACGGCCTCTTCTACCTGCGCATCATAGGCATCATCAAAACGATCCAGCACACCCGGCATCATGAAGTTCAGCCGCTTCTCATTCGCAGGCTCGCCCTTTGTCTCCAGAAGCATCTCAAACCAGCCGTACGGCACCGGTTCATGATAATCGGCATAATTCACCGCATACTCAAATGCATCTGCTTTTGGATGCTCTGCCTGCTGCAGCACATACACCGAAAACAGACCGTCCACATCACGGACAACTTCCATGGAAAGCTGTCTGCCATCCTCATACTGAATCACGACCTGCGTGTCAATGCTGGTATTGTCTTCCATCGAATACAACCCGACATGCTCGGATTTGACGTCGATATTCTTCACCTTTGCATCACCATAAGCCGCTGCATAGGTCTCGCCGATGTTCTGCACATCTTGTTCATGCAGCGTATACATGTCTGTGATCTGTACCTCCATTGAGTTGATTTCCGTCATATCCATCCAGGTCATCATCTTCTGATAGGTCTCCATATCGCCCTCGGTGAGTGCTTTTACCATCTGACGCACCTCAATGGACTGCCAGATTGTCGAAAAGCTCTGCACCTCCTGAATCTTGATGACCTGACCCACGGTGAGATAGCCGACGGGCAGCACGACAGCAGCAAGGGCAATGCTGAGGAGAATCGTGCCGAGGCGGCTGCGCTTCATTTTTCTGCGCACCTTGCGGAAGGCCTTGCCCTCATCGGGGACGGGTACATTGCCGGTATCGGGGCTGGGGACATCGGGGAGATTTTCACGGAGCAGTCTGCAGCTCTCGCACTGTTCAATGTGTTCACGGACGGCTTTGGCCGCTTCTTCGCTGCACAGCCCTTCGCTGTCGAGGGGGATGAGATCACGGATGATATCACAATTCAGTTGATGTTTCATAAGAAGCCTCCTGTTCCTGCATCAAAGCAATGATTTTTGATTTCGCCCGAAAGAATGTGACTCTTGCCCAGTTTTCCGACTTGCCGAAAAGGCTGCCGATCTCACTGAAGCGCAGCTCGGCGAAGACACGCAGGGTAAAGATTTCCCTGTAGGGTTCATCAAGCTGATGGAGCAGCCGATGGATGGACATGGCCTGCGACTGATCTGCGAAGCGATGTTCAAGGGGTTCGTCATTGGCTGCATGCACAGCCTCCTCGAGTGGGAGACTGCGGTTGGCGGGACGTTTGCAGTAGTTGTAGTACTCATTGCGCGCGATGGTACAGAGCCAGGTTTTCATGGAACAATTCTGCTGAAACGAATCGATGGACTCAATGGCCTTGAGCATGGTATCCTGCAGGATATCCATACTGACGGACTCATTTTTGGAAAGTCCGAGGAGATAATGATAGACATCGCCGGCATATTTTCTATAGATTTCATCAAAGGCGTCTTTCACGGCTGCACCTCCTTTCGGGTTTCTGTCAATTAGACAACTGCGGATGACAGAATGTTACAGGGTTTACAGAATTTTTTCGAAAAAATTTTGAGGAATTGCGGGGCGGGGGCGCAGCCCCTGCCTTAAAGCCCCCTCCCCTGTGGGGAGAAGGGGGGCTGGGGGACGGTGTCAGCCCGTTCCCTTGGCGAGCGGGCAGGGGTACAAGGGGGCGAGCGCAGCGTTGCACCCTTGGTGGGGGCGGGGGCGCAGCCCCTGCCTTAAAGCCCCCTCCCCTGTGGGGAGGGGGTTGGGGGTGGGGCAACCTCTGCCTGATGCCATGGCAGCGCCATGGTTGAAGGCAGAGGCGCCGTCACGAAAAAAAGCCGCCCCGTGTGGGGAGGCTTTTGTGCATGAGGAAACCCCGCTACGCCTTCGCGTGCTTGGAATTATAATAGAGTCCGAATCCCACGCCGCACAAACCGCCGAGGATGTGCGTCATATGGGAAATATTATCCTCCGAAGTGAAGCCCGCCACAACCTCCTGACCGATGTAGATCACCACCACAAAGATCAGCGTCAGCGGAATCTTACCGCTCGCAACCGATGTGCAGGAGCACAGGATGATGAACATGAACACAATCCCGCTCGCACCACGCAGGCCGGATGTCGTCAGCAGCAGATTCGCTGCACCGCCGACAAGCGCCGTTGTAAACATCATGCCAAGCAGGGGCTTGCTGCCGTATTTCTCCTCAAGCATGGGGCCAAGGATCATGATCAGGAAGAAATTGTCCACAAAATGGGCAAAATCCGAATGCCCGAAGACATATGTAATCATCCGCAGCCACATCATCGGATCGGAAACAGATGTCCGGTAGCAGGTGAAAAGCGTATCCGTGATTTCATTTTCCGTCGCATAGCCGATGAGCAGTGCGAGAAAAGAGATCAGCGAATACCAGATCACCACGGGGGCATTCAGTTCCAGTTTCGGAATCTGCAGCTTCATCAGATCTTGGAATAGCCATAGCTGTTAACAATGGCATCTACCTTCTTGCCGTCAGCACAGAGGGGACATTCCATGGGGATAACGCTCTTGTACTCGGGAACATCCTTCATGGTGAAGGCGGCATTGACCTTGACATCGTTGTAGCTGTCGATTGCGCTGAAGATGGCAGATACACCTGCAAGATTGCCGCTGTAGTACTGGAGGCAGTCCATGCATCTGCTGATGGTCTTGCCGGTGGAAACGGATGCCATCAGGAGCAGAACTTCCTTATTGTAGATCTTCTTCTGCACATTGTCACGGAAGATCATCTGATTGTTCATGTTGGTCTCGGGGGTGAGCACAGTGATATTGCGGCCGCTGTTCATACCGCTGCCATGCTCGCAGAGATCTCTTGCAAGGAATGCACCGATCATCTCCGTGCCTTCCTGACAGATGATCACATCGATGGGTGTGCTGTGGGCATAGGCCTTGGCAAGCTCTCTTGCTGTCTCACGCGCTGCACGGTACTCGGTCTTGATGGTTGTCATGTCAACATAGAAGTTAACATGGGAATGGTTGGTTGCAAAATGGCCGGGAATCAGGCCGAGCTTCACGCTCTTATTGGACTTGACGGTCACTTCGATCTTTCTTTCTTCCATATTTGTCACCTGTGGGATACACAGGTTTCCTCCTTTCGGTTTGTCAGGATGCGGTATGGGATTACCGTTCATTTTTATTATAACAGAAAAAGCAGGAAATGTCAATGGTGAATTGCGGGGGGCGATCCTTCGCTCAGGGGGGACTTGCGTCCCCCGTCGCTCAGGATTTGGTACCCCCACCCCCAACCCCCTCCCCCTTCCAGGGGGAGGGGGCTTTGGGGCGGGGGCTGCGCCCCCGCCGCCCGCCAAGGGGGCATCGCTTCGCTTGCCCCCTTTGA
>JAFQDR010000126.1 GCA_017415945.1 Oscillospiraceae bacterium
ATATGACCAAGGCGGAACGCATGATCGAGGAAAATATGAAGCTGGTGGACGGTGTGTGCGAGATCATCGACGCCCGCATCCCCATGGCCAGCCGCAACCCTGATATCGACCGTCTGGCGGCGGGGAAGCCCCGTCTGGTGGTTCTGAACCGTGCGGATCAGGCGGACCCCGAGGCTACCAAGCTGTGGCAGAGCTATTTCAGAAAGCAGGGCTGCTATGTGCTGGAGACCGATGCCAAGACAGGTAAGGGGGTCAATCGTTTCCCCGCTGCGGTGCGAAGCGCTCTGAAGGATAAAATTGCATACTACGAAGAAAAGGGGCAGGGCAGTCGTCCGCTCCGTATTATGGTAGTGGGCATCCCCAATGTAGGCAAGAGCACCTTCATCAATAAGGTTGCCAAGCGTAAGGCGGCCATTGCGGGGGACAAGCCCGGTGTGACCCGCGGTAAGCAGTGGATCAAAATCGACAATACCTTGGATCTGCTGGATACCCCCGGTATTTTGTGGCCCAAATTCGACGATGCGGATGTGGGGCAGGTATTGGCACTGACCGGTGCGGTAAAGGACGATATTCTGGATCGTGAGACTCTGGCGGCAAACTTTATGCTTCGTCTCCGTGACCATTATCCCATGGTCATTGAACAGCGGTATAAGTTCAAGCCCGACCCCGAGGCAAGCGGCTATGATCTGCTGTGCGCTGCGGCTCGGAAGCGTGGCTTCCTGATCTCCGGAGGTGAGCTGGATACGGAACGTATGGCAGCGATCCTGCTGGATGAGTACCGTGGGGGCAAGCTGGGCAGACTGACCTTGGAATATCCCCCTGCTGAGGTGGAAGCATGAGCCTTTGGGAGCTGGAAAACGAGCTGTTTGACAGCGGCATCGGGATGCTGTGCGGTGTGGACGAGGCAGGCAGAGGCCCTTTGGCGGGGCCTGTGTGTGCCGCAGCCTGCATATTGCCCCGTGGTCTGGAAATCGAAGGTCTGAACGACTCCAAGAAGCTCACGGAAAAGCGCAGGGATGCGCTGTATGATGTGATCACAGAGAAGGCTGTTGCCTACGGCATTGCATTTGCCACGGTGGAAGAAATCGAGGAATTAAATATCCTCGGCGCCACCTATCTGGCTATGAACCGTGCCATTGGGCAGCTGTCTGTAAAGCCCGAGCTGGCGCTGATCGACGGCAACCGCAACGCAGGCATTGAGGTGCCCAGCCAAACGGTGGTCAAAGGAGACAGCAAATGCGCCGATATTGCGGCTGCATCCATTTTGGCTAAGGTGACCCGTGACCGATATATGCTGGAGCTGGACAAGGAATACCCCATGTACGGCTTCGGGAAGCACAAGGGCTATGGTACCAAGGACCATTATGCTGCCATTCGGGAGCATGGGATGTGTCCCGCGCACCGCCCTTCCTTTTTGAAGAAGATGCACTGATATGGATTTGAGACACATGATCGGCAGCGCCGGGGAAACCGCCGCTGCCAATTATCTGAAAAGAAGACGCTATAAAATCATAGACAGAAATTTTTCCTGTCGTTTTGGGGAAATAGACATCATTGCCCAAAAGGACGGATATATTGTATTTGTTGAGGTCAAGACCCGCAAAAATGAGGACTTTGCCATGGCGCGGGAGTTTGTGACCTATTCCAAGCAGCAGCGGCTTATCAAAACCGCTATGCTGTGGCTGCAGCAGCACGACACAGACCTGCAGCCCCGCTTTGATGTGATCGAGGTAATAGGAGAGGGCATAGGCAGAAAGCTCCGTCATATTGAAAACGCCTTTGAAGCGGACTGATATGTACGGGGGAGTTCCCCCGTTTGCTTACTTGCAGCAGCCTTCCTTGCGCATGAAGGTAGAGCAGTAGGTTTCAGCCTGGGTGGTAGCCTTGGTGTTTTCCACGCTGATGTGCTTTGCGGTGCAGACAGCGCCGTTTTCGTTGTAAGCACAGTTCTTTACGTCGCAGCCGATGGACTGCATCTGAGGTTTGTTAGACATTGTCTTTACACTCCTGTTATATTAGTTGACGCAGGAAATCTGCGTCTGTAATCAGTTTGGACCGTTTTTCGGAAATTATACGAGGGAGCTATGGCATTATACGCAATCGGTGATCTGCACCTTTCCATTGGAACGGGAAAGTCCATGGAGGTATTCGGACATCGCTGGAAGGATTATATGGAAAAGCTCAAGGAAGGCTTTGCTCTTGTGTCACCGGAGGACACAGTGGTGCTGTGCGGGGATATTTGCTGGGGCATGACTATGGAAAAGGCGAAGGAAGAATTTGCCTTTGTCAATGCACTTCCCGGTAAGAAAATCATCCTCAAGGGCAATCACGACTACTGGTGGACCACCGCAACAAAGGCTTATAAGGCATTTGCTGAATACGGCTTTGAAAATATGGATATCCTTCATAATAACTGTTACTTCTATGGTGAGGACTTTGCTGTCTGCGGTACCCGGGGCTGGTTCTTTGAGGAGGAAAAGCACGGGGGAGACAGCCATGACCGCAAGGTGATGAACCGAGAGATCATGCGCTTGGAGGCATCTCTGAAGGCAGCGGGGGACAAGCGAAAGCTGGTGTTCCTGCATTATCCCCCCATTTATCAGGGGTACCGATGCCCCGAAATTTTGGAGCTGTTTCGCAAATACAATGTGGAGCAGTGTATTTACGGGCATATCCACGACAAGGGCTGTGCCTACGCGTACAAGGGAATGTACGAAAATACATACTATCGGCTGGTTTCCGCTGACCATGTGTACTTCATTCCCCAAAAAATTATGGACTGACGGTGAATTTGTAGAAATTATCATTGATTTTACTGTATCTTGTGGTATAATGGTAAAGCTGTAATTTTAAGCATACCAATTTGCCCGAAGGGGCAGGTATATACATAGGAGGAATCAACCCCATGATCGTTAAGAATTTTGAAAAACAGGTAGAAAAGAGCACCGTTACCTTCCAGGTAGAAGTTGACGCAGCAGCTTTCGATAAGGCTGTCAATGCAGGCTACCTGAAGATTAAGAAGACCCTGCAGATCCCCGGCTTCCGCAAGGGCAAGGCTCCCCGTAAGATGGTTGAAAACATGTACGGCAAGGACATCTTCCACGAAGACGGCGTAAATGAAATTGCTTACGAAGCATTCCAGTTCGGCGTTAAGGAAAACGCTGTGGACGCTCTGGGCGTACCCACCATCGTTGACTACACCGTAGCAGAAGACGGCGCTTGCACCATCGCTTTCATTACCGATGTATACCCCGTTGCTAAGCTGGGCGAATACAAGGGTCTGGAAGCAGCTCACGAAATCGTAGAGATCTCCGATGAAGCTGTTGAAGCTGAAATCAACACCGTTCGCGAACGCAACGCTCGCATCGAAACCGTTGACCGCGCAGCTGAACTGGGCGACACCACCGTAATCGACTTCGTTGGCTACGTTGACGGCGAAGCATTCGAAGGCGGCAGCGGCACCGAATACGCTCTGAAGCTGGGCTCCGGCTCCTTCATCCCCGGTTTCGAAGATCAGCTGGTAGGCTGCTCCGCAGGCGAAGACAAGGACGTTATCGTAACCTTCCCCGAAGAATACGAACCCTCTCTGGCAGGCAAGGAAGCAACTTTCAAGTGCAAGGTTCACGAAGTTAAGGTTTCCGAACTGCCCGAACTGGACGACGAATTCGTTAAGGACGTTTCCGAATTCGACACCGTTGAAGAATACAAGAACTCCATCCGCGAAAGCCTGAAGGGCGCTCGTCAGGCTCAGGCTGACGAAGCTTGGAAGAGCAAGCTGCTGGATGCTGCAATCGCTAACATGCAGGTTGAAATGCCCGCTTCTCTGATCGAAGAAAAGCTGGAAGACATGGCTCGCAACTACGCTATGAACTTCGGCATGGGCAACGTAACCAAGGCTCAGTTCTGCGAAATGCTGGGCATGGACGAAGCAACCTTCGACATGATGTCTCGTGACTCCGCTGTTAAGAATGCAAACGTAGAAGTTCTGCTGCGTGCAGTTGCTGAAGCAGAAGGCATTGAAGCTACCGAAGAAGACTTCGAAGAACTGTGCCAGAAGCTGGCTACCGAAAACGGCATGGAACTGGATGCTGTTAAGAAGCTGGTTGACGAAGCAGGCGCTAAGCTGGACATCAAGCTGAACAAGGCTGCTGA
>JAFQDR010000127.1 GCA_017415945.1 Oscillospiraceae bacterium
GTTCCCGTAAGGTCTTTACCCTGTCGTGTATCAAGCAGGGGCATATCAAGAACGACAACATCCGCTTGTTTCTCCTTTGTGAGAACTCTCCATTGCTCTAAAATTTCATCATAGTTTCGTCCGAGTCGGTCGATACTCTTAATTACAAGAGTGTCGCCCGGCTTTATTTTTTTGACCAGCCGTTTGTACCCCGGACGATCAAAATCCTTTCCAGACTGCTTATCGCAGATCATATTGGCAGGTAAAACTCCGAACTCCTCCATTGCTCGAACCTGTCTGTCCTCGTTTTGTTCCCGTGTACTGACACGGATGTACCCATATAATTTGTGTTCCATGTGTGTTTCCTCCATAACAGTTTGCAATATATATTTTACCAACTGAGATAAAAGAAACCGTGACTAACCATATTTCTATCGTCAAAATCAGCATACACGCCGAAATTATACGATATATCGTATATTATAGCACACTTTTGTGAAATATGCGATATGTCGCACACGAGAAATCGCAAATTAGTGTAAAATATTTATTAACGATATATCGCAGAAAGTGGGGATACGGTTGAACACAAAGGAAGCAGTAGCGAAGCGGATATTGCAGCTGTGCGAGGAAAAGAATATTGCAATCAACGCGCTGGCAAACCTGTCAGGTGTAACTCCGTCAACGGTTTACAGTATGCTGAATGAAAAGAGTCAGAACCCCGGTGTTGTTTCTATCAAGAAGCTCTGCGATGGTCTCGATATATCTGTCAGAGAATTTTTCAATAGTGATCTGTTCGACGATCTGGAACAGGAAATCAAATAAACCATAATATGAGCCGCCGCTTGTGATTGGCAGCACTCATGAAAATGGCGGCTGTAAGAAAGTCTTGCAGTCGCTTTTTGTATATAGAATTGTAGGAGGAAAGTGAATGGATTTACAGAACAGAACCTTGCTTGTACTGAAATATCTATGGGAGACAACGGATGAGAACCATACAGTATCCCTTGCGGACATATCAAACTTCCTTATCGATCACGGTGTATCTTCGCCTGATTCTCGTACCTTAAAGAAAGACATCACCCAACTCATCGAGCTTGGCATAGACATCGTACATGACCGCAGAGTGCAGAATCAATACCACATTGCCACAAGGCACTTTGACAGTCCCGAGCTGAAGTTGCTCATCGATGCTGTACAATCCTCACGTTTTATTACTCCCAAAAAGAGTAAGGAGCTGATCGCCAAACTCTCCGCATTTGCGGGACCGCATCAAACGGAACTGCTCCATCGTGAGCTATATGTAGATCGCCGCGCCAAAGCCAATAACGAGAATATCTATCTCATCGTAGATCGTATTCATACCGCCATCAGCGAACAAAAGAAGGTCACATTCCAATATTTCGATTATGCTCCCGATAAAACGAAGATTCTCCGTCATGACGGACAGGTATATACAGTATCGCCGTATGCACTGATCTGGAACAACGATACATATTACCTTATCGCTTTCCATGAACGAAGGAATCAGACAACCAAATTCCGCATCGACCGTATCACGAATCTTGAAATCAGTCCCGATTCGGCGGCAAACAAGCCGCGAAATTTTAATGTATCGGAGTTCTTTACGCAGGAGTTTTCCATGCTTGACGGAGAACCGTGTGAAGTAGAGCTGCTGTGCGAAAATCCTTTGATGGGAAACATTGTAGATCGCTTCGGTGAACAGGTACATACGGAAGTAGTGGGCGGAACACATTTCAAGGTAATCACAACGGTCGATCTCAGCAACAACTTCTACGGCTGGGTGTTTGCATCTGCAGGCAAGATCAAGATACTCTCTCCGGCAGAAGCCATAAACGGTTTTAATACCCTTATTGAATGCTATAAATAAATATTTTCACGGAAGGTGTGCATCTGAATGTACACCTTCCTTTTCGCCTATTGACAACTTTTCGATCTTACGGTATAATATCCCTAACAGAAGCAACTGCTTCCAATAGATCGGAGGGCGACAATATGAGACAGAAAGATACCGAACTGATGAATCGCATCAAAGATTTCGCAGAGGATTACTATACAGCCGAGGGACGGTCTCCGAGTACGACCGAAATTGCAAGCGAAATGGGTATTGCAAGAGGTACAGCATACAAGTATCTTGTGGCAATGGACGAACAGCATATGATCTCCTATGACGGCAAAGACATTTTGACCGATAAAATCGAAAAGCTCCGCGCAACCACAAGAGCAGAGGTTTATACAGGTTCTATTCCGTGCGGTGGTCCCGAAAGCGTGGAAGCCGCCGTTGAGGATTATGTATCTCTCCCCGTATCCATTTTCGGTTCTGATGAAATGTATGTACTGCGTACACACGGCAGCTCCATGATCGAGATCGGCATTGACGAAGGTGATCTTGTTGTTGTGAAGAAACAGTCTACCGCAAAAATCGGTGATGTTGTTGTTGCACTGCATAACAACGAAAGTACATTGAAAACACTCCGGTACGATAAAGAAAAAGAGACCTATATCCTGCACCCCGAAAATTCATCCATGCTGGATATTGAAGTGGACGATCTTGTTGTACAGGGCGTTGCCAAATTTGTAATCAAATCCTTGTAGTCAGGAGGTCATGTTCATGAACAAAGTCACTGTTGCCGTTTCCTGTCAGGTTGACACAGACGGTAACATCCATCCGCTTTGCATCAAATGGAAGGATGGTCGAAGATGGGATATAGAACGGGTACTGCACACCTGCAGAAGTCCCGATCAATCCTTTGAGGGAATCAGATACACAATATTGATTGGAGGCGTTGAAAAATATCTCTACCGCAATAATAATCGCTGGTATGTGAACGCCCCCACATAGGAGGAACAAGCACCGGATGAAAACATTGGTCACATATCGAGAGATTGAACAGGTAGGTGAAAGCCTAATTCGAAAGTATATCGGCAATCGGTATCCGCCGCCGAGATGTGTAGATATTGAGGGATTTATCACAGAATATCTTCATCTGCCGATTGAATATGTCAGTATAGCTGAAGCGGATAAAGATAAAATCGGTTTTGTATCGGACGGTAAATACCGTTTGAAAGTAACCGAGTATGGAGAAACTGTTGAACGAATCTTTCCGCAAGGAACAGTCGTCATTGACCGTTTCCTGCTGCAAGCTGACAGAAGCGGACAGCGAAGATTCACCCTTGCCCATGAAGCAGCTCATGTGATCTTTGAACGTATGAGTCCCATCGCCCCGGGACCATGCTTCAACAGATACTTTGACAGCGAACGGGACTACAATCTGAAAGAGCTGCAGAACCGTTTCAATCTGTGCGAAACACAAACCGACAGACTTGCATCTGTACTTCTGATGCCGAGATTTCTGATGGAACAGACATTACAGGAACATACAGGCGGTTCAGCAATCTGTGTTTACGGTGATGGCGTTATCCGCAGTACAGATAAAATCACCATACAGCACATGGCAAATGCCATAGGCGTATCCTTTTCGGCACTCGTCACAAGACTTCGTGTACTTGGCTTCCTTGAATACCGTGATATGTCCGAATACATTGAAACTGAGATGAATTTCGGAGGTGATGCTTGAATGCAGCAGGCACAAATACGAGATTATAAGCGAAAACCGCTTGTTCCCGAAGTACGGGATAAGCTGGAACGCTCCTATAGAGAAAGCCTTGATCTGAGCGAACGAGAACTTCACTGTCCTCATTGTAACTTTTTCATTCTTACCCTGTTCTCGGATGTATCGGGACATTTCAAGGCGAAATGCAATAACTGCAAAACAATCACAATTTTTAACTTAGGATATTTCCGCCGTTTCAAGCGGTATGATGATATCCCCCATCGAAAACATTCCGGTTACAGAAGATAACCCAACAATCGAATAAAAACCCTTACGATTCATAATCGAGCAAGCGAAGTGCGGGATTATCCCCGGAACTATCAAGCGCCGTATGAAGCCGGAGGACATAGGATAACTATGCCTTCCGATTTCATCGGCGCTTTTTCATGCTTTAGTGTGACTTGCTCGTGACCGCTTCATACGGTGATTTATAGTCCTTTCCCCACAGTTTTACGCTGTGCTCGGGAAAGGACTTTTTTATGTTTCCTTGGCTCTGCTATATAGCGAAGTACCCGTAACCTCAGTGGATTTTTGAACTCACAAAAATTCACGAAAACAGAGGTTATGAAAATGAAAGGACAAAAGAAATATACACTCCGCGAGATCAAAGCAATGGTCTCTCGTACAACCAATATCGCATTACCAACCGCAAAAGCTCTCCGTGAATCCGGTGAACCGCTGGTATCATGCAAAATCAACACAAGCAGAGTTTCGGTCTACAGCAGCGGATTTGCTCTCTATGAAACCGATATGGGCGTTACTGTGTTCCGTGTGGAGGACTGCGGCGCATATGTTTACCACTCCGTAGAGGAAGAAGAACAGTTTATGTCGGAAGAAACCTTTTCCGACGAAGAATGGACTGTACGTTTCATTTTGGAGGGCGAAGATCGGCTTTGGCGAAATCAGCAGCTTGTTCATAACAACAAGCACGGTACAAAGCTGGAGCTGAACGAAGAACGTGAGGAAGCATTTATCGACCACGAACAATCCTTGGACAACACCATCGAGAAAATTGTCAGCCAGGATAAATGCCGCAGGCTTCTTTCCTGCCTGACCGATAAACAGCGCAGAATCGTAGAAGCATATTACATTTTTGATCTTACACAGCAAGAAATTGCAGATCAGCTACACATTTCACATCAAGTTGTTGACCGCACTCTTAAAGCTGCCATCAGAAAAATGCAGAAAAATTTTTGATTATTTTGAAAAACAGGGTGCAAAACGTGCTCTCTACGGCTGGTTATATGAGGGGATTAAATATCCCCATCTTCCACACGGTATCGGTAACAGTTTAATTCCGATCTGTGTGCAGGCTCATTTACAACCGAATACCTTCAACAGATAACAAACTCTCTTGCAATAGCCGAACCGAAGGGTACGCCATGATCCGTAATACGGGGAGCGATGAATACCAACTTCGGAAAAGTCGTAGTGGTTCTCGATTGGCGATGACGGCAGAGAGATGAGACTCCCCACCAGCTACAGTCCGAGCGTGATAACAACCGTCGCAGGCAATAGGGTGAGAGGCTATGTAAGATAATCATAGGCGTGAAAGCGAGTGTCTGCCAAGACAGTCTGACGAAGCAGAAAGCAAAGACTCAAAGAGAAATGACGGTATATCCGTTATTTCAGACAATAAACGGAGGGCGAACTGTATCTATCATGCGGTTCGCCCTTTTACATATCAAAGACACAGGAGATGAAAATACATGGAACTGAAAATCGATCCCGAATTTGAGAGCAAGATACCACCGCTTACCGATGATGAGTATCAGCTTCTTGAAGAAAATATCATTGCCGACGGTGTAATTCTTAATCCTTTGATTATATGGAATGGTGTGATCGTTGATGGTCACAACCGATTTCATATAGCAAAAAAACATCCACACATACAATACACTACTCATGAAAAGAAATTTACCGACCGTCATGCAGCAATAGCATGGATTTGCCGTAATCAGCTCGGACGAAGAAATCTGACATCCGAACAGAAGAAATATCTGATCGGTAAACAATACGAAGCTGAAAAACTATGTCAAGGAACAAACAATCAATACATTCAGGCAAAAAGTGAAAGTTCCCAAAATGGGAACTTTCAAAAATCCGAAAAAACGTGTGAACGAATCGCAAAAGAAAATGGGGTCAGTAAGAATACCGTACTCCGAGCAGAGGACTTTTCAAAAGCCGTTGATATTGTTGATGAAGTTGTCCCCGGTACACGAAAAGAAATCCTGTCCGGCGAGTTAAAACCAACCGATAAAGAGATACGAGCAATGGCGAGAGCCGGTCCCGAAGAATGTGCCGAGATGGTAGAAGAATTACGAAAGCCGAAAGATAAACGTAATCTTCTTAAAAAGATATCCGAGGATATGCTCCATGCGAGAAGCAGCGGTAAACCGTCCAGCATGATCTACGAAATGAACGATGCGCTGGAATCCCTGATCTTCCGCTGGGAGTTCTGCCACAGCCATTACCGACAGTTCTTCGATGATGAATCCTGTCGGGGAGAGATAAAACAACTCATTCAAAAAGGATTTGAATTTATGAAAACATACGAAGGAGGAATCTTCCATAATGACAACGCCTGAAACAATCTATAAGATGATGGTGATCGATACCAGCGAAATCGAAGTCCCCCGTGAGAAATATCAGCGAGACTTCAACGATCCGAGAACCAAGAGAATCGTTAAGGACTTTGACGAACGTATCGCAAATGAACCGAAGCTCAGCTTCCGTGATAACAAATACTATGTATTCGACGGACAGCACACCATCGCCGCGCGAAAGCTGATAAACGGCGGTCACGATCTTCCCGTTCTCTGCAAGGTGTACTTCGGTATGACTGCAGAGGAAGAAGCACTTCTCTTTGCAAAGCAGACGGGTGAATCTGCTCCGGTAACAGCAGGGGCACGAATCCGTGCCGAAATCTTCGGTAAGGATGAAATCGCTGTAGCTTTTCTGAAAGCCAATGAATCCATCGGTCTGTCGCTCGATTACGATCATGAGCGCGGAGAAAATCGAATCGGTTGCATCAAGACAGCTCTTGACGCATACCGCAGGTTGGGTGAAGAACGGTACAAGGAAGCAATGAGAATCCTTGCTGCTGCATGGGATGGTGCTCCCGATTCCTTCCGTTCGGAAAACGTGATCGCCATTACCCGATTCATCCACATCTACCATGATAAGTACAATCCCAACCGTCTGATCGAACAGCTCAGTCAGGTAGACCCGCTGACCATTCCACGCAGAGGTCATGCCGTGGGGACAAAATTCGCTGGCTACAAGAAATATCTCTATCAGGTATATAAAATCTACAACGGAAGCGACAAACGAAATGCTCTTCCTTTGAAATTCTGAATCAATTACCGAAAGCGGCTCCGAGCAATCGAAGCCGCTTTTTACATACCAAATTTTATGGAGGAAACATAAGCACATGAATGAAAAATGGACATATCGCAGAGGTGACATTTACCTTGCTAATCTCGATCCGTATATCGGTTCTGAACAGGGTGGCACAAGACCAGTTCTTGTTTTGCAGAACAATGCAGGCAATTACTACTGTCCCACATTGATCGTAGCACCGCTGACTTCTCGGTTCTATAAAAAGACCGATCTTCCTACCCACTGCATTCTCGAAAATGTGGAGTGCCTTGCAGAATCATCCATCGTTCTCCTTGAACAGATCAAAACCATTGACAAGCAGAGAATCAAAAAGTACATGGGCAAGATCAGCCGCAAGCAGATGAACGCTGTGGATGATGCCATTGAAATCAGTCTCGGACTTCGTATTCCCGAAGATACCGAAGCACCGTAAGGAGGACAGCAGCATGGGTAAAAGAGATAAATACAATTCTCTCGGGTATCTCGATATGACCGCTTATCTTGCCATCCGCAAGATCGAACGGGAGGAAGCGATAAAGCGCAAGCGTGAAGATAAAAACAAACGCAAAAAGGACAAGCGCAGGAAATAATCGTCTGACATGACAAAGCTCTGATTTGCATAAAGATGATACAGACTCGATAAGGGAGGGACTGTATGCAGGAAAACTTATATAATGAAATGAAGAATATTGATCTGAATACCGTTGATCGGGATGCGCTGGTGGACATCCGCGATGTAAAGGTAGATACGGCACTTCCCAAACGGGAACGTGCCATTGATTTTATCCGCCAGATCGGAAATCCCTATTGCTACAAGCACGGCAAATACGTTGTGAAGGTCGGCTTTGCTGATTCGGATATTTCCCTTGAAGAACGGCTTGCAGGGTATATTCGCTCCAAGTGCTGACATCCTCGACAATGCGGGACAAATCGATTACAATATAGGCAGGACTAAAACGATGCTCCGTGCTCGGTAGTTTTGCTGAATACTGAGATAAGGAGTACATCATGCAAACACAGAAAATATGGAACACTACATTGTATCTCCGCTTGTCCCGCGACGATGGAGATAAAGAAGAATCCAACAGCATTACAGGACAGCGGGAGCTTCTCCGCGATTACCTTACCCAGCACCCCGAACTTCGGGAGTATGCTGTAAGGGTGGATGACGGATGGAGTGGATCGACCTTTGAGAGACCGAGCTTTCAGGCAATGATCGAAGACGTGAAAGCCGGACGAACCGATTGTATTGTAGTCAAGGATTTATCCCGTTTCGGTCGTAACTACTTGGACGCAGGCGAATATATCGAAAAGATATTTCCGTTCCTCGGTGTCAGATTCATTGCGGTCAATGACAATTACGACAGTCTTGGGGACAAAAAGGCATCCGACGATCTGATTATTCCGTTCAAAAACCTTATCAATGAAGCCTATTGCCGTGACATATCGGTAAAAATCCGTTCTCAGCTTGAAGTCAAGCGGAAAAGTGGTCAGTACATCGGTTCGTTTGCCACCTTCGGTTACATGAAGGATGAGCAGAACAAAAACAAGCTGGTGGTCGATCAGTATGCCGCAGATATCGTACGCGACATTTTCAAATGGAAGCTGGAAGGAGTCAGTCCGCAGGACATTGCGGAGGGACTGAACAAGATCGGCGTACTTTCCCCGATGGAATATAAGCGTTCCTTGGGGATGAAGTATACCACCACCTTCAAAACCAATGCAAAAGCGTTATGGTCAGCGGCAGCGGTACTGCGTATTCTGAAAAATCCCGTTTATACAGGTGTTCTTGTACAGGGTAAAGAAACCACACCCAGCTACAAGGTTCACAAGCGCATCACGAAAGCGGAATCCGAATGGACGGTTATCATAGACAGCCATGAAGCAATCATTTCACAGATCGACTTTGACAGCGTTCAGAAGGTGTTGAAGCTGGACACCCGCCGCAGTCCCGATGAGGAAGCGGTACAACTTTTCAGTGGTATGGTCTTTTGCGGTGATTGCGGCGCAAGCATGGTTCGCAAGACCGTTCCAGCAGGAGAGAAAAAGTATGTGTATTACATCTGCTCCGCACACAAGCAGGACAAAAGCTGTTCTCCACACAGAATCCGTGATATTGCTCTTGAGGAAATCGTGCTTGACAGCCTGAAACAGCACATCCGTGAAGTGGTGGACATGAGTGAGCTGCTGGACATTACCGATACAGCACCACTCAGAACGGCGCAGGCACAGAAGATACAGCGGCAAATCGACAAGAAGTATGAGGAATACGAACGGCTTCAAAAGCTCCTGATGTCGCTGTATGAAAATCTGACCGATGGTGTGATCGACCGTGATGAATACACCCGATTGAAAACGAGCTTTACTGCCCGTGCCGATGAAGCCGAAAAGCAAATGGACGCACTTCGGGAGAATCTGACCGAAATTCAGAATCACGGTACGGAAAACGCATGGATGGATGAATTCAAGAAAAGACAGGGACTTACATCTCTTGACCGTGCGGTTGTTGTGGCTCTGATCGACAAAATTCTGATTCATAGTAACGATACCATTGAGATCATCTATCGCTGGCAGGATGAATTTGCATGGCAGCTTGACATTCTGCGGAGTACAAAATTACAGGAAGTAGGTTAAAAGATGGCAAGGATAAAACGAAAGACAAACGCTCTTGTACAGGAGGTTCAGCCGAGCGCACCTGCACAGAGAATATATAAAGCCGCCGCTTATGTACGGTTGTCCGTAGAGGACAGCGGAAAGCCGGGTGCTGATACCATCGAGGGACAAAAGGCACTTCTGACGGAATACATTCAGAATAAGCAGGATATGGAACTGGTGTCGGTATTCTGCGACAACGGGCGAACTGGTACGGACTTTGACCGTCCGCAGTTTGAGAAAATGATGGATGCGGTACGAAGCGGTAAAGCAGACTGTATTGTAGTCAAAGACCTGTCACGCTTTGGACGTAACTATAAGGAAACAGGCAATTATCTTGAACGAATCTTTCCGTTCCTCGGCGTTCGTTTCATTGCAGTCAACGACAATTTCGATACACTGACAGCGGAACGGACGCAGGACGGGTACATAGTGCCCTTAAAGAATCTCATAAACGAGGTTTACAGCAAGGATATATCAAAGAAAGTGGAAGCTGCCTTACACACAAAACAGCGTAACGGCGAGTTTATCGGAGCATGGGCACCGTATGGGTACAGCAAAGACCCCAATGATAAACATCATCTGATTATTAACGAAGAAACCGCACCGACCGTCAGGCAGATATTCGCATGGCGGTTGGAAGGTCTCAGCGTGGTACAGATCGCAAGACGGCTCAATAATGCCGGAATCTTATCTCCGTCCGCTTATCTTTACGAAAAAGGCGAAGTCAAGACGGAGAAATACAAGGGTGTGCCTTGGCACGTTCAAGTAATAAAGAGTTATCTGACACACCCTGTTTACATAGGTCACATGGTTCAGGGACGTAAAAGACAATCCTTCTATGAGGGAAAACATCAGACCTATGTGGACGAAGCCGATTGGGTAATCGTCCGCAATACCCATGAACCGATCATTGATGAAGAAACCTTCAACGCTGTGCAGGAAATTTCAAAGCGGAAATATGATGAATACCATGCAAAGCTGGGCAAATTCTCTCATTTGGAGCACAGCGAAAACATCCTGCAGGGACTTATATGGTGTCCGTACTGTCAGCGTCCGTTTGTACGGTATAAAAACGTCAGTCATGGTGTAAAGCTGTGGTATACACTCATTTGTCCCGGTCATGTGGACGATCCCGGGAAGTGCCCCTTTGTCAGTATCCGAGAAGATGATATCAAAGAAGTGCTCTTTGCGGCAATACAGGCGCAGATCGCACTTGCCACTGATATGGATGCGGTGATGAAAAAGCTGAACGCACAGCCAGAATTCCGTAAACATCGCTCCGATCTGGAATCAAAGCTGGAAACTGCCCGACGCACCTTAAAGCGCAGTCAATCGCTGTATGACAGCCTGTATCAGAATTATGTGGAACAGCTCATGACCGAGCAGGAATATGTCACACTCAAAGCAAGATACAAAACGGAAGCCGATGAAGCGGAACGTGTGATTGCCGCATTGGAGCAGGAACAGAGAGAAAGTAAGGTTTATACATCCGAAAACCGTTTTCTGACCGAGTTCCATGCATTCATGGGTGCTGATACCTTAACAAAAGAAATGGCATCCGCATTGATAGAACGTATCTATGTGGACGCCGACAAGAACATTGATATTCACTTCCGTTACAGGGATGAGTATATAGCCATTACGAATTTGATTGAAGGGAGGATTTCTCTGTGAGAGTAGCGATGTATCTTCGTCTTTCCAGTGAGGACGGAGATTTACGGGAAAACGGCAAAGCCGAATCCGAAAGCATATCCAATCAGCGCGGACTTTTGCAGAATTTCATTCGCAATTCTCCCGATTTCACAGGCTGGGATATCTCTGAATTTTGTGACGATGGTTTCAGCGGAAAGAATTTTGAACGTCCGCATTTCAAGGAAATGATGGAGCAGATCAAGCAAGGGCAGATACAGTGTATTGTAGTCAAAGACCTATCCCGTTTCGGGCGTGATTATCTCGTGGTCGGGAACTACATCAGCCGTGTTTTTCCCTTTATGGGAGTCCGTTTCATCGCTGTGAACGACAACTTCGACAGCTCCCGTCCGCAGGATATAGATAGCCTTGATACATCGTTCAAAACGCTGATCTATGACCTGTACAGCAGAGAGTTGTCCGGCAAGGTCAAAGCCGCAAAGAAAATGAGAGCAGAAAAAGGATTGTTTCTCAGTCCGTTTGCTCCATACGGCTATGTGAAAGACCCCGAAAACAAGAATCGACTGCTGGTGGATGAAGAAGCTGCACAGATTGTGCGGGAAATATTCACTCTTACGGCAAAAGGCATAAAGCCGCTTGAAATCGCTGCAATGCTGAACCGTGATGGTGTTCCTACCCCAATGTTGTACAAGCGGATGGCGGGTTGCTCACGCACACGATGGCCGAGTGTACACGAAGACAATTTCTGGACACAGGGGTGTATTTTCAAAATTCTTCGGGATGAGAGATACATTGGTAAATGTGTATACGGAAAACGTGAACGGGATATGGTTGGCAACTGGCACAGCGTAAAACGCAGCAAAGCCGAGTGGATTGTCGCAGAAGAAACCCATGAAGGGATTGTACCGAAAGAGCTTTTCAATAAGGTACAGACACAGATGAAGGAATATGTTGAATATGCTTTCACACCATCTCGAAAGAATCTTTTGCAGAAAAAGGTTCGCTGCGGAAGCTGTGGGTTCTCGATGTATCTCAGTAATACAAAAAATGCGAAATATTACTGCCGGATGCGAAACTTGGACAACGGATATGATTGCTCGGATGAAGGACTTCGACAGGAAGATCTTCACGAAATGATTGTCACTTTAATCCGAACCTACGCTGCGTATGCGGTCAGTCTGGAGAATCTGATGCTTCTTCAAAAGGAGCAGATGCAGGCAGAAATGAAACAGGCACGACGGGAGCTTGCAGTATTGCAAAGCAAAAAAGGGCAGCTTGAAAAATCTCTGCAGGAACTATATGAAAAACTGATCGACGGGAGCATGGATAAGGAAAGTTATCTATCCCATAAAAGCAATGTCAACAAGCAAATGCAGGAGCTTGATGAGAAGATCAATGCTCTTGAAAATACTTCCCGAACAGTAACTCCGCAGGGTGGAGCGTTCATTGAGAAGTATAAGGAATATACCGAGCTTGAAACTCTGACACCTGAGATTGCACGAGATATTGTAAACCGTGTGACGGTGTATCACGATGGGAAGATCGAAATTGAACTTGCTCTTCGTGATGAGCTGGAAGTGGTACTGAGTACGCTTGAATCAATGAAAAGTGTATGTTAGCAGGTGAGTTTGTAAACAAATTGAGAAATCTTTTAGTCCTTACTTGACAGCGGCTGATGACGGTTACAGCGGTGTGGACTTCGATAATCGTCCCGGTTTTCAGCAGATGCTCACAGAGGTCAAAACGGGTCGTGTCGGTACGATTATCACGAAAGACCTTTCAAGACTTGGACGAAACTCTGCTATGACCAGCCTGTATATCAACATCGTATTCCCGAAAAGCGGTGTTCGATATATCGCCATCAACGACCACTTCGATTCCATCGACATGAACAGCACCGAATGCGACATGGCAGGTATCAAAAACTGGTTCAACGAGTTTTTCGCAAAAGATACCAGCCGCAAAATCCGTGCTGTACAGAAAGCAAAGGGTGAACGTGGCGTACCGTTGACCACCAATGTCCCTTACGGCTACATCAAGGACAAGGAGAATCCACAGACTTGGCTGATCGACCCCGAAGCGGCATCCGTTGTGAAGCGTA
>JAFQDR010000128.1 GCA_017415945.1 Oscillospiraceae bacterium
CTTATGACTATAGATTAGTGCGTCGTGATTCTCGTAAATTTCTAGCTTATTGGAGTGTTGCTCAATATTCAAATCATAGCATATTTTGTCGTAAAAATCAAAACGGTCAAAGCATCGGAAGGTATCCGTGATTTGACCGCTGTTCTTTCTTTTATTTCAGTAAGACAAATCTCCATTTGCCTTTGTCATGACCTGTGACAGGTGCAATCAGTTCCGCGGCCTTTAATTTTTTATGATCTCGCCGGCAGGTGAAATGGCAATGCCAAAATCTGTGACACATCAGTGTGCCCAAATACTCGTTCAAAACACAAGACATTGAAAAGTATCAGGATAGCGAATCTTCAATAAAACCGATTCCGATAATCCTGTTCCCGAAACTTATGACCGCCGCTGTTCAGAATGGCAACCTTCAGTGCTACGAGATTGATGTCAGATTTCATTGTTCGTACGATTTTCTCTATATCATACCCCTGATATATGTAATCTGTGATTTCATCATCAGGTAGGAGCAGTTGTGCCGCGAACACATTCGCTTCATATTCGATATGATTATCTGTCATATCAAAGATATTGAACTCCTGTAAGTTGGGAGTTTTTTTCAATTGTGCCTTGTGGAGCATATGGTGTCCAAGTTCATGGGCGATGACGATAGACCGTGTTACAGGATGCAGATCTTGTTTAATCATGATGAATGGCTGACGTTCAATGATCGTATAAACACCTTTCTGTTTGGAGAAGGGCATAGGTACAATCTGAATGTTCATTTCATCAGCAATTTTTTCCGGATTGCGCGTGCTGTATTTACGAACCAGATCGTTTGCCGCATTGACAGCGATCTCCATGCAGGTCATACAACATCCCTCGTTTCTCCTGCAGTAATGTCATGCATCAATGGACTACTCTTGTGCGTCATCCGAGCCATCAGATGCAGCATTTCGCTTATTCTTATAGGGATCATATTTCTCCCTGTTGGCACGCTTGACCTTCCAATACAGTTCCTGAATACCCTGCGTGAGTATTTCAAGATCATCCTCGTCCATTTCACCGTTAGTATAGGTATAATTGATCTGTTCCAACAGTTTCTGTGCGCCTTTTCTGCCGCGGGAACCAAATTCGTTCCCGATATCCATAATGAACGCTTCGTTTTCTGTCAGTAAATAATCGGTACTTAGATTCAGTGCCTCCGCGATCTTTTGATATGCATCACGGGTTCTCGGATGATTCTTTCCTGCTTCATAGTTTTGTACGGAACGGAATGAAATCCCAATATATGCAGCAAATTCGGCCTGGGTCATCTGAAGTTTCATGCGTTCTTTTTTGATTTTTTCCGCAAAAGTCATGATCGTTGGCTCCTTTTTCAAAAAACACAAACAAAATGTGTTAAACCTATTGACAAACACATCTAAAGCGTGTATAATATAATTGCAAAGCACATCTTACTTGTGTTTATTATACACCAAAAATGCGCATTTGTCAATGCTTATGAAGAAGTTTATAGAAAAAGATGAAAAAGCTATGGAACGAACAATATTGCATTGCGATATGAACAACTTCTATGCCTCCGTCGAATGTTTTCTGAACCCCGATCTGAAGCCGTATCCTGTCGCTGTCTGCGGCAGTGTAGAGGAGCGTCACGGCATAGTTCTGGCAAAGAATTACAAAGCCAAGGCCTGCGGCGTTACGACCGGAGAAGCCGTGTGGCAGGCACAACAGAAGTGCAGAGATCTTGTTATCGTTCCGCCGCACTATGAGGAGTATATGAAGTTCTCAAAGGCTGCGCGGAAGATCTACGAAGATTACACAGACCAGGTAGAAGCATTCGGCATGGATGAGTGCTGGCTCGATGTCACCGGTTCCGTTGGCATCTATGGAGACGGGGAGAAGATTGCACAGGAGATCAGAGAACGCATCAAATTTGAGCTTGGTCTGACGGTTTCCATCGGGGTTTCTTTCAATAAGATTTTTGCGAAGCTCGGCAGTGACTTAAAAAAGCCGGATGCAGTGACCTGTATTCCCAAAGAACGGTTCAAAGAAATCGTGTGGCCGCTGGCAGCATCGGAAATGCTCGGTGTCGGTCGTGCGACAGAGAAAAAGCTCGCCGCTTGCGGTGTCCGAACCATCGGAACCCTTGCAACATGGCCTGTCGAATTTTTCGAAAAGAAATTCGGAAAATTCGGTGTTGCTCTTTGGCTGTTCGCAAACGGACTGGATGAGAGCAGAGTCGCAGCAGCCGATGCATCGGTTCCTGTAAAGTCCGTAGGACACGGCACGACTGCGCTGCAGGATCTGGAGAATGCTGCCGAGGTCTGGCGGATTATGCTGGCACTGACGCAGGAGATCGGTCATAAGCTGTATACCTACGAAAAACGTGCCTGCGGTGTTCAGATCGATGTCCGTGATAATAAGCTCTTTACAAAACAGTGGCAGTGTCCGCTGCCGCATCCGACACAGAGTGCATCGGAAATCGCAAAAACCGCATTTGAACTGTTCTGCCGCAGTTATGAGTGGCGCAATCCGATCCGCTCGGTGACAGTCCGTGCCATCAATCTGACTGCACAGAACACGCCGTATCAGCTCGATTTGTTCTGCGATCCGCTGCATACGGAAAAGACGGAGAAGATCGACCGGACAGTCGAAGATTTAAGGCTGCGTTTCGGTATGGATATCATACGGAATGCGTGTCTGTTGGATAACCCCAAAATGCCGTCGGGTAGTGGACCACAGGTCATCATGCCGACCGGCGTACCAACATAAACAGGAGGATTCATTATGGCAGAAACAAAGTATCGGAAAGTCTACGTTGATGTATTCGCGCTCATGCGTCAGGATGGTATGCTGCTTCCCAAAGGATTCATATGGGAAGATGGTGCCAAATATAAGATTGACCGTGTACGCCATGCAGCACCTGCAGCATCCACGAAGGTGGGCGGCAGAGGAATTCGGTATACCGTAGTGATTGGCGGACAGGAGCAGTATCTGTACCGCGAGGAAGATGACAGATGGTTTATGGAAGCACCGGTGTATCAGTAATCCGATAAGGAGGTTCTGATGTGAAAATATTGAAAAGAACTGATATCGAAGCCATCGGCAACCGCGTTTATGCAGCATACCGAAAACTGCCGAAGATTGCAGAGCAGCGAATGATCTGTGCGGTCGATCCTGACATTCTACTGACAGATCTGCTCGGACTTCGTGTGGATTACAAGCATTTGTCTATTGATCGGAGTATATATGGTGCAACCTCAACGCGTGCAGCCAGAGTCCTGCTTTGTAAGGAAGAATTGCCGGAGGATCTTTACTATCTGGACGGTAAAACAATTCTGATAGAAACAGATCTACAAAAAGATTCACTCATGGCAGGGAAGTGCCGCTTTACGAAATGTCACGAAGCCAGTCACCATATTTACAAAATGTTATATCCACATTTTTATGGAAACAACAATGAAGGAATAGACCCGGTTCTCCATTTTTCAAGAGAGCCGGAAAAAAGAACAGGCATCATAACCGATTGGGAAGAATGGCAGGCAGATGTGCTTGCATCGTGTCTGCTCCTTCCCGAAGAGCTGGTCCGCCAGGGAATGTATCAGATTGGCCTTGGAGAAAAGGTCGAATGCCTGAACCGCATCTATTGCCCCGATGTGTACGCAAAGGTAAACACATTGGCGCAGATGCTCGGTTCCTCAATCACAGCCCTGGCAAACAAAATGCAGCGTCATGGATTATTGGAAAGGAATCAGTTGTACGATCCATATGCCTATTGGGGTGTTTATTTTGATATTCCACCGAACTGCAAATGGACAGATCCACGAGAAATCAAGCAGGCATATATGAATCAAAAATATGGAAATAATAAGTAAGGGAGAGATTAAATTGAATCAGGAGTATCCAAAGTCTACGGAATCGGCAAACGAGTGTCAATCTATACGAGTTATGAAGGTGTGTCCGGAATGCGGTAAACGTCTTTTGGATAAAATCACGCCGACAACGGGAAAGATCGAAATGAAGTGCCCGAGATGCAATAAGATTGTTGAACTCAATCTCTCATTCAGACGAGGGCCCAGCTTGAGATCTTTTTACAGACGGTAACATTCATGCATCAAAAAATTGAATATAAATCGTACTTGTTGTGACGAGCCCGTGGGGCGGAGCGTAATGCTTGCGGACCTCATATATAATAGCCGGACATCAAGCAGAATCAGAGAAAGAAGTGTAGCTCTGATTGTGCTGGTGTCCGTTTCTTTTTTCAAAGGCTTTCAGAAACAATGAAAATTTTATCCGGAATTTCGGATTTTTGCTGTTTTTGCAAGAAAATCCGAAATATCGGATAAAGAATCGAAAAGAAGGTGAAAACAAATGCGTGATGGGACGGATGTGATGAAGATGTTCAGCGCTTATGTCAGAATTTCGTTGAAAAATTGCAGCTTGAATTATATACGAAAGGAACGGCGGCGTAAAGCACATGAGATTTTGATATCTAACCTTGATGGGAAATATTATACGATGCAGGATGACTTTCCCACACAGAATAATATTCTGCAGATTATGGATTCCGCCATATGTATCAGACAGGATATGTTGTATGATGCATTGCGCAAAATGGAGAAACGCAGGAGGGAAGTCGCATATATGAGCTTTGGTCTTGGTATGAGTGATCAGAAAATAGCAGAAACCATGCAAATTCCCAGATCAACGGTACAGCGGATTAAGAAACAAGCGCTTGAAGAATTAAGAGAGAAGATGAAAGAAGGAATGGAAAAACCACCATGATTATGAATTTTTTGTAAACATTCAAAAAAAGGGCTGATTTGTGAGCAATTTTGAGCCAAATCGGTGTTTATATAATGCGAGGGCAAACAAATTAGCCATATACGGAGGTGAACACGTGAAACGACCCAGATTGACATATGAGATATTGATGGCTGCGAAAAAGGGTGATGCAGATGCAGAACTTACCATAATGGACGCGTATGAGCCATACATCATCAAATTGTCATCCTTTCCACAGTATTCCCGAAAAGGGAAACTGATTTACAGAATTGATCGGGATTTGTATTTAGAACTGAAGCTGAAGCTGCATTCCTTGATCATGGACTTCGCAGTGAGAGCATAATCCGATCACTCTTTCCCCGGCGCTGATCTTTGAAAATTGAATAGTTCCGATCAGACACTCGGCACTTTGGTGACAGTCTGTATACGCCAAGACCTGTATCCGTACAGCGAGCGATCCCTATACGAACTGCTCCCACTGGTCTGATCGGAACACTGAATACGAATAAAACCTCTAAAACATATATGGAGTTAAATAATATGGCTAATAAGAAAAAGGAAAGAAACCCTCACAACGAAACAAATTATATCTCCCCGACGCTGTCCTACATTCACAACGGAATGCATGTGACAATTTCATTTGCACAGTCTCCGGATCATACCGTTTGCATGGACGATCTTGTGGATATCCTGTTTGGCTCTTTTGAGCAGGAAC
>JAFQDR010000129.1 GCA_017415945.1 Oscillospiraceae bacterium
GGTTCTTCACGGAAAGTTGGGGGATCGGAAAAAAGATAAATTATGATTTAGCGTTGTACGCACAATGTAAATTGCTTCGTCAGTATTTAAAGATTTTTGGTCAAGCTTTTGCAAAAGCTTGCGGGTCAAGGGCAGCGCCCTTGTCGCCCATCGCAATGGGCGAAACACCCCTATCCTTACATAAGCGCAGGAAAGTTGTTAAGAAAACCCTCGCCGGGGGTTTTCTTAAATGCGAAGCATCAGCAAAGTGCGTTTATTGCAGGCTGAATATGAACAATCGGTTTTTGGTGCGTTGCACTTAGGAAACCCCCGGCGAGGGAAGACTCTCCCACGGTGTGGGAGAGATGTCACGAAGTGACAGAGAGGGACGGGGCTGTCGCCCCTAAAACCATCCTGCGCTTTTTGAAGCATAAGGGGATTTCGCCCGTTGCGACGGGCGACGAAAGGCTCTGCCTCCCGACTCCGCAAGCTTTTAAGAAAAGCTTGACCAAAACTTTTAATGGCTGACGACATCATAAAGTCACATATTAAATGAACCGCTAAATCATAATTTAGCTTTATTACAATCCCCCAACTTTCCGTGAAGTTCCGGATTTTTTGAGTTTGAAAGAACCACCCGAGTATGCATACACACGCGCACAAAAATACAACCCCTGACACGGACTTGACCGATCCGATCAGGGGTTGTTTTGTGATTACGCTGTACTTTTTATACCCGTGCTCTTCTTTCTGCGTCGATCGCTTCGTTTTCTTCGTGGCGTTCGGCACGCATGACTTCAAGATCGCGGTACATCTGTGCTTTTCTTTCGCCTTCCACGTCATACATGGTCTTGAGGATAACGGCTTTCAGCAGGTTGCTCAGCGCATAGCCGAACACGAGGAAGGCAAGCAGCCACAGGCAGGTTTTGAGGTAGGTCGGCTGTGCCTGCATGGTGGCAACGAGGTCACCTTCATCGGAGGACAGATAACCGACCGCTGCAATCATGAAAGGAATGGAAACGTCCTTGACGTAGTTGATGGCGGTGGTAACCCAACCGGGGATAATGCCCTGGATGGCTTCGATGCGTTCACCCGTTTCCCATTCAAGATAATCGAAATATTCGACGTTGAAATGGGAGTTTGACAGCTCCTGCACACCGATGCCCACACCAAACAGGAAATAGAAAGCATAGAAGAAGATGCTGTTCCAGCCTTCAAAGAAATACACGCCGAACTTGGCTTCCACTGCACAAATGGTGAACAGGATGCCTGCTGAGATCATGGAATACGGGCCGCAGAACTTGAGAAGTTTGGTGGGTTCGTATTTTTTGGAAAGTTTGGTGGTAATGAGGTTACCGACAACCGTACCGATGGCCGTGGGCAGCGTCAGAAGCAGATTTTTGGAAGAACCGACGGTGATGGCGGCAAGATAGGTGGACATTTTGCCGAGCATGGCCAGGCAGTTCACCCATGACATATACTGGTAAGCGCGATAATTTCTGAGTTTGAACAGAGAAAGAAGCGTCTTGGAGATCTTGACTTTTTCTTTCCTGGGCAGTTCAATACGCTCTTTGCAGAACAAGCCGCACATGAGGTTGCCGCAAAGCGTAACAACAGCGGCCAGTGTGCCGAGTGTCATGTACATCTGATTCTTGTCGGTGTTGAATTCGCCGTAAATGAATGTGAAAAGATAGGCTCCGCCGTAGCCGATATAGTAGGACAACTGCCAGATGGTGGCAACGGTCTTCTTTTCTTTGTGGTTGGGAGAAATGACCTGCGCCACGTTCTGACCGAGGTTGTTGAAGGCGTTGAAAATGGTCTGACAGCAGGCAATGCCGTAGCGAAGCAAGGTCATCTGCTGTACCGACCAGCCCTTGGGAACGTAGAAATAGAACACGGTCAAAAGGAAAATGGGGATCAGGCAGATGATGTACCACTGACGGTATCTGCCCCATTTGGTCTTCCATTTCTGCACCACAATTGCGGAAATGAAACCGAACAGCAGACCGAGCACGGTGGTAAGTGTCGTCTGTACGGCAAGAATTTCTGCGATCTGTTCCGAATCCACACCCACGGGGCCGTAATACAGTTCATGCAGGAATGCGGTGGCAAGCGTACCGGTAAGCGTTGTGCCGAACATACCGCCGATGCGCGCAAGCATCAGGCAGAAATACTCGAACTTGGTTATGTATTTGCCATGGTCGGGGGACAATGCGTTTTCCGGCAACTGGCTCGGAGAAAGCGGTTTCTTGAACATCTTTAATTCTCTCCCTTGGTTTTTTGTAAAAAGCGAACGAAAAACATCGAACATATTGTCCGTTTTTTGTCCGTACTGAACTATGATACCACAGTTTCTGAAAAAAAACAAGACAAAAAACCGTTGTTCCTTAAAGAAAAAAACCTGTCGCTCCTTAAAGAAACAACAGGATTCCCGCAATCAGCACTGCCTGCAATACAAGAATGGCAGGCAGGCCGATCATAAATTTTTTGTGCCGTGTTTTGTGACGGATCACCAGCATAACCGCAAGTTCCGCCGCAGCACCGCCCACCAGCGCAAGCAACAGCAGTGTCTTTTCGGGCACTCGCCACCGACCGGCCTTTGCGGCAAGTTTATCGTAAAAGGTCGCCGCCGCGGTCGCCGCCGAAATCACGACAAAATAAAGCAGAACAAATTCCATACCATTTCCTCACCCACCCGCAACAAACAGGTATCCTTTGCATCGGAATCCCCTTCTGCGGGAATCACTCTGCCAGTTTGCCCAACTTTTGTGCGCAGGCTTTGCACACGATCGTATCCTCAAAATTGATCACATCATCCATACTCTTGCAAAAAACACAGGCAGGGCTGTATCTGCGCAACATAACGGTGTCTCCGTCCACAAAGATCTCTACTGCACCGTCTTTGTCCAGTCCGAGCGTGCGGCGCAGTGAAATTGGCATTACAAAACGTCCCGCGTGATCGAGTTTTCTTACGATTCCGATTGATTTCATAATTGTGTTTCCTCCTGACAATAATTTACCATACTCAAAATAGCAAAAAATGGCATTTTTGTCAAGTCGAAACCTGTCGAAGTAAAAAATATAGCAAAGAAAAACCGTACATTCGACCTGTGAAAAAAAGCAGCATAAAATGCGTTTAATCTGTCAAAGCTCGGACCGAAAAAGCGAGTCCGTCGGCTCTTTTCCGTGTGATATCAGTTTGTCATTATCCCACCCGACTTGCACACCGACAGAAATGCCCCACCGCCTCGGCGCACCGTTCGCCCGGACAAAAGAAAACCCCGGGAAGCCTTTGGTATCGGGCTTCCCGGGGAAGAGTGGTCTTTATTCCCACTCGCTTAGTTTTGATATTTAACTTGTGAAAAGGCACGTAAAATAAGGGTTTCTGAGGGGTCAAAACTGAGAATTTTAAGTTTTTTGCCGAAAAACCGTATCAATCACAGTATCACAGAACAAAACACTAACCCCGGCGAATTCACACCCACCTGAAACACTCTTTATTTACAATTGCAAATGAATTGTAGCACATATAAAATAATATGTCAATACTTTAAAGTGATGAAGTTTATCTGTGGATACCACTGATTTAACACCTAAACTTTTTAAGTAAGTAAAACAGTTTATAAGTCTTTCATACTGTTCTGATATCTAATTCTTTTAATTTACGAGCTTCATTTTTACACCTCCATATTATCTGTCCAGAGCTCACACTGTGACATAACAGTCTGAACTGCATCATCCATACCTTCAGGCGGATATTTATATTTCTTAAGCAAACGTTTAACCATCTTACGCATACCAGCACGGGCTGTTTCTTTCTTTTGCCAATCTATGGTACGGTTTTTACGAAGCATTTCTGTTAATTCACGTGTCATTTCAACAAGCACATCATTTTCGTAAAAATCTTTAATTGCTTGTGGCTTTGTAAGTGCATCATAGAAAGATAATTCTTCTGTTGAAAGGCCGAGTTTTTCGCCCTCTTTATGAAGATTTGCAATTTCCTGAGCTGCTTCAAGAAGCTCTTTTATTACTTCCTCATTGGTGATGAGTCCGTTATAATAAGCATTCATCAGTTTTGCAATTTTTTCAGAGAACTTTTCAGATTTAACGACATTAGTTCTTTTGTAAAGTGATATCTGTTCTGCCATTAACTTTCTCAATATTTCAACAGCAATATTCTTTTCCTTCATTTTAGAGATTTCTTCCAAGATGTTGGGGTCAAACAATGAGAAGTTTTCACCTACTGTTTTGCTGTCAAAAAGATTAATAACGCCTTCGCTCTGAATACTTGCTTTCAGCAGTTCGTTGATTTGTGCATTGATTTCTTTAAGCGATAGTGGTCTTCCGTTAGTACCACCGTATATAAGCTTTATGACACCTGAGCGTACAGCTTCAAAATATGCCTGCTCACGACGTTCTTTATCAGTTGTCATACTGGAACAAAGCGACATTGCCTGTCTCATAAGCAAAGCTTCTTTAAGATACAGGTCTTTTCTTTCAGGAACTTTTACGTCAAGTACAAAGTTGACACCGTTCTTGATTGCTTGTGCCATTTCAAGAGCAGAGCCCTTGATGAATCCGCTATAATCGAAACCGTGGAACAAATCACGGCAAACCTGCAGTTTTTCTTGAAATTTAGGATATGCTGTTTTTGCAATATCCATATCACCGTATCTTGAACGGTCACGGGCGGTGTATTCATTCATTGCTGCTTTAAGAGCGGAAGCAATGCCGACATAGTCAACAACAAGTCCGCCTTCTTTGTCCTTGAAAACGCGGTTGACGCGGGCGATGGCCTGCATGAGGTTGTATCCATGCATGGGCTTGTACACATACATGGTGTGCATGGAGGGAACATCGAATCCGGTGAGCCACATGTCAACAACAATGGCAATCTTCATGGGGTCATCGTTGTCCTTGAACTTACGAGCCAGTTCTTCTTTGTGGTGCTTGGTGCCGATGATTTCTTTCCAGTCTTCCGGGTCATTGTTACCGCTTGTCATAACAACGCCGACTTTTTCTTTCCAGTCAGGTCTGACTTCCATAAGACGGCGGTATATCTTCATTGCGATCGGTCTGGAATATGCAACTATCATAGCCTTACCTGTCAGAAGATTTGCTCTGCCATTTTCATAGTGTTTGACAATATCATCTACAAGCGATTCAATGGTAGAATCCGCACCGAGAACGCTTTCCATCTGACCGAGCATTTTTTTGCTCTTTTCAATGGTTACAGAATCAGCTTGTTGCTCTAAAACATCATAAGTTGAGTCGATAAGTTTCAGTGTGTTTTCATCCAACTTAAGATGTATTACACGGCTTTCATAATAAACAGGGCGAGTTGCACCGTCTTCAACAGCCTGCGTCATATCGTAAATATCAATATATTCACCGAACACTTCACGGGTATTACGGTCTTTTGAAGATACAGGCGTTCCTGTAAAACCGATGAATGTTGCATTTGGAAGTGCATCACGAATTATACGGGCATTACCGATAACTATTCTTGCCTCGGCTTCGCCCTGCTCATTTTCAGTCATTACAACACGCTCGTCCATGCCGTACTGGCCGCGATGAGCTTCATCTGCCATAACAACAATATTTCTGCGTGTAGAAAGTGGCTCTTCACTTTCCTCAAATTTGAACATCGTTGTAAATATGATACCGTTAGCCTGTCTGTCTGCAAGAAGTTCTTTCAAATGCACTTTGCTTTCTGCCTGAACCGGAGTCTGTCTGAGGAAGTCAGCACACTTTGAAAATTGAGAATACAACTGATCATCAAGGTCAATTCTGTCGGTCATAACAACAATGGTCGGACTGTCTAAAGCCTCCTGTAAAAGGTGAGCATAGAATACCATTGAAAGTGATTTTCCGCTTCCCTGTGTATGCCAGAATACGCCGCCTTTACCGTCTGTGGCAGTTGCGACTTTTGCTCTTTCAACAGCTTTTTTGACAGCGAAATACTGATGATACCCTGCAAGAATCTTTATAGGATTCTGAGCATCACCTGAAAAGAGAATAAAGTTTTTAATAATATCAAGAAGTCGTTCTCTTTGGAACATACCTTCATAAAATGTTTCAAAATCAGCTAAAGTTACAGTTTCTTTGCCGTCTTTTGATTTCCAATCCATAAACCGGTCAAGACCTGAAGTGATTGTACCTGCCTTGTTTGCGGTCAGATCACTTATTACACAGATTGCATTGTAAATGAACATTGACGGAATGTCCTGCATATAATTACGAATCTGATTATATGCATTTTCTGCACTAACTTCGTCTTTGGACGGACTCTTCAGTTCCATTAAAACAAGAGGGAGACCATTGATAAAAAGAATTATATCAGGACGGCGGTTGTTACCGTTTTCGATATATGTATATTGGTTAACTGCGTAGAAGGTATTGTTCTCTGCCTTGTTGTAATCTATCAGATAAACAATAGAAGAGCAGTCTTCACCCTTGAAGAAATATTTAACCTCGACACCATTTTGCAAATAACTCATAAAGGTCTTATTCTTCTGAACAAGACTTCCGCTTTCAAAGTTTTTAAGTTTGTATATTGCTTCATTGATTGCTTCAATGGGCAGTTTTTTGTTGATGCGAACAAGACTGTCAAGAAGAGCAGATTCCAGAAGAGGACTTGAAAAATCCTCTCTGTTCATATCCGGTGCATAGATATGGGTGTACCCCATCTTTTCTAATAACTCTATAACCGCTTGTTCAAATAATTCTTCTGTGAAGTGCATTTTCGTGCCTCCTGCGAAAGCTTATTTATAAAATGATATCGTATTTTCTGTGTGCTTCTTTGGTGTTCTCTATCGGATACATTACCCTAAGCAATACATCAGGCAGTCGTGCGTGCTGATACTGATTATATATATCCTCAATTAAGTTAGAGATAAAATAACCGAATGAAAGGTTTTCTATTTTATATATTCTATACTTTTCTCCATGCTCACCTCGAGGTGAACCGTCCTGCCAGTATTTCATAAAATAGTCCTTACCGAAAGATACGTTATTAACATAGCCGGGATATTCTTTGCATACTCGCTTAATAGGAGTATGTAAAACATTCATCGAATACCCTGCATCATAACTAAAAACTCCGTTGAAAATATGCTTTCCTATAATTTGTCCATTAGCGTGAGCCTTCTTGAATGTATCGTCAATTATCGAATCATCAAGTTTTGTTTTAACTTCAATAATTCCTAACACCGCTTCTTTTGAAACAATCACAAAATCGGCTTTCTGAAAAAGGACAGGGATATCCGAGCGATAAATAATAATATCTATCTGTGAAGATAATCGATCTCCCATCACAAATCCAGTTCCAACAGAAGCAAACGCAGGCAGCTTGTTTGCTAAAATATCTTTCAATATAATTTCTTTATACCTGCCGTCCTCTGCCCAATGAGCAGCATCAATAAAATTACGCACCCTATCCTTGGTCGCAATCAGTTCGTCAGATATGGACTTTTGATACTTTGTATAATTTGGCATAAACAACCCTTCCATACGATTGATTATTTTGTTAATAATTGTGTAAGTGCTGGAATAAACGGAGCAAAAATTGTCATATGATTTGCCACACTTTGTATGAAAGAATTGTATTTTTCAGCAAAACTTTTTTTACCAACATTGTTTTTCATTTCTTCAATTGAATCAATTATGACAGTACTATTTTCCAATTCTTTTGCAAGCGTTTTTAATGTTTCCATTAACGCTATATCGTTTTCAGTTATGTTATATGTAACGGAATTATCTGTAGAATTAATATTGATTTTTTCTGCTCCACTGATATTATAGTTATTTACCACGTTTTCGTTGATAGGTCTGGATAGATTGGTTTGTTTTTGTACTGACACTTGATAATGTGCAGGAATTCCGCCCATTGCTCTATAAAAACCCCTGTCAATTACTAAATAACTTTCAGATTTTCCAGTGGGGAGATCGCGTTCAAATACATCCCCTTCTTCGATATCTACCGTAGCGTCATCAATAAAGATGTGGTCTTTATCAACGAGCGCTTCTATATTTTCAACAACAGTTTCGTCTTGTTTAATTAATCTCACTTTTTCCGTAGGAAATGAAGCAAACATACTTCTCATAATAAAAACTCCTTATAATAATTAATGCTTATAATTTTTTAATACAACTAAGCATCTTAGAATCGAATTTCAGACACATCAACTTCGCCAGACATAAGCTTTGGTAGGAGGTTATCCCTCAATTCTGCCAGTTTTGAGGATTCTCGGTTGTTCGCCTGCATCGCTTGATACATCGGAGCGACCACTGATTCAAACTCAGCAAGGCGCTCGGCAGAAGGAATGGAAAGTTCCATCGCGTTAAGTATGTCAGTAGTCATGCTCGGCACCGCAGATCCAGCGTTCATGGATGCAAGATCTTTTGCTTTCACAAAATGAAATACAAATTTCGCTACATTCGGAATTTTCATTTCGGTGAAGAACATGGTATCAACCGACCAAAAAGGTTCATTCACATACATAACATTGTTTAGCGTACCTTTTCTGGGAATCAGAACGGATTCACCTGTGTACAGAGGTCGCTCAACATAGCGCATGATGCCACCAGATCCGAATACTGGGTACTTACCATCGGCTAATTTCTTATGGTCTTTGCCGTACTTAACAGTTATAAGATCGGAAAGCTGACCTTGTTCCCATGCTGGATCAGCATTGTCAATGAACATCGAAGTGTAAATAGCTTGCGCTTGCTGCTCTAAATTATCGTTTATCTTTTGATTATTCTCGATCTTATCGTCAATAGAACGAAGGATACTAATAATACCTAGCCTTATTTCAACAGGGGGTACTGGAACTGGCATTTCTCGCAATCCACCAAGTGGCACATAAGATTGGGTGGAACCACGTAAATGTGAGTTAATATATGCTATTGCTTGAGGTGATTTTAGGTAATAATACATCCAATAAGCATCGCTTATGTTTCCATTAAATTTAAAAATACCCATGTTCTTGCATGCATAATCTATTACTGGATTTTTTTCGAGATACATATTTCCGATTGTGCCAATCATGCTATATAGGATATCCCACTGTTCAACACGACTTCTTGTAATCACTTTCTGGTAATCTGCCTCGCTGATCCAATTAGCTGAATCAAAATCAATATAGTACCCTTTAAGATGTTTTGATGTAATTAGTTTTCGTCCAGCAGTTTGCGATTTTGGCGAGTCATGCGTCCCGTCAGTAACATCAAAACAGAATTTATCCGCTCTGATAGTATGCCATTTATTCATTTTATAACCGTCCTATCCGATTGATTAAATCTAAATTACTTTACTAAAGCTACAATCAACGCTACCAGAGAAACAAGTGCAGAAAAAAGAGCGACTATATAATTGCGGTCTTTCTCACGCAATACTTCTATACCCAATATAATACAATCAAAGCCCAAGATTCCCATAATTACAAGTGCAAACTTCGAGATATTATCTTGAGTCCAATATGTAGCTCCATTTTTAAACAGAAGATAGAATACCACTATACCGAAAAACATTATGGGGATACCGATTGCCAATTTAAGAAATAAAGAAAACCCGTCTGATCGTTCTTTAGTGTTTGTTGCTATGTAGTGCGGCTTGGTTTCATCAACTATACGGTTGGTTGACCACTCTATTCTTTCGGTCAACTGTTCAAGATAGTTATTCATCTGCTCGTCGTCGAATCGAAGTGTTTTAGACTGTGATCTCAACTGTTTTCTCGTTTCCGACAGTTCTCGTTCTAACTGCTGAATTCTATCTTCTTTTCGTTCAGCCTTGCTTTGCTTAGAGCTCATAACCAATAGCCCCCAGTTTTTCTTTAATCTCCGCTTCAAGCTTGTGAGATTTCACAAAGAGTTCTGATAACTCAGAAGTTAAGCGATTCATCTTATCTTCAAAAGGTTCACCATCGTCTTCCTGTTCCTCGATGCCGACATAGCGGCCGGGGGTGAGGATATAATCCTGCTTGGCGATTTCTTCGGTATCAACTACAGCGCAGAAGCCCTTCTGATCCTCCAGTGTGCCGTTGCAGTATGCTTTATATGCGTCTGCAATCATAGCGATATCTGCGTCGGTCAATTCGCGCAGTTTTCTGGTAACCATGGTGCCGAGCTTGCGGGCATCGATAAACAAGGTCTTTCCGCGCTGCTTTTTGTTCTTAGAAAGGAACCACAGGGACACGGGAATCTGCGTGGTGTAGAAAAGCTGCGTCGGCATTGCTACGATGCATTCGACCAAGTCAGCATTTACGATGTTCTGTCTAATTTCACCTTCGCCGCCGGACTGAGAAGAAAGCGAACCATTTGCAAGAACCATACCAATTTTGCCGTTAGGTGCAAGATGATGTATCATATGCTGAAGCCAAGCAAAGTTTGCATTTCCTGCAGGAGGCATACCGTACTGCCAACGCACATCGTCTGTAAGCTTGTCTGCACCCCAATCAGAAAGATTGAAAGGCGGATTCGCCATAATGTAATCTGCACGAAGTGTAGGATGGCAATCGTTAAAGAAAGTGTCAGCATTAAATTTGCCAAGATCAGCATCAATGCCACGAATTGCAAGGTTCATTTGTGCCATTTTCCAAGTGGTGGGGTTAGAGTCCTGACCGTATACGGAAATATCGTTAATATTACCACGATGATTTTCAACAAACTTTGCCGACTGAACAAACATACCGCCTGAACCGCAACACGGGTCATATACACGGCCATTGTATGGCTGTAAAACTTCAACAAGTGTACGAACAACACAAGAAGGAGTATAGAATTCACCTGCAAGTTTACCTTCCTGTTCGGCAAATTTAGAAAGACAGTATTCATA
>JAFQDR010000130.1 GCA_017415945.1 Oscillospiraceae bacterium
CTGAATAACGGTGATCTTCATGCTGTTGTCGATCTCCATGTTCATGCCTTCCATATAGCCACAGTAGTAGCACATTTCAACGGGATATCTGCGGTGGTTATCGGTAACCATATCCGCGCCGCACTTGGGACACTTCATAATGGGTTCCTCCTTGAGTTCTTTTCTTTATCCGGTAATTATGCACATAGGGTTGCTTTGATTCTAACAAAGTGTCGGGATTTTGTAAAGCTGCAAAATTGACAAGTTCTCCCTTAAAAACTTATGCAATCTTTCAGAAACGTGCCATTTTTGAAAATATTACGGGATTTTCCGTAATATCGGTGCAAATCTCCCTGTCTGCTTTCGGTTATGTATCTCAAATTTCCAAGGGGCTGCCGCACTTGGGGCAGGAGAGCTCCGCGGTCTCATCCTCCAGCAGCCAACCCTCCACCTCCATCACGCAGCCGCAATGCTCGCAGGTAACGATATAGGTGGTGTCGTCTGCATCTTCATCCTCGCCGTCACCGCCCAAGGTATCCAGCAGGGTCTCCAGCTGCACATTGAGGGTGTCCACCTCGTCCATCAGATCGGTGATGGTGTCCAGCATGGCAGCCACAGCGGAAGCGGTATCGCCGCCCTCCAGCAGAGAGCGGATAGCATCAATGGTATCTCTGTTCATGTCTTCCTCACAAATTCCGTATTTCTTACCATGTAACAATAGTCCACAGCACTTTGTCATCCTGATTGGAGCGCAGCGGAAAGAAGGATCTCAACGCTTAGGACGGCGTAAATGCCTTTTTCCATTTTTCAGGCAAAGCCCTTGAGATCCTTCGCTATCGCTCAGGATGACAAACATTATCCTACAACAAAAGCCCACCCGTGGGTGAGCTTTTGAATATTTCGTAATTTGAATTACTTTGCGCGTTCCAGGTAGGAGCCGTCGCGAGTGTCGATACGGATCATTTCGCCGACTTCGATGAACAGAGGAACCTTTACTTCTGCGCCGGTTTCCAGAGTTGCGGGCTTGGTAGCGTTGGTAGCGGTGTTGCCTGCAAAGCCGGGGTCGGTGTCGGTAACTTCCAGAACAACGAAGGTGGGGGGATCAACCTGGAAAACCTTGCCCTTGTAGGAGTGGATCAGGCATTCCATGTTTTCCTTCACGAACTTGAAGTTGTCGCCCAGGTCGGAGGGAGCGATGGGGATCTGGTCATAGGTTTCGGGATCCATGAAGTAGTACAGGTCGCCGTCGAAGTACAGGTATTCCATGGTCTTGCGTTCAATGGTAGCTACTTCGAACTTTTCGGTGGGGTTGAAGGAAGTTTCGGTCACACCACCGGTGATGACGTTCTTCATCTTGGTACGGACGAAAGCAGCGCCCTTGCCGGGCTTAACGTGCTGGAATTCGATGACCTGCATAACCTTGCCGTCGTATTCGAAGGTAACGCCGTTTCTGATATCGCCTGCGGTAATAGTTGCCATAATAATAGCCTCCAAACATTTTTATATGAAAATGAAATCACAAAATTATTCGCTTTATTTTACATGAAATTCCCGCTCATTGCAAGGGGTTTTACACAATAATCAGTTCCTTCGGTGATTTTGTCAAAATTTCCACACCGTCGGCACGGAAAATCGCGGTATCTTCAATGCGAACGCCGAACTTGCCGGGCAGATAGATGCCGGGCTCGGCGGAGCACACGCAGCCCTCGGGCATGGGTGCATTGCCCTTGGGGGATGCATAGGGAGCCTCATGGATCTCCAGACCCAAGCTGTGGCCGTAGCCGTGGCCGAAGTAATCGCCGTAGTCCGCAGCCTCGATCACATCACGGGCAGCCTTGTCCACATCCTTGCCCAAGACCCCTGCCTTGGAGGCAGCCAGCCCTGCCAGCTGTGCCTGCAGAACAACATCATAAACCTTGCGCATTTCCTCGGTAGCGTGACCGACGGCAATGGTACGGGTCATATCGGAGCAGTAGCCTCTGTACAGACAGCCGAAGTCCATGGTCACGAAGTCACCCTCTTGGATGACATTTTCCGTGGGCACGCCATGGGGCATGGAGGAACGGTGGCCTGCAACAACGATGGGATCAAAGCTCACCTGATCGGCACCGCGGAGCATCATCTGGTACACCAGCTCCGCCGCCACACGACGTTCGGTCATGCCGGGCTTGATGAAGGTGAGGATATAGGCAAAGGCCTCGTCGGTGATCTCCTGAGCCTTACGCATGAGCCGCAGCTCGTCCTCATTCTTTACCGCCCGCAGCTCATCGATCATAGCCTGACAGCCGATCATCTTGATGCCCAGCAGCGCCTCGTAAGCGGTATAATCCTCATAGTTCAGACGGCTGGACTCCCCGCCCAGACGGGATACGCCCTGCTCCGCCAGAACCGCCTTGATCATATCGTTCATGGGGTGCTCCGCGGTATGCTGCAGCACATGGAATCGGCCGGCGGCAAATTCCTCCGCAGCCTCGATATAACGGGAGTCGGTGATGAACCAGGCATCCTTGGGGGTGACGATGACTGCCCCGGAGGTGCTGTGGAAGCCCGTTGCGAAGTGACGGTTGTAGCTGTCGATGAGCAGAACGGCATCCAGCCCTTCCGCTGCAATTCGGTTTTTCAGTCTTTCCAGATTGCTCATAGTATTTATCCTTTCAGTTTCCGCATTCACGGAAACAGTTTTTTCAGTTCATTGCAGCAGCCAATCATAACTGCCACACTCAAAACCCTCCTCTGCGTAGGGAGCGTCGTCCCCGACGCTCCGCCACCACCGCAGTGAGGCGCAGTACAGTTTTATATTCACAGGCAATTAGCCAACTGCATCACGGAGCGTCGAGGACGACGCTCCCTACAAATACAATTTTTCAATCCCAAATCCAATCAGTAAATTGGATTTGACATCAATGATTCATTTTCCCATCAGGCGGAAGGGGAACTCTGCCCAGTAGCGCAGGGTGTGCAAGGGATTGTGCAGCAAAATAGGCTTGACCACAATGGTATACAGCCCGCCCAAAGCACCGCACAGCACATCGGTATAGATCTGGTCCCCGATGATGGCGGTCTCGGCGGGGGTATAGCCCTTGCCCGCCAGCACCTGCCGCAGCATTCCCTGACGGGGCTTCTTGGCAAGCTTCACATACTCCAGCCCCAGCTGCTCGGCAAAGTACATAGGGCGATCCCCCTTATTATTGGAGAAAATAAAGGGTTCGATCCCACCTGCCTGCAGCGTAAGGATCCACTGCTTCAGCTCCTCGGTGGCCTCGTCTACGATATAGGGGGACAGGGTGTTATCCAGATCCATCAGCAGCAGCTTGATCCCCTGCTCCCGCAGAAATTCGGGGGTGATCTCGTAAATATCCTCTGCCGACCGCTTGGGGATCGGCAATTTATTTTTTAAGCTCATGCAGAGCCTCCTTCTTCAGCAATGGGAAATGTGACGGTAAACACCGTGCCTTGAGGGGCATTGGGTGCCACTTGGATCTCTCCGCCGTTTAGTATAACAGCATCTTTCACAATTGACAATCCCAGACCGCTGCCCCCTGCCTCACGGCTGCGTGCTTTATCCACACGGTAGAAGCGGGAGAAGATGTTGGGCACGTCGGATGCGGGGATGCCGATGCCCGTGTCCGCCACAGACAGCACGGCCTTGCCGCCCTCACGCAGCACGGAGACCTCCACACTGCCTTGAGGCACATTGTATTTGATGGCGTTTTCCACCAGATTGAATACAATTTGGTACAGGTCGTCTCCGTCGGCCATAATGGGTGCCCCGTCCTCCGCATGGAAGTGCAGGCTGACCTCCCGATGCCTTGCCAAAGGCTCCAGCATGGGAATGGCACGGGCGGTGAGCTCTGCCAGATCCACGCGGCTGCGGTTGGGCTCCACACCGCCGTCCATACGGCTCAGGTCCAGCAGCTTTTCCGTCATCAGCTGCAGCCGCTCGGCGCAGGCACCGATGTCATCCACGAATTCCACGGTGGTCTCACGGTCAATGCCCTCGTTTTGCAGGATGCTGTCAGCCAGCAGACGAATGGAGGCCAGCGGAGTTTTCAGCTCATGGGAAGCATCGGACACAAAGCGTCGGCGCATCTGTTCATTTTGCCGCAGGGTCTCGGTCATAGCGTTGAACTCATGGGTCAGCTCCGCGATCTCGTCGCTGCCCCGAGGCTCGATGTAGCCGTCGTAATTACCCTCCTGCACCACCTTCACCGCTCCCGCAAGGTCACGGATGCGGACGGTCAGGGTATGGGCCAGCAGCATACTCAGCAGCACAGCCAGAACCCCCACCGCTCCCGACAGAAAGGCCAGTCGGTTGCGGATGCCCAAAATCATGTCCGCCTGCTCCGTATCCTCCTCTATGAGGTACACGCTGCCGATGATATTTTTATTGACCATAACAGGCGCGCACACCTGACTGGTGAAGCTGTCGATGTCATAGTCCGACAGGAACACCAGCTTCCCCGCAAACACACGGCCCATTTCGGAAAAGCTGGCGGTCAGATTGGTGCCTACGGACTCTCCCCAGCTGTCATATACCACGATGCGGCTTTCATTGGTCACAAGGATGTGGTTGTCCTCCGTCACGTTCAGCAGCTCAATGACCCCCGACACGTTATCGGGCGTCAGCACATCCAGCCCCGACAGGGCCGAGGACACCACGGAGGCGGTGGAGCGCATGGAGCGTTCCTTGTCCGCCTGCACCACATCCCGCATGGCGATGACGGGATAGGTGTTGATGATGACCAGCAGCAGCAAAATGAAGCCGCCCAAAATCATCATGAGCTGCCGCCGCACAGACCCACCGGGGTAGTACCGTTCCCACAATCGGGTCAGCTTGCTCTTAATCTGCAAAATAATAGCCTACCCCCCATTTGGTGAGAATGTACGCGGGACTTGCGGGATTGGGCTCCAGCTTTTCACGCAGTCTGCGGATGTGCACATCCACCGTGCGGATATCCCCTTGATAGTCATAGCCCCATACCAGATCCAGCAGATTTTCACGGCTGAATACCTTCCCGGGCTTTTTCATAAAGAACTCGATAAGGTCATATTCCTTCATGGTCAGCTCCACAGGCAGCCCCTTCTTAAAGGCCTGCCGCTTTTCCGTATCCAGAGAGATATCCCCCTTGGTCAGCAGAGCGGCTTCCGCCGCCGCATCCTTCTGCATGGCAGCGGTGGCGTTGCTGCGGCGCAGGAGGGCACGGACACGGGCCTTCAGCTCCAGAATATTGAAGGGCTTGGTGATGTAGTCGTCCGCCCCGCTCTCGAAGCCCAGCAGCTTATCCGCATCCTCGCTCTTGGCGGTGAGCATAATGATGGGCACCATGGAGAACATACGGATCTGCTGGCAGGCACCCAGCCCGTCCAGCTTGGGCATCATCAGATCCAGAATGATCAGGTCATAGCTTTCCGACGCGGCCATTTCCACCGCCGCAGCCCCATCGTAGCAGGTGTCTACGGTATAGCCTTCGTTTTCCAGATTAAATTTGATCCCCTTCACCAGGGTTTTTTCATCATCAACAACCAGAATTTTCATAGACCGCTCCTTTGTTTTCTTCGCCTGCTGCCTCCACATTGCCGCCCCTACATTTGACAGGCGGAGGCTTTGTCGATTTGGGTTGATTTTGCTCGGTTCAGCCTTTATAATAGAATAGATATAGTATCCGACTTGGAATACCACATAAATCAGTAATTGTATTTTAACATATTATTTCGGAGTTGAACATGAAAAAATATAAGTTTCTTTCCCTGCTGCTGACATTTGTTTTGCTGGCAGGCATTCTCAGTCCCTCTGCCTATGCCATCGAGGATGTGCCCGACCTGAAATCCGCCGCCATTTATCTGGCTGACTCGGAAACGGGCTTCGTGTACTACGAACGGCAGTCGGAGCTGCGGATGTACCCTGCGTCTCTGACCAAGATGATGACCGCTCTGCTGACCGTAGAGGCCATTGAGCGGGGTGAGCTGGATCTTGAGGACAAGGTCACCGCACAGCCGGGCTTTGATTTTGACATGGTAGAGGGCGGCAGCTCCGCCAACATCGTGGAGGGTGAAATCCTCACCGTCAAGGATCTGCTGTACTGCACTCTGCTGGCCTCCGCAAACGAAGCCACCAACATCATCGCCGCCCATCTGTACGGCACCGTGCAGGGCTTTGTCACCAAGATGAATGAGCGCGCTTTGGAGCTGGGCTGCACGGGCACCAACTTTATGAACCCCCACGGTCTGCCCGATGACAACCACTACACCACCGCAAAGGATATGTTCCTGATCGCACAGGAGGCATTGAAGCACGAGCTGTTTGCCACCGCCTGCGATGCCATCGAATATACCGTAGAGGCAACAAACAAAAGCGGTCCCCGCGGTCTGACCAACACCAACGGTCTGATCACCTCCGCTTCCGAATACAAGGGCTATTACTACGAGCCCGCCATCGGCATCAAGACCGGTACCACAGAGGCTGCGGGCTTCTGTCTGGCATCCTCCGCAAAGGCACGCCAGATCCACCCCATCTGCATCGTCCTCGGCGGTATAATGACGGAATATGTCAACGGTCAGCTGGATCACTCCAACTACACCGACTCCATCAAGCTGTATGACTGGGTATTCTCCAACTACGCCCGTGTGGAGCTGGTGGAGGGGGAATCCCTGCTGCTGGATGTGCCCGTTAAGCTGGGCACCAACGCCGACACCATTTCTCTCCGTGCGGAAAATTCCGTCACAGGTGTTCTTCCCGTGGACGCGGATCTGAGTCTGGTGGAGCAGAACATCACCGTGTTCTCCAAGGAGGATGACCTTGCGGTCAAGGCGCCCTTCGACGAAGGCACCGTGCTGGGTGAGGTCAGCGTAGTATATAACGGCGTGGAGTACGGCAAGACCAATCTGGTAGCCAACCGCTCCGTTGACCTGAGCTATGTGGCTGCGATTTTTGACAGCCTGCTGAACGTTCTGACCAATCCTGTGGTCATGGTCATCCTGCTGCTTGCGGTCTTGGCTCTGATTGCCTACGCCGTCATTGCGGCCCGCATCTCCATGGCACGGCAGCGTCGCCTCAGAGAGGAAGCGGAGGAGCATCTGCGGAAGCAGAAGCTGGAGGAGCAGGCCAAGCGGGAAAAGATGCTGGAAAACGCCAGACATCAGTCCTATTTCTCCATCAGCACCCCCCGCAAAGCCGACGAGGGCTATAAGACTGTGGATTATTTCGACGAGATGTTCCCCGACTGACGGCCTCGCGAACTCCATATCGCTTTTTTCTCGTTTTTCAGCACGCACCTACTACAACCGTTTCTTTTCTTCAAAGCCCGGTATTGTTTTGCGATGCTGTATTTAGGTTTCAAACGAGAAAAGAGCGCTCATTACGTTGCTCGGCCTTGTTTCGCTCTGCATCTTTTTCTATATTAAATTCACTTGCGTGAATTTCTTTGTGGATCGAAAGATGCAGCAGCGAGTAACTTTTCTCGCGAACTCCATACGATTATCACGCCGTAATGGCTACGCGCCAATCCCCGACAAGCACCCTCGTAGGGGCGGATATCATCCGCCTCAAACGTAGGTCATCCACCGCTGCTACGGCGATCAGCCGCTCCAACCCACTGCGCAAATGCAGGCGGATACTATCCGCCCCTACAGGATTGTGCCGCTGACCACCGTTTCCAACAAACTGCAATCACACAACCATCGGACCGTCGAGGCCGACAATCCCTACAAAAAAGGAATCCATTGATATGAAACTTGAACTCTGCATCCCCTGCCTGTTCGGTCTGGAAGGCCTTGTGGGCAATGAACTGCGGCACATGGGCATGGACGACGTCCGCCCCGAAAACGGCCGCGTATATTTCCGCACCGATGAATACGGCATGGCCCGCGCCAACATCCGCTCCCGCTTCGGAGAACGTGTGCTGATCGTCATGGGCCGCTTCCCTGCCCGCACCTTTGACGAGCTGTTTGAAGGCACCAAGGCCATCCCCTGGGAACGCTTCATCCCCCGCGGCGGGCAGTTCCCCGTAAAGGGCCACAGCCTGAACTCTCAGCTGCACTCCATCCCCGACTGCCAGCGCATCATCAAAAAGTCCGTAGCCTCCCGCCTGTCCGAACGCTACCGTGTGACCTGGCTGCCCGAGGACGGTGCCCTGTACCAGATCCAGTTCGCCATTATGAACGACACCGCTGTGCTGTATCTGGACACCACGGGCACAGGTCTGTTCAAGCGCGGCTACCGTCCCGCCCATGTGGCTGCCCCCCTGCGTGAGACCCTGGCTGCTGCCATGGTGGACATCGCAGGCTATCGCGGCCGCGGTGACTTCGCCGACCCCTTCTGCGGCAGCGGCACCATCGCCATCGAAGCCGCTCTGGCTGCCAAAAACCGTGCCCCCGGCATCAACCGCAAATTCTCCGCTATGCAGTGGGACAACTTCGATCAGGAAATCTGGACCAAGGCCATCGAAGAAGCCAAGGCCCGTGAGTTCCACGGAGAATACCGCATCTTCGCCTCCGACATTGACCCCAAGGCCGTAGCCATGGCAAGGGAAAATGCCAAGCGCGCGGGTGTGGCGGATATCATCCAATTTTCCGTAGCTGATGCCACACAGTTTGACCTGACCACCGACCGCGGGGTCATCGTCACCAATCCCCCTTACGGAGAACGTCTGCTGGAAAAGGCAGAAGCGGAACGACTGTACACCGCTTTCGGCAAGGCCTATCACAAGCTGAACAATTGGCAGCTGTACCTGCTCAGCTCCCACACGGAGTTTGAGCGCACCTTCGGCAAAACCGCAAACAAGAAGCGCAAGCTCTACAACGGCACCATCAAGTGCGATCTGTTTATTTACCGCTAAAACTTCCCCATCGTAGGGGCGGATAGCATCCGCCCGCATACCGCACTGCGTTGATGGCCCTTCTCGGAGAGAACCGTCCCTCCCAAAGCCACGACATTGATAAAAAGAAAAAGAGGCGAACGCTATGAAGCATTTATTCATCGTCAACCCCGCAGCCCGTCAGGGCAACCGCACCACCTTTGCCACCACCCTCATCCAGCAGACCTTTGAACGCAGAGAGGCTCAGTACGAGATCTACATCACCCGTGGCCCCGGGGACGGTGCGGCCAAAATCGCCCAGGATGCCCAATATGAGGCCGACCTGCGGGTGTACGCCTGCGGCGGGGACGGTACGGTAAACGAGTGCGCTTCCGCCTGCGTGGGTCTGCCCAATGTGGCCATGACCGTGTTTCCCTGCGGCACAGGCAACGACTTCGTGAAGCAGTTCGGTGCCGAGCAAAGCAAGTTTATGAACATCGGCGCACTGGTGGACGGCGAGATCTCCCCGCTGGACATTATGCGTGTCAACGACCGCTACTCCATCAACGTAGCCTGCATCGGTCTGGACAGCCGTGTGGGCGCAGGGGTCCATGACTTCGACAAGGTTCCTATCATCGGCAAGGGCAAGGGTGCCTACATCGCCTCCGTAGCCAACCATGTGTTCCGCCGCATTACCGATAAGCTGACCATCCGCATCAACGGACAGATCATCACCGGAGAGTTCAACACCGTCACCGTCTGCAACGGCAGCTGGTACGGCGGCAGCTTCAACCCCGTCCCCGAGGCCCGTGCCGACGACGGCAAGCTGGATGTGCTGCTCATCAGCGGTGTCAAGCGCAGCAAGCTCCCCCTGCTGCTGACCAAATACGGCAAGGGCAAGTACAAGGAACTGCCCCAGTATGCCAAGCATTACGCCACCACCAAGATGGTCATCGAGTCCGAGGAGGAAATGGTCATCAACATCGACGGGGAGTCCATTTTCGGCACACGGGCTGAAATCAAGCTCATTCCCGGGGGCATCCGCTTCCTGCACCCCAAGGGCATGGCATATTTCCAAAATGACGAAAAAACGGAAATTACCGTTTAACTTACCCCATTTGCTCGCAATTGTCCGAATTCTAAGCTTAGAATTGCGAATTGTAAGCTTAGAAGTGGCCGATTTGTAAATAGATTTTGAATTTGCAAAATTTCCCTTGATTATTCCATAGAGATGGTTTATTATGATAGCTGTGTTTAGCACTCGACCGCAAAGAGTGCCAAACGCAGCTGTTTTTTGTATATTATTATCTTAGGAGGATTTTTTATATGAAGCTCATTCCCCTGGCTGACCGTGTAGTACTCAAGCAGGTCAAGGCAGAAGAAAAGACCAAGAGCGGTCTGATCCTGGCATCCGCATCTCAGGAAAAGCCCGAGATTTTCGAGGTCATCGAGGTTGGCCCCGGCGGCGTGGTAGACGGCAAGGAAGTCGTCATGACCGTGCAGCAGGGTCAGAAGGTCATCACCGGCAAGTACACCGGCACCACCGTGAAGATTGAAGGCGAAGAACTGCTGATCGTAAAGCAGGCCGACATTCTGGCCATCGTATCCGAATAATCCAAAGGAGGAACTGAACTATGGCAAAGCAGATCGTATATGGCGAGGAAGCTCGCAAGAAGCTGGAGAGCGGCATCAACCAGCTGGCAAATACCGTAAAGATCACTCTGGGCCCCAAGGGCCGCAACGTGGTTCTGGAAAGAGCATACGGCACTCCCCTGATTACCAATGACGGCGTTACCATCGCAAAGGAAATCGAACTGGAAGATCCCTTTGAAAACATGGGCGCACAGCTCATCAAGGAAGTTTCCACCAAGACCAACGACACCGCAGGCGACGGCACCACCTCCGCTACCATTCTGGCACAGGCCATGATCAACGAGGGTCTGAAGAATCTGGCAGCAGGCGCAAACCCCATGGTCATGCGCAAGGGCATCAGCAAGGCTACCGCAGCGGCTGTGGAATGCGTTCGCAAGAACAGCCGGTCTGTCAGCGGAAGCGAGGACATCGCCCGTGTCGGCACCGTTTCCAGCGGCGATGAAGGCATCGGCGCACTGATCGCGGATGCAATGGAAAAGGTCGGCCGCAACGGCGTTATCACCATCGAGGAATCCCGCACCGCCGAAACCTACAGCGAAGTGGTGGAAGGCATGCAGTTTGACCGCGGCTATCTGAGCCCCTACATGGTCACCGACACCGAAAAGATGGAAGCAGTCATGGACGATGCTCTGCTGCTGATCACCGACCACACCATCAACAACATTCAGGAGATCCTGCCCATTCTGGAACAGGTTCTGAAGACCAAGAAGAAGCTGGTCATCATTGCGGAAGACGTTGACGGCGACGCACTGTCCACCCTGATCCTCAACAAGCTCCGCGGCACGCTGAACGCGGTTTGCGTGAAGGCTCCCGGCTTCGGCGACCGCCGCAAGGAAATGCTCCGTGACATCGCCATCCTCACCGGCGGCGAAGTCATCTCCAAGGATCTGGGCATGGAACTGACCACCGCAGGTCTGCACCAGCTGGGTCAGGCTCGTCTGGTAAAGGTCACCAAGGAAACCACCACCATCGTGGACGGCAAGGGCTCCAAGGAAGAAATCGCTGCCCGTGAAGCACAGATCAAGGCAGAATACGAGGTCTCTACCTCCGAATACGACCGCGAAAAGCTCATGGAACGTCTGGCAAAGCTGGCAGGGGGCGTCGCAGTCATCAAGGTGGGCGCAGCAACCGAAACCGAAATGAAGGAAAAGAAGCTGCGCATTGAAGACGCACTGAACGCAACCCGCGCAGCCGTGGAAGAAGGCATCGTACCCGGCGGCGGCAGCGCATATGTAGGCGCAGCCAAGGCAGCGGAAGCCATTGCGGCTACCCTCAGCGGCGACGAAAAGACCGGTGCCATGTGCGTGGCAAAGGCTCTGACTGCTCCCATCTGCCAGATCGCCTTCAACGCAGGCGTGGAAGGTGCAGTTGTGCTGGATAAGGTCAAGCGCAGCCGCTCTGCAAACTATGGCTATGACGCAGCAAACGACGTTTACGGCGATATGCTGGCAATGGGCATCGTAGACCCCACCAAGGTTTGCCGCTCCGCCATCGAAAACGCAGCATCCGTGGCATCCGTCACTCTGACCACCGAATCTCTGGTGGCAAACATCCCCGAACCCGCAGCCGCACCCGGTGCAGGTATGGGCGGAATGGATATGTATTAAAAAAATCATCCCGAAATCTTAGGATTTCGGGATGATTTTTTTAGTGAAAAGATAAGAGTGAAGAGAAGTGGTAAAATCCAATTCTGACGAATTGGATTTCGTATTGTAAATCATTCGCCGTACTGTAGGGCGGCTGCTTGCTGCCGCCGCTATCTTTCAAAAATACAAATTCCTCAAAACGCCCCCTCTTGCATTGCCGGCGATGTAATGGTATCATTACTTTGTATTGACTCATTTTCCAACAAAGGCAGGAACTTACATGAAGAAAAAACTCCTCAGTCTTTTACTGGTACTCTCCGTTTGCTGTTCCATGATCCCCGCTCTGTCCATATCGGTCAGCGCAGCCATGGTCAACTATACCCCGGAAACCCCTACATACACCGCCACCCCCCGCAGCTTCGAAGAGATGGAAGCGCGTCTGGCGGATCTCATCGCCAAGTATGACGGCACCTACTGGACCTCCACAGGGCAGCCCTGCGAAGCCCACAGAGAGGCCTGCTACTCCAAATACTACAACGCATGGCAGTGCAACGGCTTTGCCCGCTACATTTTCAATGAGCTGTTCTGCGGCGGCGACATCGGCAGCTACGACGGCAATGACCCCTATTACATTCCCAGACTCCGCAACGCCACAGAGGTGTTCCGCACCTCTTACATGGAAAAGGACAACACCGCCGCCATGAAATCCCTTATGGAGCAGGCCATGCCCGGGGATTTCCTCCAGATCTTCGACAGAGAAACGGGACGTCCCCATTCCATGATCGTGGTATCCGTGGACCGTCAAGGGGTGAATGTACTGGACTGCAACAGCGACGGACATTGCGGCGTAAAGTATCATCTGCTGCCTTGGAAGTCTATGGCCGCCAGATACGAGAAGCTCTCCCTGTACCGCTCTTCAAAATACCCCGCTCCCGCCGACTCCTTCTTCGATGTGGCGGACAGCGACTGGTTCTACGCCCCCGTTGTGTGGGCTAAGAGCAGCGGTGTCACGGGCGGCAAGACCACAACCACCTTCGCCCCCTATGAGGGCTGCACCCGTGCGGAAGTGGTCACCTTCCTGTGGGCAGCCAACGGCAAGCCTGCGGCCGGTGCAGGCAAACAGCCCTTCGTGGACGTAAAGCCCACCGATTGGTATTATACCCCCGTAATGTGGGCACTGGAGCAGGGCATCACCAGCGGCACCGATGCCACCCACTTCAGCCCCAACGCCACCTGCACCAGAGCACAGGTGGTCACCTTCCTGTGGGCAGCCAACGGCAGACCCGCAGTAACGGGTACAAGCAAGTTCTATGATGTAGGCGGCACCGACTGGTACGCAGCCCCTGTCATCTGGGCAGCTCAAAACGGCATTTCCAACGGCTACGGCGACGGCAGCTTCGGCCCCCTGCGCTCCTGCACCCGTGCGGAGGTCGTCACCTTCCTGTATAAGGTATACGCAAAATAAGAGATCAAAACCACCCTTGCGGTCAAGGGTGGTTTTTTCGGTTTTCAATCTTCTCCCTTGTCATTTCCTCCCATTTCCGATACAATGATAACAACACTTGACCTCACAAGGAGGACTTTTTATGAAACTTTTCCGCAGAATATTCGCCCTGCTCATAGCCATGGTTCTGCTGTGCGGTATGCTCCCCGTGGGCACCACCGCCCATGCAGCCAATACCGTGTCCTTCTCCATGGAGGGCATCTTCGACTATGAGCTTTCCGCAGAGCTCGCCGGCAGGATCATGGATACCCGGCAGGAGCAGGCATTTATATTTTCCATGAAGGCCGATGGCGACCTGAATGACTACGCCATGACCCGTGCAGCGGAAATCTATGCCTGCGCCACCGAAAACCGCCCCAACGGGGAACACTGGAAGCATGTACTGGAAATGCCTTTCTATATAGAAGAAACCGTCCAGTTCTACACCTTTGCAAAGACCGTAGAAGAAGCTTATACCAATATGTTTGACGGCATCCCTCTCAGAGACAACAAATACAAGTCCATCGGTGCAGGCTGCTTCAGTCAGAAGGGCAGCGACATCAAGGCATGGGTGGTATTTGCCAGCACCGCAGAAATGGAAACCCCTCATCAAAACAAGGGCATCGTATCCAAAGAGGTCACCATTGATATTAAGCCCTCTAACCTCAACGGCGTGCTGCAGCACCAATACTTCTCCAACGCCCACTGCGCCTGCTATCTGATCAAGGGCACCACTATTGGTACTGCCATGGAGCTGCGCAATATGGGCAACAGCGATGTGATCATTACGCCTTCCAAAATCAACTACGCCTACACCACCACCGATCCCTCTGTCATCACCTTTGACAACAATGCCCACACCATTACCGCAAAATCCGTAGGCAAGGCAGAGCTGGGCATTGCCGTGGACGGACAGCCCATCAACTTCATCAGCACACAGTCCTCTGTAGAGGTATACGACACCCCCGTGCTGACCCATGAAATATACAGCAACGCGATCCATGTCTACTACGGTGACTTCCCCGTCAGTGCCATGAACGATATTACCCTGTACTGCCGAGGCACCAAGGACGAGCTGTGGACCAAGTGCAACATTGAACGCGACTCCACCTATGACCACTACATCACCGACCCCACGGAAACCTATACCTTTGTAGTCCGCTATTGGGACGATTATCTGGATGACTGGGTAATCATCGGTGAGCCTCTGGTGGTACAGCTGGGGGATGCTCCCGTTGTCACACCCGAGCCTACCCCTACTCCCACACCTACACCCTCTCCTGCGGGTCTGTGGCTGCCTACCGAGGCCGATCTGCCCAACCGCACAACTGAGCCCGCCGCGGAAGAGGTCACAGCAGAGATGGAGCGCATCTTCACCGATATCTACCCTTGGGGCACCGAATGGCACGACCCCAATGATGCCTACTGGATCAAGCCCTCCTACAGCTGGCAGGGCGGAGCAGACCATGAGGAAGGCAACGGCGATGTGGCCTTCGCCATGGCAGTCAGCGACCTTGTATTCGGCAAGCTCCCCGCAAGATCGGTCCTCCATATGTCCGCAGCCGATCTGCGCCCGGGGGACATTATCATCACCAATCATTACGATTGTCTCATTGTTCTGGATGCTACACCCCAGTATGTAGATGCCGTATCCACCATGAGCATCAACTCCTCGGGCTGGCAGGAGGATATTGTCAAATCCCTTCTGTACCCCTTAGACGTAATGGATTCCAAAATCAATTACGTCTTGACCCGCTATGCCTCCGACTCCCCCGGCGTGGATGCATTGCATCCCTCCATCGTCCCCGAATCTGCGGAGCCGGTTGCAGCCAAGACCGTCTCTACTTACATCAATTACATCTATACCTCCGCCATCAGATGGACCTTCACGGCAGACGGCACTCTGTATCTGGAGGGCTACGGCAGCCCCGGCTACGGCGATGACGGCTGGACAGTCTATCAGGATGAGATCAAACGAGTTGTGTTCGGTAACGGTGTCACAGGTGTTTTGCAGGAAACTTTCTCAAACTATACCGCACTGGAAGAAGTGGTTTTGAGCGACACCGTCGATGAAATCCGCCGCTCCACCTTCACCAACTGCCCCAACCTGAAGTCCATCCAATTCGGCAAGGGTCTGAAATCCATCGACGAAAACGCCTTCAAATACAGCGGCTTGGAAAGTTTGCGCCTTCCCGACGGTCTGGAAAGCATCGGGGACTATGCCTTTACAAGCTGCGAAAGCCTGCAGACTCTGTATGTCCCCGCCTCCGTTACCCAATGGGGCACCAACGTATTTACAAGCTGCAACGCCCTTGAGGAGCTGACGCTGGAGGAAGGGCTCACCTGTCTGGGCTACTCCGCCTTTAACCATCTGGAAACCCTGAAAACCGCAAGCATCCCCGGCAGCATCAAGACCGTCCCCCAAAGAGCCTTCTACTTCTCCAATTTGGAGACCGTCATTTTGGAAGAGGGCGTGGAAGTCCTTGACGAGTATGCCTTCGGATACTGCAAGCAGCTGAAGGAAATCCACCTGCCCAACTCCTTGACCACCGTGGAAAACAATGTATTCCGCGACTGCGACAATGTCACAGACGTTTACTTCTACGGAACGGAGGCAGAATGGGCAGAGGTGTCCATCGGCACCTCCAACGACTGTCTGGATGGCAGCTGGTGGAACCTCACCACCATTCACTTTGTGGATGAAAGCACCTGCTTCCACAAAAACATCACGGTCCTGCCCGCTGTGGCGCCCACCTGCACCGAAACAGGTCTGACAGAGGGCAAAATCTGCGCTGACTGCGGCGAGCTGCTGACCCCTCAGGACGCTGTTCCCATTCTGGACCACGATTATGTAGAGGTCAAGCGCACCGAAGCCACCTGCTCCACCTCAGGCAGTCTGGAATTCGTATGCACCCGTGACCGTAACCACCGCTATATTAAGTTCCTTGCGCCCACAGGGGTTCATAGCTATGAAAACGGCTTCTGCACCATGTGCGGCGAGGAAGAGCCCGCAGTCATGGAAAACCCCTTCACGGACATCAGCGAAGCTGACTGGTACTTCGCCCCCGTCATGTGGGCAAAGGCCGAGGGTGTCACAGGCGGCAAGACCGCAACCACCTTTGCTCCCAATGAGGGCTGCACCCGTGCACAGGTGGTCACCTTCCTGTGGGCAGCCAACGGCAAGCCCATGCCCGCCGCAATGCACAATCCCTTCACCGATGTGCCCAATGACGCATGGTACGCCAATGCCGTGCTGTGGGCAGTGGAGCAGGGCATCACAGGCGGCACCTCCCCGGACACCTTCTCCCCCGATGCCACCTGCACCAGAGCCCAGATCGCCACCTTCCTGTACGCCGCCGCGGGTAAGCCCGAGGTCAGCGGCAAGAGCAGCTTCGCTGATGTTGCGGACAGCGACTGGTTTGCCAAGCCCGTCATTTGGGCAAAGGAAAACGAGGTCACCGGCGGCATCAGCCCCACAGAGTTCGGCCCCAATCAGGTATGCACCAGAGCACAGGTAGTCACCTTCCTGTATAAGGTCTACGGCTAAAATCCCACCCCATCAAAACCATCCTCACCAAAATGAGGATGGTTTTTTCATGGAGCAGCTTCCCTTGTTTTTCCCACCTTTTTGTGATATCCTATAGGTTAAGCATTTTATTCTGTTCGGGAGACACGCACCTATGAAACTTAAAGAACTCCTGTCATTGATCTTCACTCGATTTTTCGTATTTGCCGTAGCCCTGCTGCTGCAGGTCTGCTGGTTCCTGCTGGGCATCACCGCCCTGAGCAATTACAGCGAATGGTTCTCTCTGGCCCTGGGGCTGCTGAGCCTGCTGGTGGTCATTGTCATCATCAACGGGGACTCCAAGCTCCCCTACAAGCTGGCATGGATCGTACCCATCCTGCTGTTCCCCCTGCTGGGGGGCGTGCTGTACCTGATCAGCGGCGGCAAGGCACCGAAAAAGATGCTTCGCAAGGCCATGGAAAGCCAGCAGAAGCGCAGCAAGCACACCCTGCCCGACTGTTCGGAAACCTTGAAAACCATCTCCGAGCGCCATCTGCAAAGCCAGAGCCGCTATCTCATCCGTCAGGACTTCCCCGTATACGGCGATACGGATGTGAAGTATTACCCCTTGGGGGATGAGGGCTACGGGGATTTCCTCGACGCCTTGGAGAGTGCGGAGAAATTCATTTTCATGGAATACTTTATCATCACCCCCGGCAAGCTGTGGGACAGCATTGTGGACATTCTTGCCCGCAAGGCTGCGGAGGGTGTGGATGTACGGCTGATTTACGACGATGTGGGCTGCAAATCCGCCCGCTACGATAAGCAGCTGAAAAAGCGGGGCATCAAGGCCATTGCCTTCAACCCCTTTATCCCCATTTACTCCACCATTATGAACAACCGTGACCACCGCAAGATCCTTGTGGTGGACGGCAATACCGCCTTCACGGGAGGCATCAATCTGGCCGATGAATACATCAACGAGATTGAAAAATACGGTCATTGGAAGGACAGCTTCGTACGCCTAAAGGGTGCGGGGGTCTGGAGCCTGACCCTCATGTTCCTGCAGCTGTGGAACGCCCTGCGGCCCACAGACAGCAGCTTCACCCCCTACCGTCCCACCGAGGCTTTCCACAGCGAGGGCTTCGTGCAGCCCTACTGTGACTCCCCTCTGGACCACGAGTATCTGGGAGAAAATGTATACCTGAACATCATCAACAACGCCTATCATTATGTGTATATCATGACGCCCTACCTGATTTTGGACGAGGAGCTGAACACCGCCCTGCAGCTGGCAGCCAAGCGGGGCGTGGATGTGCGTATCCTGACCCCGGGCATCCCCGACAAACGCACGGTCTGGCATCTGACACGGGCCCATTACCCCCAGCTTTTGGAGGCAGGGGTGCGTATTTTTGAATATACTCCCGGGTTCCTCCACTCCAAAAATGTAGTCTGTGATGACGAGCTGGCGGTTGTGGGCACCATCAACATGGACTACCGCAGCCTGTGCCTGCACTTTGAAAATGCCTGCCTGTTCATCGGCGGAAATATCATCACGGATGTGCGGGAGGACTGCGAGCGCACCATGCAGGTCTGCAAAGAGATCACCCTGAAGGAGATCCATAAAAACCGCCGCACCGCAGGCCTGTTCCACAGCATTTATTATGCGATTTTGCGGCTTTTGGCCCCTCTGCTGTAAGGGCTCCGCACCAAATCTGCCCCCCTTGCCTAAAGGGGGGTGCCTGAGCCTGTCGAGGGCGGGGGGATTCTTGAAACTACGTTATTTTCGTGGCAAAAACAACCCCTCCGTCAGCTACGCTGACACCTCCCCTTACACAGGGGAGGCCTATGAAATTATGCAAAAACACAGCAAATCCCATGGTTTGCTGTGCCTTTTTATGCAAATCTCCAATTGTATAAAAGATACAAAATTTCCCGTGAATTCTGTTGACAAAACACAAAAAACTTGCTATCATATCAAAGCTGTCCGAACGAGGGACGCTGAAATAACATTTACATATATGCCTTATCAAGAGTGGTGGAGGGAACGGCCCTGTGAAGCCCGGCAACCTGTTTATGGAAACAAGGTGCCAAATCCGACGGTGTAAGATCGACAGATGAGGGCCTGACTTCCTTTATTCGACTCCGCCGATCGGTGGGGTTTTTTCTTTTGTCTAAAACTCCGATCACTCTTCCAAACTATACTATATTCTTTGAAAGGTGGAACATCATCATGGCAAGACGTCTGTTTACTTCCGAATCCGTAACCGAGGGACATCCCGATAAAATCTGCGACCAGATCTCCGACGCAGTTCTGGACGCTATGCTCGAAAAGGACCCCGCATCCCGCGTGGCCTGCGAAACCACCGTCACCACCGGTCTGGTGCACATCATGGGTGAGATCACTACCAGCTGCTATGTTGATATCCCCACCATCGCTCGTGAGGTCGTCCGCGACATTGGCTACGACCGCGCAAAGTTCGGCTTCGACTGCGACACCTGCGCAGTGCTCACCAGCATCGACGAACAGTCCGCTGACATTGCACTGGGCGTTGACAACTCTCTGGAAGCCAAGGAAGGCGGCGAGCTGGGCAACGGCGCAGGGGACCAGGGCATTATGTTCGGCTACGCCTGCACCGAAACCAAGGAGCTGATGCCTCTGGCCATCTCTCTGGCACACAAGCTGGCAAAGCAGCTGGCCGATATCCGCAAGGACGGCACCTGCGCATACCTGCGCCCCGACGGCAAGACTCAGGTCACCGTGGAATACGACGAAGCAGGCAAGCCCTTCCGCGTAGACACCATCGTTATCTCCACCCAGCACGCGCCCGAAGCCACTAACGAGCAGATCCGCGCAGACATGATGCAGCACGTTGTTGCTCCCATCGTTCCCGCTGAGCTGCTGGACGAAAACACCAAGTACTACATCAA
>JAFQDR010000018.1 GCA_017415945.1 Oscillospiraceae bacterium
ACGACTCTGCGAACTTGCAGAGTCGTTTTGGTTTAGTTGGAGTTTTTCAGATGGATCATCAGTTCCTCTGCGGAAGCAAGGGCGGTGATCACGCACACCACGCAGCACACAGGCACCGCATAGGGCTGCAAAATCACATAGGGCACACAGAACACCGACAAGCCCGACAGCTTATTCATATAGGTATGCAGGGATGCCATCTCCCCTGTTTTCTTGGCGGCAATGCCGTAGGAAAACACACGGATCACAAGGATCAGCGCAACCGCCGCCCAGATTTCGGAGGGCAGACGCGCCCACATAACGGGGAAAATGCGGATCAGCATAACACCGTAAAACATCAGGTCTGCAATGCTGTCCAGCTTGGCACCGAAGTCACTGACACATCCCGTCAATCGGGCAACAAAGCCGTCCAGCACATCGGTGACGCCTGTCATGGTGTACACAGCAAAAAACAAAGCCGACAGAGGCTCGATCACCAGCAAGGTCAAGGTACCGATGATGCGCAGACTTGTAATGAAATTGGGCAGGGTCAAATAGGGATGCTTCATATTTCTATGCTTCCTCTTTCGGGGATAATATATGCCACATTATAAACCCATTATTCCCCAAAATCCAGACTGAATTTCATCGGAAATGCAAATTAACAGAGCCAACGCCGCCTTCAATTTCAACGTAGCCTTGACCGTTCCCTCTGCTGTCATACGCGGAAACCTCCCGACCGTCTACCATGATGCTGCCAAGACCCTTTTCGATTTCGATGCTGTAATTGTCCTCGCCGCCCAGCAGAGTCAGGTTAGATTCTCCCACGCCCAGGGTCAAATCGTTTTCTCCAAGCAGTGCCGCAGTCAGATTCAGCTCCCCAACGCCCATTTCCAGATCAAGGTTCCGCAAGCTGCCGTCGGCAATGATGACAGCACCCGCACCGCCCTCGATGTCGGTTTCCGATGTAGTTTCCAGATAGCCGATCTCCACGGCACCCGCACCTAAGGACAAGTCCAGTCTTTCGGCACGGAGTTCATCCGCTGTAAGCCTCCCTGCACCGGTGTCGATGCTTACCGACTCAAACACGGTGTCTTCGGGTACATACAGAGTCAGCATGCCATCGGTATAGTTAACACCCACCTTATTCTTCTGACGAACCGTCAGCACCCCGTTTTGAACGGAAACCGTCAACTGCTTCAGATTGCTCTCCACATGGAAGGCATCTGCCTCCTCAATTTTCACGTCCGCAGCACTGATATCCATGCGCAAAGCACGCACCTCCCCGCTCACAGGGTAGTCCTTAGGCGCCCCCAGCTTCACCTGCTGACCGCATGCGGTCAAAGCGAACAGGCACAGCAGTGCCAGAATGAAAGCAATGTATTTTTTCATAGCCATCAGCTCCTTGTAATTCTTTCCGCATTGGGACAATTCTCCAAATAGCAATCTATAATATTGGGTTCCTTACTCACCAGCAGCACATAGGAGCTGTCCGTGGGAACGATTTCCAACGCAGCCAAAGGATGCTGCAAGGTCACGGAACTTCGGTCGTAGCCGTCATAATCCTGCGCTTTCGGAAGCTGTGTACGCAGCACTTCTTCCAAGGGCACATTCTTTTCAAATCCGCACAGAATCCCCCAAATCCATTGAAAGTCCTCCCGTGCGATCAGTTCGGTCAATTCGTCCCCGCTCATCCACAAATATTCTTGGCGGAATAGCGCCTCGATATGCTCATCTTTCGGATAGCATTCCCAATCCGCAATCAGCCAGTTATACTGCCGCTGTGCATTGTCCATGGCTGCAAATACATCGCTCATATATGTATAATATGGGCGACTATTTTGGTCAATGATTGCGTAAGTCATTATGAATTCTCCTTTCTGGTCCACATCAAATATTGTTATGGAAATAGTACAGGGTCATGGTCCGGGAATCAAAGAACCACACATCGTAGCAGCCGAACTTGGGATAATCTTTGCTTTCAGCAATATAGAAATAGTCCGAGGAATCAATAACGGAACGGTCAAAGGCATAGTTTCTCACAAGGGCATCCTCGGGGTCATTGCTTTTGAAAACAGCTACCCACTCCTCGAAGTTATCAAGGAAGGCGCTGATTGTGTCCATATCTGCTTCCGAAACGGGAGAAAAAATCGGGTTCTTATCCATTTCCGCAGCAGGGCACAAATAGATTGCAAAGTCCGTATAATCCTGAAATTCTCCATGACTGTAAAAGCATTGCTCGGTATATTCTCCCATAGTACCCAATACTTGTTTCTGTTCCGTTTGAAACCAAAACGGGAGCATAAGCATGATAATCAGCACAGCTGTGAGCACAATGAGCCTGTTAAATACTCTCTGCATAACCTCAATACCTCCTCGTGGTTTGATTTCCTCATTTTCAGCGCTTCCTTATAGAAACGCATCGCCAGCCGCTGCCATCATCCACACATGTGACCATACGCGGCATCCCATCAATCAAAAAAGTATAGTGAACCGTTTTCTCTTTATATTCCGGCGAATTCCAACTCTCCCGAACTGTCCGGGAGGAAAAATTAACCAGCAAAACAAAAGGCTGATTATATTGGGCATATGGCTCCGCCTGCACAACACTGTCGTATGCCAATTGATAGGATTCCGTTTTTGTCTCCATATAATACAGGCCAAACGTAAATGCAAGGATCAGCGCAACCATAGCAAAAAAACGCTTTGGATGTGTAGTGATTTTCTTGTTATTTAGAGGGATCTTAACCCCAAGCAATTCTATATACATGAACCCACACACCTCCCCATTGTTTGCATTTATCATATCACAGCTCAGCAGGAAATTTCTTCAACATTCTGTAAAGCTTTGATACGCTCTCAGTAAGTATAGGTATCGAACCCGTCCCCCAATATGTACGATCCAAAAGACGAGGACGAAACAGCGTGAACACCTTCTTGATTCGAAAACCGTCAGCAGTATCCCGAAAACCGCTTTTTGTTTTCAGCATGGCAATTGCCTTCTCCGCATTTTCCAAAGAACTGTATATCCCGATTTCCTTACGTTCAATATGGTCTGTAAGCATATAGTTGTGCGATACCTTCCGGCAGATCATGTTCAACACTCCTATTCGATGCATTGAAATTTGACGCTACGTAAGCCCCCCTTGCCTAAAGGGGGGATGTCCGAGCTTGTGCGAGGACAGGGGGATATTTGTTTATCTCCGCACCGCCTTAAATAGCGTTTTTTGAATCCCCCAGTCACGGCATTCGCCGTGCCAGCCCCCTGGAGGTGAATTGGCTGTAAGCCAAGAGAGGCTGGCCTGGGCCATTAGACAAGGGGGCCTTTTTCAACCCGTCAATTCCAAGCTTATCGGTATGTTTATTTTACCCCACTCTGTTGGGTGTTCTGTTTTACAGTTCTGCAAGAGGCAATCAGCATTACGCGAAGAGATGCGCACTTTGAAGAAAGGGTTTTATAGACTTGCTCGTCAATGTAATTCGTCCTGTACAACAGTTCAAGCCAATAGCCCGTTTCATTTGCCTCTTTTAAAGCAATTTCAAGCTTAGATACAAAATCCTTCTTGCCTTGTGCATACTGTGCTTCGTGGATGTTGGCACCAATGGAAGTTCCGCTGCGCCCAATCTGGTTAGAGATAATGGATTCTCGATTCGCTTTCAAGCGCTTAACCAAGTTGATGATATCGACAGAAAACTCCATAGAAAGTTCAACAAGCTTGTTTTCTCTCATACGCCCAACTCCTTTCCATTTCATTATATTGCAAAAATCGGGTTATTTCAATGATGCATCGCTGACGCGATATGATGCTTTTCGCTTCGCTCAAAATGATGTTGCTCCATTCGTCGCAATGATGTGATGTTTGCCAAAAACATTAGCGAAGCGACATCATTCACGGAGTGAACATCATTGGCGAAGCCAACATCATTTGCCGCAAGGCAAACATCATTCAAAAAAGCCATTTGCTTTCGCAAATGGCTTTTTTGATGGCACGCCCGACAGGATTCGAACCTGCGACCTACAGAGTCGGAGTCTGTCACTCTATCCAGCTGAGCTACGGGCGCATATGAAATTTGTACCAAAGCAGTATAACAAATTTTTTCCCGCTTGTAAAGTGTCTTTCTTCTCGGACTTGAGTATGCTATACTGTCATCATACTAAACCATTTCCCCCGCGAAAGGAATCGAATATGAAGCGCACAACTTTTTTATATAGCATCCTCGCTCTGTGTCTCCTCCTGTGTCTTACGGGCTGCAGCGAAAAGCCCGTCACCAAGCAGATTTTCGCCATGGACACCTATATGGAGCTGACCGCCTATGGGAACAAGGCCGAGGCAGGCCTCACCGATGTCATCCACACCATCAATCAGTATTCCCTGCAGCTGGATCCCGAGGTGGAAAGCAGTGCGGTCTATGCCCTGAACCATGCCGAAGGCGGCGAAGTTTCCCTTGACCCCATGATCGCGGATATGCTCACTGTGGCCAAGCAGGTCTGGGAGCAGACCGGCGGCGCACTGGATCTGACCGTCTACCCCATTGTCAAGGCATGGGGCTTCATCGACAGTGCCCACACCGTACCCTCTCCGGCGGAAATTGAGCAGCTCAAGTCCGTCCCCTGCTTCGAAGACGTAAGCATCGACATCCACACCGTCACCATGCCCGCAGGTACCCAAATCAGCTTTGGTGCCATTGCCAAGGGTGCCATGGCAGAGCGCAGCAAGCTGATTCTGGCCGATTACGGCATCAAACACGCCTTCCTGTCTCTGGGCGGCAATGTGCAGACCATCGGCACCAAGCCCGACGGCAGCCTGTGGCGCATCGGTGTTCAGGATCCCAACAACCTCAGCGGGCATTTGGGCATCGTCTCCGTTGGGGAGATGGCCGTGGTCACCAGCGGCAGCTATCAGCGGTACTTTGAGCAGGACGGTAAGCTGTACCACCACATCATTGACCCCGCCACCGCTGCACCTGCGGAAAGCGGTCTGCTGTCCGTGACCATCCTGTGCGAAAGCGGCACCATGTCCGACGCCCTGTCCACCGCCATGTTCATTTTGGGCGAGGAGGCCGCCTTGGAGTATTGGCATACCTATGGAGGCTTTGACATGATCCTCGTCACCGAGTACAACCGCGTGGTAGTCGTGGGCGATGTGGAATTTGAAGAAACAACAGACACATACAAATACGAGTATATCAAATAATGAGAATCCCTCAGTCACGCATTCGCGTGACAGCTCCCTTTAGGCAAGGGAGCCTTATCTGATTTACAGAGGTGATACCATGCAGACACCCATTACCGCCTTGCCCGGCATCGGCGAAAAGAAAGCCGCCGCCTTCCGCAAGCTGGGCATTGAAACCTTCGGAGACATGATCTCCTACTTCCCCCGCAAATACGACGACCGTTCTCATATTGTGCCCATTGCCATGGCGGTGCCCGAGGACACCTGCTGCGTGCAGGCCATGGTCACCACTGTCCCCGTCCACAACCGCATCCGCAAGGGCATGGAGCTGACCAAGTTCCGCATTGCCGACGAGGGCGGTGTCATGGACGTGACCTACTTCAACCAGCCCTACATCAAAAACGCCATCTCCACGGGGGAAACCTATAACTTCTACGGCAAGATCACTGCCGTGGGCAGCCGCAAGCAAATGACCAACCCCGTATTCGAGAAGGCCGACCGTCCCCGTGTGACGGGACGCATCATTCCCGTGTACCGCTCCACCACACTGCTCAGCCAGAAGGTCATGGTATCCGCGGCGGAGCACTGTCTGAACAAGTGCGGGCATCTGGTGCCCGACCTGCTGCCCCGTGAGATCGCACAACGACATCAGCTGTGTCAGGCGGAATTTGCCTACCGCAACATCCACTTCCCCGAGGATATGCTCTCTCTGGAAATCGCACGGCGGCGCATGGTGTTCGAGGAGCTGTTTGTTCTGGCCTGCGCCATCAAAATGATGCATACCAACAGTGTTCCCAAGGAAGGCCTGCGGCTAAAGCCATGCGATATGAACGCATTTTATAAGACCCTGCCCTTCACCCCCACAGGGGCACAGCAGCGAGCCGTGGCGGCAGCGGTGGAGGACATGACTTCGGGCCGCTGCATGAACCGTCTGGTGCAGGGTGACGTAGGCAGCGGCAAAACCCTCGTTGCCGCGGGCTGCATCTGGGCAGCGGCACAAAGCGGCAGGGTCAGTGCCATGATGGCTCCCACGGAAATTCTGGCAGAGCAGCATCTGCGCACCATGCAGAAGTTTTTGGAGCCCTGCGGACTGCGTGTGGGTCTGCTGACAGGCTCCATGACCGCCAAGCAGAAGCGCACGGTGAAGGCACAGCTGGCAAACCACGAATTTGACCTCATCATCGGTACCCACGCAGTACTGACGGGAGACGTGGAGATCCCCGATCCGGCACTGGTGATTGTGGACGAGCAGCACCGCTTCGGCGTAGAGCAGCGTGCGGCACTGGCAAAAAAGGGTGAGACCCCTCATGTGCTGGTCATGTCCGCAACCCCCATTCCCCGCACATTGGCACTGATTTTGTACGGTGACTTGGACGTATCCATCATTGACGAGCTCCCCCCGGGCAGACAGCCCATTGACACCCTGCTGGTAAACGAGAGCTACCGTCAGCGGCTTAACGGCTTCATCCGCAAGCAGGTGGATGAGGGACGACAGGTATTCGTCATCTGCCCCAAGGTGGAGGAGGACGAGGAGAACCCCTCGGAGCTCCACTCCGCAGAGGAACACGCCCGGTATCTGCAGGAGACCTTCCCCGATTTGAAGGTAGGCTGCGTTCACGGCAAGCTGAAGGAAAAGCAAAAGGATGCGGTCATGTCCGCCTTTGTCAGCGGAGAGACACACATCCTTGTAGCCACCACGGTGGTGGAAGTCGGCGTAGACATTCCCAACGCCAATTTGATGGTCATCGAAAACGCCGACCGCTTCGGGCTCAGCCAGCTTCACCAGCTGCGGGGCAGAATCGGCAGAGGACAGCACAAAAGCTGGTGCGTCCTCATCAGCGACAGCATCAACGAGACCAGCCGACAGCGGCTGAAGATCATGACCAAGACCTCCGACGGCTTTGCCATCAGCGAAGAAGACCTGCGGCTGCGCGGCCCCGGTGACGTATTCGGCAACCGCCAGCACGGCCTCCCCGAAACCCACATCGCCGACTTGGGTGCGGACGTGAACGTACTGGTTGCGGCCCAAGAGGAAGCCAACGCCCTCATGGAGCAAGACCCCGAATTGACGGGATATCCCCTGCTTCGTCAGCACGTGGAGCGCATGATCGCCAAAGCGGGAAGCACCATGAATTGAAATGATGCAGATTTGCTGCGCAAATCCATGATGCACAGCCCAAGCTGTATGATGTTGCCTTCGGCAATGATGTTTTTTCTGCGAAAAAGATATAGTAAAACCCGAATTCCGTCATTGTACGGAATTCGGGTTTTATAATTAAATCCGTCCCGAAGGGACACCACAATTCGCAAAGCGAACATCATTTTGCGGAGCAAAACATCATTTGACGAAAGTCATACATCATTTATCGTTTTATCGAATATACGTCGTTCCCGCGGGGATGGACTCTGTAATAAAGGTACAGCCGCCCACGGTGCAGCCTTCGCCCAATACGGTCTCGCCGCCGAGGATGGTAGCCCCCGCATAGATGGTGACATTGTCCTCCACGGTGGGATGACGCTTGCGGTTTGCCAGTCGCTGACCGCCTCTGGTGGAAAGCGCACCCAGAGTGACACCCTGATACACCTTCACGTTGTTGCCGATGGTGGTAGTCTCACCCACAACGATGCCGGTACCATGGTCGATGAAGAAGCTCTCGCCGATGGTAGCACCGGGGTTGATGTCAATACCCGTCTTGGCATGGGCATATTCCGTCATCATACGGGGCAGGTAGGGCACGCCCATCTCATACAGCTCATGGGCCACACGGAACACGGAAATGGCAAAGAAGCCCGGGTAGGTCAGCGCAATTTCCCCATAGCTCTTTGCGGCGGGGTCTCCGTCAAAGCCCGCGATCACGTCCAGACGCAGCAGCCGCTGGATCTCGGGCAGGCGGGAGAAAAACTCGTCGCACACAGCGGTCACATCCGCATCGGGCTGACCGGAATAGGCGTAGGCCGCCTTGATTTTCTGCTTCAGATTGTGGTAGGTGGTGTACATCAGTGCGCTGTAGGGCTCGGAGATGTCATCCCCCACCATAAAGTATTCGGGCAGCAGCAGGGTGCGGATATCGTGGATAATGCGCTTGACCTCACCCATCAAGGGAGGCTGCACCTGGCTGTGATTTTTCTCCGCTACCTCTAACAGAGACTTGGCAATATCATTCAAATTGATTTGTGTCATAACTCAAATCCTCACTTACACAAAATACATTGTTTGTAGAATACTCCATTTTCCTGTCATTTTCAAGTACCGCAGGCAGTTTTGCTTTTGATTGTGCATATATTCTCCCAAACATGATGTAGGGTTCTTTGGGAGGTCATCCATGAGAAAACGCACCCGATTCATTTACAATACCGCCCTGCTTACCGCATCCACCCTGCTCATGCGGGCCATCGGCTGTGCCTTTCAGGTATGGCTGGCGGGACGCATCGGCTCGGCGGGCATCGGTCTGTACCAGCTTATGGGCTCCGTGGGGGGATTGGCGGTGACCTTTGCCGTCAGCGGCATCGGCTTCGGCACCATGCGTCTGGTTAGCGAGGAGCTTGGAGCAGGCCGCCCACGCAGTGCAGGCAAGGCCGTGCTGTGCTGTCTGGGGTACGCACTGTTCTTCGGCTGCCTGTCGGGACTGCTTCTGTACCGCTTCGCCGAGCCCATCGGCTTTCTGTGGATCGAGGATGGACGCACAGTGCTGCCCCTGCGGATCATGGCATGGGAACTGCCTTTTATAGCCCTGTCGGCGGTGTTTTCGGGGTACTTTACCGCCTGCGGAAGAGTGGGACGCTCCACCGCCGCAGCCCTTTCCCAGCAGCTGCTGACCATCGGGCTCACCTATGCCCTGCTGCAAGCCGTGCCCCACGGGGACATTGCCCAAAACTGTGCCTGCATCACCTTGGCAGGTACTCTGTCCGAAGCCGCAGGCTGCTGCGCACTGGGGCTGCTGTACGTCATCGATCGTCTGACCCATGACCGCAGCGGCGCCTCCGCCCGAGGGCTCGTGCCCCGACTGCTGGGCATCTCTCTACCCCTTGCGGTATCCGCCTACACCCGCAGCGCACTGAGTACCCTACAGCATATGCTGACCCCCTCGGGACTGCGCAAATCGGGACTGACCGCAGCCCAGGCACTGTCCGCCTACGGCATCGTCCACGGCATGACCCTGACTGTCATCTACTTCCCCACCTGCATCCTCTATGTGGTGGCGCAGCTGCTGATCCCCGATTTAACGGAGGCACAGGTGCAGGGCAGCTGTGGGCGCATCAACCGCATCTGCACAAAAATGCTGCGGCTCTCTCTGGCCTATTCCGCACTGACGGCGGCAGGGCTGTTTCTTTTGGCAGACACCCTCGCCATGGGTATTTACAGCACCCCGCAGGTCGCCGACTACATCCGCATATTTGCCCCGCTGGTGCCCATGATCTACACGGACATCATTGTGGACGGCTGCCTCAAGGGCTTGGGGCTGCAGCTGTGGAGCATGGGCATCAACATTTTGGAGTCCGCTGTCAGTGTGGTGCTGACCTATGTGCTGATCCCCCGCTTCGGCATCATGGGCTTTGTGGGGGTAGTATATTTCAACGAGGTCTTTAATTTCGTTCTGAGCTTTTGGAAGCTGCGGCAGGTCATGCATTGCAATCCCACAGAAACAGCTGTATAATCACAGAGGTGATACTTATGAAAACGATCGTTCCCGATTATTATTCCCAATTCCATTGCATTGCGGGAGACTGCAGGCACAGCTGCTGTATCGGATGGGAAATCGATATCGATGAAGACACACTAAAAACCTACAGAACCATTGAAGGTGAAATGGGTGAACGTCTGCGGGCAAACATCGACTTTGACTGTGACTGCCCCCACTTCATCACAGATACCGACGGACGCTGTCCCTTTTTGAACGGTGAAAATCTGTGCGACCTGATCCTCACACTGGGAGAAGAAGCCCTGTGCTGCATTTGTGATATGCACCCCCGCTTCCGCAATGACTTTTCCGATTGCACGGAGCTTGGTCTTGGGCTGTGCTGCGAGGAAGCCGCACGGCTGATTCTGACCCGTACCGAGCCCATGCAGCTCACAGTGCTTGAGGATGACGGCAGGGAGGAAGATGTCGACGAAAGCGATCTGTATCTCTATTCTGTCCGCGACAATGCCATTGCCATTCTGCAGGACAGAGATTTTTCCTACGCCGAGCGGACCGAGCACCTGACCATGGCATTTGACATTGACCTGCCCGAACAAAGCCCTGCCAAATGGGCAGAGCTTTTTCTGGATTTGGAACGTTTGGACGAGAGCTGGACAGCGCTGCTCCACAGCCTACAAGCCGACTTCACCCCCAACGCCTTCCCCCTCTGGGACACCGCTTGGGAGCAGCTGGCAGTGTACTTTCTGTACCGTCACCTCCCCGCCGCACTGTGGGACGGAGATGTGGAAAGCAAAATCGCCTTTGCCCTGCTGAGCGTACAAATGCTCCAATGGCTGTGCAGCGTAAAGCCGGATGTATGCTTTGATGACCTGTTGGAATTTGTACGGATGTACGCAAGCGAAATCGAATACTCCGACGAGAATTTGGAGCGTTTATTCACCGCACTGCAATGAACCGCCCCACTGAAATTCGACTCCCTCGGTCTTCGTGTCCGCGGCTCCCCCAGAGGGGGAGCGCAGCCTCTCCCTTTGGGAGAGGTGCCCCGAAGGGGCGGAGAGGGTTTCAGCTCGCACATACATACTGCTTGTCGTTTCATGGGTGCACGGTATCATTTCTGCAGCAAATGCGGGCGGATACTATCCGCCCCTACGAATATAACTGTGGATTTCGCTTCCCCCGTTATTTCAAAGAAACAAGCCACCGATGACCATCGGTGGCTTTTATGATTGATATGGAATTGCATCTCATGAATTCGCAAGCATCTCTTTGTATGTATCCTCATTATATACAGCAATACCGTGCTGTTTCAGCAGCTCCGCGGTGACCCCATCTCCCGCTGTCAGCGTGCCCGTGAAGCTGCCGTCGTAAATGGTGCCGCAGCCGCAGGAGGGACTGTTCTTTTTCAAAACAGCATATTGACAATGATGGTTCTTGGCTGCCTCCAAAGCCGTCTGCGCCCCCGCCATAAACTCGGCGGTCACATCTTCACCGGCTTTGTTCACCACGCGGTTCCCCAATCGTTCCGCAGGCACACGGGGCGTAGGCAAGCCACCCGCACATTCGGGACAAACGGGAACAATGCCGATCCCGCAGGCAGTCAGCTCCTCTTGCAGGCCTTCCGCCAAGTTATTTCCGCCGCTGTATTTGCAGTTTTCCCCCAGCAGGCAGGCACTGACCAAAATATTCATAAGCTCATCTCCTTTGCCTTCCATTATACCAAACATTCATGGGAAGGGAAACCGTCAGCATTCGATTTTCTCCAGCTCGGAAACCGCCTCGTCGTACACGGCCTTTTTCAGCTTCCAGCGGCGGAATCGGCACACTGCCTTGAAGCTCATGCCGTAGGTCATTTGCAGAGACGGACTGCGCAGAAGCTTGGGCAGATACCGTTCCAATAGCGCTCTTCCCCGCTCATTTTCATAGATTTCCTTAATCGTGGATTTCTCCGTCAGCTTCATCTACCCACCCCCTCGTTAACACAACATTACCACCCATAGGCTATTTTGTCAATTGTATTACACCATACGCTACACAATCTCATCATGTATCCATCATTTTCGACACTTATCCCCCACTTTCGACAAATTTCGTTTTTGTGCAAGCTGACCTTTAATCGGTACACCGTTTTCAATAAAATAGAATTGTGATATAATAAATATCAATCAAAACGGAAGGGGAAGATCTTCATTGGAAAACAAAACCTATATTGCCATTGACCTGAAGTCCTTCTATGCCTCCGTGGAATGCATCGAGCGGGGACTGGATCCTCTGCGGGACTGTCTGGTGGTGGCGGATGCAAGCCGCACGGACAAGACCATCTGTCTGGCAGTGACCCCCGCACTGAAATATTACGACATCCCCGGCAGACCCCGTCTGTTTGAGGTAAAGCAGCGGGTAGACTTTGTCAACTCCAACCGCCGTACACGGGCACCCAATCACCAATTCACCGGCTCCACGGTCTATGCCCCCAAGCTTATGACCCACCCCGAGCTGGCCCTGGACTTTGTCATTGCGCCCCCGCGCATGGCCTATTACATGGAATACAGCACCCGCATCTACAATGTATATCTGAAATATGCCGCCCCCGAGGACATCCACGTCTACTCCATTGACGAGGTATTCATCGATGCCACAAATTACCTCATGGGCCGCACCCCCCGAGAATTTGCCACGGAGATCATGCGGGACGTGCTGCGTACCACGGGCATCACCGCCACCGCAGGCATCGGGCCCAATCTGTATCTTGCCAAGGTCGCCATGGACATCATCGCCAAGCACTGCCCTATCGACCGTTTGGGGATGCGCATTGCGGAGCTGGACGAGCAGAGCTACCGCCGTCAGCTGTGGGCTCATCGACCGCTGACGGATTTCTGGCGGGTAGGCAGAGCCTACGCCAAGAAGCTGGAAGCCAACGGTCTGTTCACCATGGGGGATATTGCCCGCTGCTCCATAGGCGGAGAAAACGACTTCTACAATGAGAATCTGCTGTATAAGCTCTTTGGGGTCAATGCCGAACTGCTCATTGACCACGCATGGGGTTGGGAGCCCTGCACCATTGCAGACATCAAGGCCTACAAGCCCGCCTCCAACTCTCTGGGCTCGGGACAGGTGCTGCACTGCCCCTATACCGCGGACAAGGCACGGCTCATCGTACGAGAAATGGCGGATCTTTTGGTATATGACTTGGTGGAAAAGCATCTGGTCACGGATCAGCTGGTACTGACCATCGGCTATGACAAGGACAATCTCACCGACCCAAGCCGCAAATATCGGGGAGAAGTCAAAACCGACTTCTACGGCCGCAGCATCCCCAAGCACGCCCACGGCAGCACCAACCTATCGGGCTACACCTCCTCTACCAAGGAGATCCTGCAGGCCATTACCGTTCTGTATGACCGTATCGTAGACCCAGACCTGTTGGTGCGGAGAGTCAACATCACCGCCAACCATGTGGTAGACGAGGCCATCGCCCCCAAGGACGGGCCTTCGGGACAGCTGGATCTGTTCACGGACTATGACGAGCTGGAGCGGCAGAGAGAGCAGGAAGCGGAGACTCGTGAAAAAGAAAAGCGGATGCAGGAGGCCATGCTGAACATCAAAAGGAAGTACGGCAAAAACGCCATCTTCAAGGGCATGAATATGGAGGAAGGGGCAACCGCACTGGAACGGAATAAACAGATCGGGGGACACAAAGCCTAGTTCTCGCATACTCCACATCCCTCGCATCCGTCAAGCGTGACGAATGCTCGTCCGTTCCGTTGCTCGAACTCTTTCGCTCTGCATCTTTTTCTCATTTCAAATTCGCAAGCGAATTTCCTTATGGATTGAAAGATGCAGCAGCGAGTTTGGTGCGCCCACGCTAATATCATGTGCACGCCCTCAGCCTCCCTTGCCTAAAGGGAGGTGGCCGAGCGCAGCGAGGTCGGAGGGATTCCATTTCAAATTCGCAAGCGATCTTTCTTATGGATTGAAAGATGCAGCAGCGAGTTTGGTGCGCCCACACTAATATCATGTGCACGCCCTCAGCCTCCCTTGCCTAAAGGGAGGTGGCCGAGCGCAGCGAGGTCGGAGGGATTCCATTTCAAATTCGCAAGCGATCTTTCTTATGGATTGAAAGATGCAGCAGCGAATTCCTTTGCCTTGCGAACTCCTTCGCCATCGTAGGGAGCGTCGTCCTCGACGCTCCGTTGCGCAGAGAAACAATTGCCCATGGACATATTAAGTGTTTTATGTTTCCGGTGCGGTATTGCGGAGCATCGAGGACGATGCTCCCTACAGCGGAAGTGATTTTACGCACTGCACCTCGCAAGCCCCCTTACAGCAGCGAGACTGAGGAGGTGTGCGGTACAAAGGTCGTTTAATATTTCGTTTCGGCGAACCCGTACCAATACCTCAAAATTCTACCTACTTCTTTTCAAGCAAATCCCAAGAA
>JAFQDR010000131.1 GCA_017415945.1 Oscillospiraceae bacterium
GCTGTTATTCCTGAGCAGTCAGTAAATATGATTTTTGGATAACCGGCTGAGGGATAACGACACTTTGTTTTTAACTGATGTGAACAATATAATAATGTAGTAAATGCCGGTCATGGATTTCTGATTCATGGCCGGTATTTCGTTTATAGATGTCTCAGTGTCATGGGTGAGTTGCAAAGGCTTTACAGGTGTACAGAAAAACAAATACTCAAGTTTTTGCAAATCTTGCATATATTGTCCGTGCAGTGAGTGTAAACATCAGAGAAGGAAACGGAAAGTATTAAGAAATCGTGAAATTTTTGTGCAATTCTTCCTATATAGGTAGTACTTTTATGTGGTAAATGAGAATTGTTTTTCACGCTAAATTGATGTATAATTTGCTGCATGAAAACAGTTGTCCGCGCGAGGCGGATTGTTTTTAAAAGGAGGATTATAAAATGAAAAAGTTCTTGGCTATCATTCTTGCTCTGTGCATGGTTCTTTCTCTGTGCGCATGTGGCGGCGGCTCCGATGCTGCTGATTCCGGCGAAAAAGTTGTTAAGATTGGCGTATTCGAACCCTCTTCCGGTGACTCCGCTTCCGGCGGCAAGAAGGAAATTCTGGGTATGCAGTATGCAAACTCTCTGACCCCCGAAGTTACCATTGGCGGTGAAACCTACAAGGTTGAACTGGTTTATGGTGACAATGGTTCTTCCACCGACAAGGCTCCCTCTGCTGCATCCTCTCTGGTCAGCGCAGGTGTTTCCGTTGTTCTGGGTTCCTATGGCTCCGGTGTTTCCATGGCAGGCGGCCCCAAGTTTGAAGAAGCAGGCATCCCCGCGATCGGCGTTACCTGCACCAACCCCAACGTAACCGCAGGCAACAGCTACTACTTCCGTATCTGCTTCCTGGATAACTTCCAGGCTGACGTTCTGGCAAACTTCGCAATGGATAAGTTCGATGCTAAGGTTGCTTACTGTCTGGGCGAATCCGGCAACGAATACGACCAGGGTCTGATCGCATTCTTTAAGCAGGTATTCGAAGCAGCAGGCGGCACTGTTATCACCGACTCCTTCCCCAACGGCAACTCCGACTTCAACTCTTACCTGAACAAGGCTAAGACCGAAGGCGCTGACGTTATCTTCACTCCCGTTTCCATCGCTTACGCAGTTCAGATCCTGAGCCAGGCAAACTCTCTGGGCATCGAAGCTCCCTTCCTGGGCTCCGACACTCTGGACGACAACATGGTTCTGGACGCTGTTAAGGGCACCGACCTGCAGCTGTACGTTTCCACCTTCTATCAGGAAGGCGGCGCACCCGATTTCGACGCAGGCATCAAGGATTACATCAACACCAATTCCGAAGCTCTGGCTGCAAACGGCGGCAACGACACCATCTCCGCTGTTACCGCAATGGGCTACGACGCATACTACGTTGCTCTGGAAGCTATGAAGAAGGCTGACAGCGTCAACAAGTCCGACCTGATGAACATTCTGCCCTCCGTCACCTACGAAGGCGTTTCCGGCGCAATCGCATTTGACGAAGTTGGCGACGCAGTCCGCGACACCGCATTCATTAAGACTGCCGACACCGCAAACGGCGCATGGATTCTGGAAACCGTCCAGACCGGATCCGCAAGCTGATAAACACTCTGTCACAGCAACAAATTGACTTCTATGGCGGGGGCGAACAGCCCCCGCCAACGAACTTGTTTAGGATTCCACACAGGAAACGGAGGCTTCCGTTATGGAACAATTGTTTACCATTGAATATATCATCTCCACACTGCTGACGGGTATTTCTCTGGGCGGTCAGCTGGCGCTGATCTCTATCGGCTATACCATGGTTTACGGCATTTTGAGACTCATTAACTTTGCCCACGGCGACGTGTTCATGGTTGCGGGTCTGCTGGGGATCTACATTTCCGCGGCTCTGCCCATTTACGTTGCCATCCCTATCGTCATTGCCATGACCGTGGCACTGGGCTTCTTTATCGAGCGTGCGGCCTATAAGCCCCTGCGTGAGGCACCCCGTATGTCCGTTATGATCTCGGCCATCGGTGTCAGCTATCTGCTGCAAAATACCGCTACCTATATCACAGGCGGGCAGCCTATGGTGTATCCCACCATTGCCGCTCTGAACAAGACCGTTACCATCGCGGGCACCCCCACCAAGCTGGTGGTTCTGCTGACCCCCGTGCTGGTGCTGCTGCTGATCTTTGCTCTGACCCAGCTCATTAACCACACCAAGATCGGTATGGCCATGCGTGCGGTGTCCAAGGACTTTGAAACCGCCCGACTCATGGGTATCAAGGTCAACTCCGTTATTTCCGCGACCTTTATCATCGGTTCCGGTCTGGCGGTGGTGGGCTCCATTTTGTACTTCTCCACCTACCCCGCCATCACCCCCATGGCAGGTGCCATGCCCGGTCTGAAGTCCTTCGTGGCTGCGGTATTCGGCGGCATCGGCTCCATCCCCGGTGCGGTTATCGGTGCCTTCCTCATCGGTATCTGCGAAACCATCATCAAGGCTCTGCCTTCCTCTTGGGACGTTTCCGTGTTCTCCGATGCCTTCACCTTTGCACTGCTGATTTTTGTCCTGACCTTCAAGCCCACAGGTCTGTTTGGCGAGAAGGCCACCGACAAGGTTTAAGGAGGTGCTGTTATGATCGAAACGACCAACAAAAAACGCAGCATCAAAACGCTCATGGCCATTCTGGGGCTTCTGATCGTTATCGTTGCGCTGGAAAATATCAGCGACTATATCCCCGGGGTCTCTCCCATCCTGTACCCCACCAGCCAGCTGTTCACCGTTCTGAAAAAGGGTGCGGTGTATGCACTGGTTGCGGTGTCCATGAACCTGCTCAACGGCTTTACGGGCCTGTTCTCTCTGGGGCAGGCGGGCTTCATGCTGCTGGGTGCCTATACCTACGCCATCCTCACCGTTCCCATGTCCGCCAAGGATCAGGTGTATTACCTGTACGGTGGCTCTGCGGTGAAGTTCTCTCTGGTTGACCTGTTTCAGGGAATGCTGGGTGCCGACGGCGCAGGCGGCTATATCGGTATGCTGCTGGCGGTTCTGGTGGGCATCATTCTGGCGGGTCTGGTAGCGGCTGCCTTTGCGGCCCTCATCGGTCTGCCCGTGCTGCGCCTGAAGAGCGACTATCTGGCCATTGCCACTTTGGGCTTTGCGGAAATTCTTCGTGCCATTTTCCAGTGGCAGACCCTTGGCCCTGTCACCAACGGCGCGAACATGATCAAGAGCTTCCCCACCTTCGCCTCCTTCAATCTGAAGAACGCCAACGGTGCGGTAGTTCTCCGTTTGAGCACTCTGTTCCCCTTTGTTATTATGATTGTCTGCATCACTGTTATGGTGCTGCTGATCAATTCCTCCTACGGCCGTGCCTTTAAGGCAGTCCGTGACGACGAGGTGGCTGCGGAAGCCATGGGCATCAGCCTGTTTAAGCACAAGCTGCTGTCCTTCGTGATCTCCAGCTTCTTTGCGGGTGTGGGCGGCGCCCTGTTTGCCATGTACGTTGCAAACGCACAGGCAAAGGTGTTCACCTCCACCATGACCTATGAGATCCTGCTGATCGTGGTTATCGGCGGTATCGGCTCCGTGTCGGGCTCCGTGCTGGCGACCTTCCTGTATGTGGCCTGCTCCGAATGGTGGCTGCGCTTCCTGGATATGGAAACCTACATCGGTTCCTTCAAGGTGCCTCTGCTCCGCAGCGGCTTCCGTATGGTGGTGTTCTCCGTTGTCATTATGATCATCGTGCTGTTCTTCTCCAAGGGCATCATGGGTGATAAGGAGCTGAGCTGGGAGGGCATCGGCGGAGCGCTGAAGAAGCTCAAAGCAAAACTGACCAAGAAGAAAGCACAGGAGGGCTGATACCATGAGTGAAAATATCGTTCTCCGTATGGAAAATGTTACCATGCAGTTTGGCGGCGTGGTGGCGGTAAATAACCTGTCTCTGGATGTGCCCGAGGGCAAGATCGTGGCACTGATCGGCCCCAACGGCGCAGGCAAGACGACCGCCTTCAACTGCATCACAGGGGTGTACCAGCCCACCAACGGCCGTGTGGAATTCGGCGGCGAGACCTATGTGTGCGCCCATCCCACAGGCAAGATGAAGAAGAACTATCTGGGGCAGAACGGTGACCTGTACATGTCCCAAAAGAACATCAACCCCAACCCCGATAAGGTGGTAAAGCTGGGCATTGCCCGTACCTTCCAGAACATCCGCCTGTGGAAGACCATGACCGTGTTCGAAAACGTACTGGTGGCAAAGCATATGCGCGCCAGGCAGAACGTGTTCTCTGCCACCTTCCGCTTCAATGCCAAGGAAGAGGCCCGTATGCGGGAGGAAACCATGGAGCTGCTGCGGGAACAGGGCTTGGACAAGTACAAGGACGAGATCGCCACAAGCCTGCCCTATGGCCTGCAGCGCAGACTGGAGATCGCCCGTGCGCTGGCTACGGAGCCCAAGCTGCTGCTGCTGGACGAACCCGCAGCGGGCATGAATCCCCAGGAAACTCTGGAGCTGGCAGAATACATCAAGGAGATCCGTGACACCCACAACCTGACCATCTTCCTCATTGAGCATCATATGGATCTGGTCATGCAGATCTCCGACTATATTTACGTCATTGACTTCGGCAGTGAGATCGCCCGCGGTGTTCCCAAGGATATCCAGCAGAACAAGCGTGTTATTGACGCATATTTGGGGGTAGCGGAAGATGAGTAATATTCTGGAAATCAAGGATCTGCAGGTGCGCTACGGCGGCATTGAGGCAGTAAAGGGCATCAGTCTGGAAGTCCCCGAAGGGGAGATCGTCACCCTGATCGGTGCAAACGGTGCGGGCAAGAGCTCCACCCTGCGTACCATTGCGGGGCTGGTGAAGCCCGCAGCGGGCAATATCTACTTCAAGGGCGAGGACATTACGGGCATGGATGCCAACGAGATCGTGAAGCGGGGCATTACTCTGGTTCCCGAAGGCCGCCGCATCTTCCCCGATATGACCGTTCTGGAGAATCTGAAGATCGGCGCATATCTCCGTAAGGACGATCTCACCGACGACATCAACTGGGTATATGACCTGTTCCCCCGACTGAAGGAGCGTTCCTGGCAGGCGGGCGGCACCCTCTCCGGCGGCGAGCAGCAGATGCTGGCAGTAGGCCGGGCCCTTATGAGCCGTCCCAAGGTCATTATGATGGACGAACCCTCTCTGGGGCTGGCACCCATCATCGTCAAGGGCATCTTCGACATCATCAAGGAGATCAATAAGCAGGGCGTGACCGTTCTGCTGATCGAACAAAACGCCAACATGGCACTGAAGACTGCGGATATCGGCTACGTTATGGAAACGGGCCGCATCACCCTGCAGGGCACAGGTGCCGAGCTGCTGACCAACGAGGCAGTGAAGGCTGCATATCTGGGCACATAATGAGAAGGCAGACCGATGAGGTCTGCCTTTTTAATATCAAATCCAAGCTGTCAATTGGATTTGATTGTAGGGCGGCTGCTTGCTGCCGCCGTTTATTTGTTGACATCGGCAGTGGCCTGTGTGCGGTACGGCGCGAGCAAGCGCGCGCCCTACGGGCGCGGAGTAAGACATGGAGAGGGCAGATATGTACTGTTTTGTGGGGAATCTTTTCTTGATGTGCGGATTTCTCTATGGTAAAAATTTTATATACTTATCTTCTGAGGAGGAATATTTGTGGCACTTCATGTTATGGACGAGGCCAATCGCTGTTTAGGGTGCAAGGTGCCCCAGTGTCAAAGGGGCTGTCCCATTTCCACCCCCATCCCCGAGGTCATTCGGCTGCTGAAGGCAAATAAGCTGGATGAAGCAGGGTGGCTGCTGTTTGAAAATAACCCCCTGACCACTGTGTGCAGCCTTATCTGCAACCACGAAAACCAGTGCGAGGGTCACTGCGTGTTGGGGAAGAAGGGGGCTCCCGTGCGGTTCTCTTTGATCGAGCAATACTTTTCCTCCACCTATGCCACCAAGATGACCCGTGGCCCCAGTCCCTCCAACGGCATGAAGGTGGCTGTGGTGGGCTCCGACCCCGCAGGTCTGACCATTGCCATTCTGATGGCGCGGAAGGGCTATCAGGTGACCATCTTCGACCGCAACGAGCATATCGGCGGCGTTCTCCGTTACGGCATCCCCGAGTTCCGTCTGCCCAAGTCTGTGCCGGATGATATTCAGTATCGCCATCTGGAAATGAAGGGCATCAAGATCCGCCCCAACACCAACATCGGCAGCACCATCGATATGGAAAATCTGTTCCGTGACGGCTACAAGGCTGTGTTCGTGGGCACAGGTGTCTGGAAGCCTAACACCTTGGGCATCAAGGGTGAGACCTTGGGCCATGTGCATTACGGCATCAACTACCTGCGCAACCCCGATGTGTTCCGTCCGGGCAAAAAGGTCATTGTCATCGGCTCCGGCAACGCCGCTATGGACGTATGCCGCACCGCTCTGCGCAAGGGTACGGAAAAGGTCATCTGCGTGTCCCGCAGACAGAAAATTACCGCCAGCCACCATGAGTTCAGCTACGCCCAGCTGGAGGGTGTGGAATTTGTATACAATAAGATGCCCGTAGAAATCGTGGATGAAGGCGTGATCCTCCGTGATCTTGTGGAGGATGAGAACGGCAAGCTCACTGAGATCGAGGGCAGCGATACCCTGTGGACGGCGGACAGCATTATGATCTCCGTCAGCCAGGGCCCCCTGAACCTCATCGTCAGCAACACCCCCGGTCTGGACACCACTCCCCGAGGTCTGCTGGCTGTGGCCTTCAGTAAGCGCGTAGCGGAAGCCATGGACGAATATATCCAAGCTCTGCCCAAGGAATAACATATAGTAAAATAACAAAACAGGCATCCAAGCGGATACCTGTTTTTCAGACTGTCAAAAAATGCTTTGCAGAATTTCGTCCATAAGGACGAAACAAAGTTAAATCTATTTTTCGCGCCGGCATGTACGAAGCGAAAAATACAAATAGGTCTGCAAGTGTGGAATTTGTTCGCAGAATGCGGACAAATTATGCGCGCAGCAGACCTGCCGGCCCATCGCACAAGCGGGGGCATCTCTGTCAA
>JAFQDR010000132.1 GCA_017415945.1 Oscillospiraceae bacterium
CATATCGCCGTAGTATTTATCTTCTTCCAGAACCTGAGCACGTATATCGGTTTTGTGATTGGCTATCCGAACACCGTCGTAGTAGTGCTCATTCAGCCATACCTGCTCATAGAACCAGATTTCGGGGACATTCAGCGTCAGATTATAACCAATGGTATTATGCGTGACTTCCTTCACATTCGTATTATTTGGATCGGTCATGTACAGTTCGTCTGCAAACTGAATGGGAAGCAGATTGAACACATTCATGGTGAATCTTCCGAATTGGTTCATTCCCTCAATGTTGTCGTTGTCGAGCCATTTTACGGTACCCGGAATATATTTGCCAAAATAGTTGTCCATGTAGTCTACATCAATATCATCCTGGTTCAGGGAAACGATCATAAAACGGTATGTCTGAGAGCCTGAATGTTGGTATTCCACCACGACACGGGTACCTTCGGGGGAATAGGTGAGGACATATGGAATAGAGGAAAGATAACCTGAATTGTACCTTACGATCTTTCCGCACTCATGAACAAAGGTGATATCCTTGTAATACTCTCCGTCCTTTTCCTGTACTGCTGTCCATCCGTTGTCGGATACGACCGTATCATCGTCTGCGGAAATATCATTCTTCACATAATACAGTTTAACCAGCCGGAACCGTGTTTCACTCCAGTACAGCTCATCAAAGGGATCATAGCCATAAGATTCAATGACGATGGTGTAGTCCCCGGCAGGAATGTGAATCTGCAGATCGTACAGTCCGCCGATACCGCCCCAGCCGTAATCCACAAAGGAAATATCCTCCATGGATACCGTTTCGGGAACGGTCATCCCCTCGGGAATTTCTGCCAGGTCATGAACGGCAGCATAACCAAACTTTGCCGCTTCGCTGGGTTCATAGTCAGTATCGCCGCGAAGGGAAGCCAGTACATAGGTAAGCTGTTCGGTGAGCGAATACAGATCACTCTTCCGGATGGCTTCCGATGGGGTAATCAGTCCGCGGACGATCTCCTCACCGGGAGACATCTGACCTGCAAGCATGGAGTTGTAGAAAGGAACACACCGGAACGCTTCATTACCTACTTCTGCATCGCTCGGGATATAGCCATCTACCGCAGATCTGCAGTTGCTGAACGCCCCATCACCGATGTACTTCACGGAATCGGGAAGGTGAATCGCTTTCAGTTTTCCGTTGCTGGAAAAAGCATAATAGCCGATGTACTCTATGTTCTCGCCAAAGTCGATTTCTTCAAGCTCCGTCGCCTGTACCGCATGGGCTGCCACAAAGCGAACCGATTCAGGAATGGTGAAGTGCGTTTCATCCTCACGCTCATAGCGCAGCAAAATCGATCCGTCCGAGGTCATAATGAGCCCGTCCTCATAGACAAATGAAAGATTGTTTTCGGCAATGATGAGATCTACGAGGTTCTCAAGTCCCGCAAAAGCGTTGGTTTCTACCTTTTGTACACTTGCGCCAAGACGTACAATCTCGATTTTACTAGCATTTTTGTTCTCAAGGAACGTGAAATCCGCAATGGTTTCCACTTCCTCCGGAATCGTAACATCCGTCTCCGATCCGGTGTATCGGAGCAGAACGCCGTTTTCAATATAAAAGCCGTTTTCGTCAATGATCACCGGCTGATTCATGTGATTTACAATCAGAACCGCACCAATGATTACCATAAAGCAGGCGGCAATCGCACTCATACGCTTAATCCACACATTCATTCGCTTCGGTGGCTTGTATGTAATACATTCTTCAATATACTGTTTATCGACTCTGCCGACCGCATCCAAGAAATCAATCTCTTTCATACGGTGATCCCCTCCTCCTCCAGTATTTTTTTGAGTTTGGTACGCATACGGGAGAGCTTAACACCCGCATGGCTTTCGGTCATACCCACTGCTTTTGCCGCATCCGCTACACTTTCGCCCAGATAATACCGCCGCATGAACAGAACACGTGACTGCTTATCCTGGGTGGAGAGAAAATAGGAAATAATGTCGGCGGCAAAGTTGATCTCCTCCTCGGGAGAGGGTGTCGCTGTCACAAAATCCGTCAGTTCTTCCATAATCGCGTTTCGTTTGGATGCGGATTTGTATCGGTACAGCTTCAGCGCGATGTTCCGCGTGATAGCCGTAAAGAATGCGGGCAGAATCTGCGGCTTCTCGGGCGGCAGGCTGTTCCACATACCGAGATAACTGTCGTTCATGCATTCCTCGGTGTCCAGTCTGTCGTGCAGGATGTTCATGGCAACCGAACGTGCAAGACGGTCGTATTTATTCCCCAGTTCTGTGATCGCTGCTTCAGAACGCGCCCAGAACAGACTGATAATATCAGCATCGTTCACTTGAAATACCTCCTTTTTGTGGTTTCATAAGGTATGTACCGATATGGAAGAAGAATCTTACAGGGGAGAAAAATTTCTTGAGATAATTATATCACATAAATGTGAAGAATTATAGAATGGTGCAGAGACAGGTAAAAATATGCGAAATTCATACCGGAAACATATTTTTGCTGTATAATAAAAATAATCTCAAAAATAATGTGACCAACTCTACCCAAATATCGCTTTAGAGGGTGAAGGCCTTCAAGACAGAATCTGCATGAAAGGAGTGTAAGGCTTTGGAAGACGATAGAATCATAACCATGTACCTCGAACGTGACGAGCAGGCACTGGAACAAACCTCAGAAAAATACGGCAGGAAACTCAAAAACATATCCTACGGTATCACAGAAGATAAACAAACCGCAGAGGAATGCGAAAACGATACGTATCTTGAGGCATGGAATACCATCCCGCCGCAGAATCCGGTGGATTATCTGTTTGCCTATCTTGCATGGATCATCCGGCATATTTCCATTGATGTGTGCCGTACACGCAGCAGACTGAAGCGAAGCGCAGTTATCACCGAGCTGACGGCGGAAATGGAAGAATGTATTCCGGCTCCGGATGATACTGCCTGCAAGGTGGAGCTGAAGGAACTCGGCGATGCGATCAGCAGGTATCTCTACACACTGTCCGAGGAAAAGCAGGTGATTTTCATTCGGCGATATTGGTATCTCGATTCTGTGGATGCCATTTCCAGACGGCTGGGTATTGGGCAAAGTAAGGTGAAAATGACGTTGCTCCGGTGCAGAAATGAATTGAGAGAATATCTCAAGAAGGAGGGTTACGATTTATGAGAGGAAAAGAAATGCTGGAAGCGGTCGGCTATGTAGAGCCTGCGCTGATTGAAAAAGGAGAAAAGAAAAAGAGATTCGATTGGAAGAGGTGGACGGCGATTGCTGCCTGTGCCTGTCTTGTCCTTGGCGGCGCACTGATATACCGGCACAGTTTGCCGCAGTATGCAACGGAAATCCTTTCGATTTCCGATACCCAGATGGGGATGGGATACGAAGGTTATCAGGTGTATGACATCAGCGAGATCCGAAGGGACAACCCTACGGAGGAGGTGAAGTTCAAGGCACTCAATGCATACCGGAACACGATTTCTTACGATGAAAGGCTGTATCCGTGCGGACAGGATCTCGATGCGATGGAAGCATACCTTCTGGTGCTGGCGGAGAAATTCGGGCTGGATACCTCTTCTCTTGAAATTATGGACAATACTCCCAGCGAAGGACAACTGCAGGGACTTATTATGGAGTTTGGGTCTCGCGGACTTGAGGTTCCCAAGTATTACACGCTTCCTACTCGTCTGTGGATCAGAACCGATGAGATCGAAATCGCCGTTGAGCATAATATGACGACAACAATTACGTTTACAGAGGGAATTTCTGTCCCCGATGGATATCATTTTGCGTATAACTCTACACCGGAGGAACTGACCGCAGTAGGTGAATATCTGTGGAATGAGTACGGAGATATTATCGGTTATGAGAATGCCAAACTGTTCCTGAATGGCGGTAATTACAGCAAAGACGGCGAGCAGAAATATACGCTTACTTTCTATGATGGAACAAAGGATAAAACGAAGAACTTTGAAAACTATATTTTCAATTATACAGAGTTTTCGCCTAATTCAGAGGGGAAAATGTGGATGATCCGAATTTTCAGCGACAAAGCGTACGAAAAGATCGGGCTGTATCCGATCATAAGCGAGGAGGAAGCCATGCAGCTTCTTCTAGATGGACAGTATTACACCAATGTTATGGAAGAATTCCCGGGCGAGACTGCAGTAGAGCGATGCGAAATTGTATACCGTACCAGCGGCTATGATAAGATACTGATGCCGTTTTATCGCTTCTACGTGTATCTGGAGAACGCTCCGGGAATGCAGTTGTATCCAGAAGGCATGAAAACATACGGGGCATATTATGTTCCAGCGGTGAATCCGGACTATTTGGATAAGTAACGCTCAAGCGCAGCCGTGTCAATGGCTTCAAGAATATTTCTTTATGCGCAGCGGAGTGTGAGAAGCATTCCGCTGCCATTATATATGTCGCATATGTAAAATCATCCAGAACCGTTGACATTTGTTTAGACTTATGATATACTAAAACCATAGACAAATGTTGAAGGAGGC
>JAFQDR010000133.1 GCA_017415945.1 Oscillospiraceae bacterium
CCGTTACTTTGCCCGCTTTGACGAGTCTCCCACCCAGAAGCTGATGATCAACGGTTCCTACGTCAAGGAGTACTGGGGCGAAGGCTCCAACCGTGCCCGCAACTGGCAGCGCTACGACCTGGGCGGCAAGACCGGTCTGGGCTTTGAAGAAGGCGTGGACTCCTACGTTACCTATGCTGGCCCCCTGCACGACAACGTGGAGAAGTCCCTGTACAAGGTCAAGTCCACCATGTGCAACTGCGGCGTCATCAATATCCCCGACCTGCAGAAGAACGCCAAGATCACTCTGGTCTCCGCCACCTCCATCGTGGAAGGCGGCTACCACGACGTGACCCTGCGCTCTACTTCCAACAGCAAGTAATAAAGTATAAAAATGCTCCTGTGAAAAGCTTCACAGGAGCATTTTTTACGATCAGTTGGATGCCAGAACAACATGCCGGAGTTCTTGTCCTGACCAAATGTATATATCATTTCCGTCAATGAAAAAATTCTCTGCACTTGAGATTTGATCTGATAGTTCCAAAAGAGAGTTTTCTATAGGATCCCACCGGCACAGGATTGCCGTTGGATAATCCACGCCATCCCAGGCAAGAACATAGATATGTCCATCTGCCGACTGCAATCGCCACGGTAAAGTGTGTTCCGGTGACGACGGGTTTTTCAGCAAGGTCTCGGTTGTCGTGCCATCTTTCAACGAGATGGACAGGATACCCTCAGAGATATCCGAAATCAAATGCAGGGTCTGGTCTTGCATAACACCTTCACAGCGGCCAAGCTTTGCCCTTGTTTTCAGTGTGGTGACAGTTTCTGTGCGCATAGTGTCCAATGCCACTGAAAAGATCGAAATCTCATCGTCAGCTGTCCGCTGCATGATATAGGCCGTTTGATCATCCATGCAGATCAAAAACGGGCGGTAGCTTCCGTTATAGCGAAGATCGATCTGACACCATGGCGTATAAACTCCGCTTTCAATATTTAAAAACCCCAGAGAGTTTACATAATATGAATAAGGATCGGAGTTCGCTGAACCCATCCATTTCCTTTCACCATACCCAATGCGGAGAAAGATCCAGTGATCCGATGCCCCTTCCATGGATATCTCGTTCTTTCGGGTGCCTTCCGGCATTTCCCAAACCAGGCTTTGTTCCCTACTGACGGGATCATAGGCGAGAATATCATATCCCTCTGTGAATAATACCCGCTGTAGCGGGTCATTCCAAATGACATCATGGCTGTTCTCGTTCTCCTCCTGGAGCAAACGATACTGGGGATCCTCCATGAACACTTCTGTTAAATAAGTCTGTCTTCCTTCTGTGCAGACTGCATGCACCACACCATCTGAAATAAAAACGCTTCGGTACCGAAGTTCTTCCGGGTTGGGGGCAGAAGGAGTTTTGCTGGAAGAGCAGCCTGTCAGAACGATTATGACCAAACAGATCGCGATCAGCTTTTTCATAGCTTCCTCCTTTCAGCGGGGACGGTCAAAACCGAGAAACAAAGCAATTCCCGGAAGTACAAACACATAGGAATGGAACGCCAACCAGAGCCAAACCCGATAAGCCCACATCCCGCCGGGAAGGGTGGTATAGACGACCAGGGAGGTATAGAGGAACATGCCAAGGCACAGGATTCCCAACACCTGAAGGGTCAACCGCAGCCACCGAATGGGGAGAAACAGATCGGCCCGCAGGGAGAGCAGGGACATGAAACAAACTGCGCCGGAGAAGAATGCCATTGGGCACAGAAGAATTCGATATAGGAACTCTGCAAAATCCGAATAAGACAAATCAGGACGTCCGATCAGGCCGCGCACCAAAAGCGCACAGCATACCGAGACAAGCACCACAACAGCAGAGGTCTTTGCGGCAGTACGATAGGCAGAGGTGTCCCGCTGTTTGACAGAGATCTCTTTTCCATAAATCAGCTTCTCCGCGGAGACATGCAGACAATCGGCAATCTGCACGATGGTCGGCAGATCAGGAAGGGTACGTCCCGTTTCCCAACTGGATACCGCCTGTCTGGTCACGTGAAGCTGCTCTGCCAGCTCGGCCTGTGTCAGTCCCTTTACTTTTCTGTTTTTTGCAATGTGCCGTCCAACATCCAGCATTTTCGCGCCTCCTTTTACCTGTAGTATATCAGATAAAGGCGTATTCTGCACGCAACAGTTTGTTGCACAGGGGAGCCGTCCCCGGCCCACGCGTCTGAATTACAGGGCCGCACCGCTGAAAGGTTCGCATTATGCTTTTACATACAAAAATATCCTGATGCGATTGCATCAGGATATTTTTTGTATCAGGAATTAGCCCATGACGTACTTCAGCAGAGCGTCGGTGTCCATGCCTTCCAGGCCCAGAGCCTCGACGGTACGGCCTTCGTCCATCTGCTGGAAGCCGTTGGCGCCATTGTAGATGGAGCGACCAATGTTGATGATGGCGTCCATGCAGGGGGTAGCCACGCCAACGACCTGTGCGATGGCCTGCAGAGCCACCAGGGAGTAGGGGATGTCCTCCATGACATAACGGGTGTTGAGGTGGTTGTGGCCCATGATGCCCTTATAGCCGGGGTTGTTCTTGGCCAGCATGTACAGGGGATCTCCTTCCTTGCCGCAGCCGGGATACATATCCAGATACTGCTGGCAGATGGAACGCTGCTTGATGCCCAGCTTTTCAGCGATGGCAATACGCTCCATATCCATGGTCTCCACGAACTTGCCGATGCTGGGGGTGATGCCGTCCAGATAGTACTGGAAGGGGACGAAGGGATCGGCCTCGATACGGGAGGTGTTCAGCAGCATGGGAGCGGGATGCATCATGGCGTTCAGGTTGTCCAGGCTGGTCTCCAGAACGTTGTTCACGATCTTGAACCAGGGCATCACGCCGCAGATGGCAGCTTCCAGACGGGCATTGTCGGAGGCGGGCAGGGCAGCGATGGGAACGGCATCCTTCACGCCGTAGATCTCTACGGTACCGTTCTCAATGATACGGGTGGCGTACAGCAGGGTGCAGGCGGCGCCCACGACCACATTGGCGGTGCAGCCCATTTCCTTCATGACCTTGCGGAAGGAAAGCGCGCCGCAGGATGCTTCGGGATGCAGCAGAACAGTCATGCCGTCCTTCAGATGGGGGACCATCCGACGGGCGATGCTCTCATGGAACAGAGAGGGGAGAACCAGAATGACATTGTCAGCGCCTTCCATGGCCTTACCCATGTCGGTGGTAGCAAATTCCAGCTTGCCTTCGCCGTCCATGGCATTGGTCACGGTGATGGAACCCTTGGCGTTCAGCGCGTCGACCGTTGCAGGAACGACGTCAAACAGACGAACCTTCTGGCCGAGGATACCCAGATGACCGGCCATAGACTGACCGCCGTTACCGCCGCCGATGATTGCCCATGTTTTCTGAATGCTCATAATAAATTCCGCCTTTCTTTTGATCGGTAATCATATTTTAGATAAAATTATTCTACAACAGTGGTCTTGACAGTGTACTTCTTCAGGTTCTCTTCGTTGATCTGGATGCCCAGACCGGGAGCGTCGGAAACGTGGGCGACGCCGTTGATCACGCGAGTCTCGAAGTCGGTGATGTCGCCGTCCAGACGCAGGGGAGAGAAGTAAGAGTGGCCGATGGTGGTCATCAGGTTGGCAGTACCGGCAGCCAGAGACAGGCTGGCGGCCTGGGTGATGCCTTCTTCCAGCATGGAATTGAAGAAGATCTTGATGCCGTTGGCAGCGGCGAAGTCCACAATCTCCTTGGCACGCAGGATGCCGCCGTGCTTGGTGACCTTGACGCTGAATACGTCGACAGCCTTGGCACGGACCAGATTGACGGCGTCATGCAGGGTGCTGCAGCCTTCGTCGGCGGAGATGGGCATGCTGACGGCCTGACGGATGCGAGCCATGCCTTCCACGTCCCAGCTCTGAACGGGCTGTTCCAGATACAGCAGATTGCAGCGTTCCACGGCGCGGGCGTAGGAAATGGCGGTCTCCACGTCCCAGCCCTGGTTGGCGTCGGCTACCAGGGGGAAGCTGTCACCAAAAGTGTCGTAGGCAGCCAGAGTGCGGGCGGCGTCATTGCGCCAGTCGGCGGTGCCGATCTTGATCATGGCGCCGTAGAAACCACGGTCCTTGGCATCCTGCAGCTCGGCAACCGTCTCATCGGGGGTGGCGCCGCCGACGGACCAGAAGCTGGGGATCTCATCACGGCGCTTGCCGCCCAGCAGCTGATGGACAGGAACGCCCAGAGACTTGCCGAACAGGTCGTAAGCAGCCATGTCGATGGCGGACTTGGGAATGTTGTTGCCGCGGATCATGGCGTCCATGAGGCGGTGGGTCTCGTGGATGTTGGTGGGGTCTTTGCCGATAAAGGCGGGAGCCAGATGCTTCAGCATGACCACAGAAGCGGAGTCGGCACTGTCACCGGTGAACAGGGGCCAGGGATCACATTCGCCGTAGCCTACCAGACCGGTGTCGGTGTGCATCTCCACCACCAGAGGCGTGGTATCGGACATGACGCCATACTCACGGCTCAGGATATAGGGATGTTTCAGGGGTACTTTCAATTCGTGCAGAACAATCTTTGTAATAACCATAAATGTACGCCTCCGAAAGATACGATTCTTTATTGCGTTTTTTCGGAGAGGCAGACCTCTCCTGATGCGTTTACTGTACTACAACTTCTTGGGGGTGTCAATCGATTTCGATGGAATTTGACCAAATTTTTCTGAGGGTTGTAGCGCAGGGTTGGGCAGGATGGTGGTCTCTCTGTACGATGAAGGACCTGCATTGTGAAAAATGACAAAAATATAAAAAGGCCCTTGTCCGCAGGCCGTTTACAAATGCTTCTGCAAAGAATATTTTTCCAAGGCTTGATGTAAAAAAGCTAAGTTTTGGGTGAATTAGACAAGTTTTTGACAATTAAATTGGTCAAAAACGAGGATGTCGATGGATGCCTTGTTAAGTTTGGTCAAATTACTTGCTTTTTCGCTTGGGATGTTGTATTATATGTCCATGTGTGGTCCTGCTGTACGACAGCGGCCGCAGCCGCGGAGCTGGTGTCGCAGACCTCCGTAATGGCGATTATCTGTAAGGAGGAACATAGCAAGAATGATCAAGTATGTGTTGAAACGTCTGCTCTTCCTGATTCCCATCGTGCTCGGCATCTCCTTCCTGATCTTTACGATCATGGAACTGACTCCCGGTGATCCCGCGCGTCTCGTTCTGGGTCCGGAAGCCACGGCGGAAGCCTGCGAACAGTGGAATGAGGAACATGGCCTGAATGACCCGTTCTTTACCCGGTTCTTTAACTACATCAAAGATGCCGTCACCAAGCTGGATTTCGGCGAATCCTATCGTACGAAAAAGCCTGTGTTTGAGGAAATTCTCCATCGTTTCCCCGTCAGTATCAAGCTTTCCGCCATCAGTATCGCCTTTGCCGTGCTGATAGGCATCCCACTGGGTGTTTATTCAGCTACCCATCAGTATTCCATCCCGGATCAGATCCTGCGTGTCGGCTCCATGTTCTTCGTGGCTGTGCCTCCCTTCTGGTTCGCCATGATGCTGATCCTGGTATTTGCCTTGAACCTCGGCTTGCTTCCCACCAGCGGCAACAGTACGTTTGCCCATTATATCCTGCCGATGATCACGCTGGGCATGCCCTATGGCGGTAAGTTCCTGCGTATCACCCGCTCCACCATGCTGGAAGTTATCCGTTCCGACTACATCACCACCGCCAAGGCAAAGGGTGTTCCCCAGCGCAGAATCACCTTCACCCATGCCCTGAAGAATGCGCTGCTGCCTGTCATCACCACCGTCGCAACTTCCTTCGGCGGCCTGCTGGGCGGCGCCATCATCACCGAGTCCGTCTTCAATATGAACGGCC
>JAFQDR010000134.1 GCA_017415945.1 Oscillospiraceae bacterium
CACGTTGGGCTGATAGCTGTGGAGATCCACACCCTTGTCAATGAGCAGCTTCAGCTCGATGCTGTCGCTGCCCGCGGTGAGATTCCGCAGCCAGTCATATTCGGGGAAGATGGCCGCCACTATGGTGATTTTCCCATCATCGGCCCCTTCAACAGGCTCCCCGCAGGCCGTCAGGGACAGACACAGGGAGGAAACCAATATCCAAATCAATAGCTTCTTCATAGACCACCTCAGGAGCACTGCTCACACACCCCGTAAAATACGGTTTTCGTGTTGTCCATTTTAAAGCCGTGATGGGCCAAAATATGACCCTGGATGGCCTCCAGCTCATGGCAGTGGAGATGAATCAGAGCACCGCACTTCTCACACTTGCAGTGGAAGCAGGTATGCTCCCCGCAGTCCGCAGGGTCCACATATTCAAAATACGCCGCACCGTTGCCGTCGGAAAGGTACTTGTTCACCAAACCTTCCTCCACAAACCGCTCCAGCTGTCGGTACACGGTGGTGGTGCCCATAGCGATCCCCCGCTCCTTCAAGCGGTCGCAGAGTTCCTGCACCGTCACGGGCTGACCTGCATTGGCCGCCAGCTCATCCAGCAGCAGCTGACGGTTTTTTGTCTTATACTGTATTTTCACAGAGCTTCCTCCAAAATGAAAATCATTTCCAAATTAACGCTTTGATTATACCCGCAGTCAATCTCTATGTCAATATGAAAATGAATTTCAATTTCAGTTCGTACGAACATTGCGGTTCTCGTTTCATTGCTGTACGGAAACCATCTCGTTGGGGACGGTGCCTTCGATGTCCCTGCAGCACAAAAACAACTGCCTATACCCGGGGTGTCGAGGGCGCCACCCCCTACATTTTTCAATTAAAATTCCCCTTGGAATAATCCAAAGGGAATCAGAATATCAGAAAATGCCTCCCGGAGTTTCACCCGCAAGGGTGAAATCAGATTCAATCTATTTTTTGTGGGAGCATGTATCACACAAAAAATACAGTTCAGCCCGCAAACGTGGAAATACCTCCGTCAAATGACGGAGGTATTTATGCGCTGCAGCGGGCTGCATAGCCATCGCCACTGGCGGGGCAAGCTCGATGAAGCTCCGAAGGAGGTTCATCGAAAGGCGAAGCGCGTTATCTCTTAAGAGTCATGCTCATGGTATCGCCGTAAACGGGAGTGGGGATACCGAAGCCACCGTGGATGCCCATGATCTGGCCGGTGGTGAACTCTGCGGTTGCGAAGTACAGAGCTGCATCTGCCATTTCCTGTGCGGTTGCCATTCTGGGAATGGGAGTGTGCTTCAGGAAGAAGTCCATAAATTCGGGGGTCAGGTTGTTCACAACTGCTTCGGTAGCGGTCATGCCGGGGCAGATCATGTTGCAGCGAACCTTGGAGCGTGCAGCCTGCACAGCGGTCAGCTTGGTCAGCTGGATCAGCGCAGCCTTGGAGGTGCCGTATGCGATCTGGGAAACGTCGGGAGTCAGACCTGCAACGGAGCCGATGTTGATGATGGAGCCGCCGTTTGCGCCCATGTACTGGTTGATAGCTTCCTGGGTTGCAATGAACACGGTTGCCAGATGTGCGTTGACGTACTTTGCATAGGTTGCAAAGTTGGTACGCTGGATGTCGATGTCGTCCATAGGGCTGGTGCCGCCGAAGTTGTTGACCAGAACGTCGATCTTGCCTTCTGTCTTGACGCATTCGGTGATCATGTTCTTAATGGAGTCATTGTCGTATGCTTCAAAGTATACGGTCTTTACATTGCAGCCCTTTTCATTGAGAGCGGCTGCCTTTTCGTTTGCAACTTCCAGATTGCGGCAAGCCATGTAAACAGTGCCGCCTTCCAGAGCGAAGGTTTCTGCGATCGCGTAGCCGATGCCACGAGTGGAAGCGGTTACGAGACATACTTTTCCGTCGAGTCTACCCATTGTATATTACCTCCGTAAAAATTCATTCTATTTTCGCGGACCAAGCCGCACCTCGGATAATATGATTATACCATAACACGCCACAAACAGAAAGAATAATTTAAACAGATTTCGCAAATTTGTCGGTTTTTATGAATTAAGCCTTAATTTTCCGTCACAATGAAAAAATACGGGCCACAGTATTCTTCGTGGGTCTTCACATATGTCCATTTCTCCTTGGGCACATAAAAATACAAATCCATATAATCCAAGGGGCTGTTTTCCTTCACCGCTTCAATATCCGCCGCAGTCAGCAGATGTGCATTTTTTATCACATAGGCTTCCTCTATGCGGTCAAAGAACAAGTAAAGCTCCTGCTTATCTCTTTCATTGAATGCCTTACGAGCTTCATCTCCCTGCCGAGCAGGGAGCAGACCAAAGCTGAACAAATGCCATCGGAACTGATCGGAATAATGCTCGGCAGCCCGCTTCGCTTCACCGGAAACCAAGCTGTCAAAGCAGGCATCCCACTGACTGACCACTGCGGCGGGATCCATAGGCTCAATTGTAATTCCTCGATCAAGCAGCCCTTGTATGGTCTGCCTCCATGCATATTCCCGCACATGAACATTGTAATCGGTCATTGCATCCAACGCACACAGCAGTAAGTGATGTCCGGTATCACATTCTTTTTCGTCCTCCGGCTGCTGAATTTCCTCCTGCAGCTCCCAAAGTCCACCCCAATTTATGATCCGATGCATAATGCTTTCCATGTTTTAGCCCCTATTTCTGCGTCTGTGCCATTCATTCCAGAATGCAGTATAGCCATTCCGATCAAATTCGTCGTCGGGCAATTGCTTAGGAGTACAGGAATGATAGAACGCCTCTACCTTATCCGCAAAGCGGAATACTTCCGCTTCATATTCCGAAAAAGGTACAATTTCTTCATTTCCGTCAGGAAGAATGATTCTGATAGATTCACCCTCATGTACCGTCGTCCAATCCGTTCCGTGGTCGCATCCGATAATTTGCACTTCCGTCAAGTCTGCATTGGCAATGAGAAAATGCCCGCAGCAGGGGATCATCTGAATTTCATGTTCCGACATGATTTTGTCCGCTGTCAGCGTTTTCAAAAGATACAATGCCGTTGCACTGACAGTGCCGTGATCTTCCAAGACCATATCACCTATGCGCAGCGTCACATGTCCGTGCAAACATAAATCTTGGGGATCATCCTTTGCTCCGCATATCCATTCCAATCTATCAACATCAATTGGAAATGTCTCCATATTCCCCTCCCTACAAAATACTTTCGATCACATACAGAAGCTTTGCCCCGTTATCCCAAAAGAGCACAAGCTCACTGTTGTCCGATCGGGATGCATACCAAGAGCAGCATTTTTCGTAGTCGGGCCGCCATTCCTTTGGCACACGCAGCTCCTCCAGCCAAGCCTCCGCCGCAGCTCCAACCGTGGGATAAAAGATGGTTTCGGGCTCCGTGGGATACCACGCCGCCATCATGCGCACATGCTCCTCATATTCATAGGAATACACATGGCAGCGCAGCCCGTCCCCGTGGAAGCTTGCGCCTGTATCCGCCGCATACACCTCCGTGAGCTGCGCCATACGGGGAAGGGCAATGCCCCAGTTGGTCTGCAAAATATCATCGTAGGATGGGGGCAGCCGCAAAACCGCCCCCATTTTCCATATGAGCAATATGGCGATCACAAGTATCCAAAGTCTCTTTTTCATGTACCTGCTCCTTTGTTAGGGGATTTCCCTTCCTTCCGCATCCAGAAAATAATACTCGAAGGAAGCCGGCTGTTCCATAGAATAGATATAGGGATACGCTTCCTTTTCAATGGGAATATCCCGTGTGCCCTCGCTGTCAATGATACGGATGGCAGTACACTTGGGATTGTTCACCAGAAAGCTGTAGCCCCCATCCCACAGCACCACCGCAATATCCGTACCCCTGTCCATGGGCTTATGGGCGTGGATGAAGGTATACGCATCGGGGCCCACAATTTTACATTCCATGGGTAGATAACAATGGGCTTGGTATTCGTTGCCCGATATAAACCAGATCAGTGCCTTGTCATCCTCGGCGCACAGCCCCCCATAGGCAAGGTCAATGGTTTCCGCCTCGGCAACGGGAATGACCTCGCGGGCCTTGGCGATCAAGTCATCCGTGCCTCGCATGGTCTTCTCACAGCCGCAGAGCATCAGCAGTATGCAAACAAGCAGCAGCAAGCATTTCCTCATACACTCACCCCCAAAACACCTTTATATACCGATTATATCACATACAGAAAAGCTCCACAACAGCACCGTAAATAAAAGGGGCGTCGAAGGCGCCGCCCCCTACATCGGTTACGCAATTTGCCACACATTTCGTAGGGGACGGCGCCCTCGACGTCCCTCATTCGATTCTACTGTAAAAAAAGACACGCAGCCTCGGCTGCGTGTCTTGAATTGTTTTTTTGATTTTGTTGAAGCGTCAGACTGCAAATTACAGGCCCAGACGTTCGGACTGTTCCTTGGACCAGAAGAAGCCCCATGCTGCCAGCTGCTTGTTGACTGCGGTGTCCTTAGCGGACCAGTAGTTCATTTCGCGCTTTGCAAACATATCGTCGATTTCTTCTGCGGAGTAGCCGAAGTAAGACAGAACTTCGCGGTTGTGTTCGCCGAAGGTGGGAGCGGTACCAACAACCTTGGAGGGGTTCTTCTTGAACAGGTTTACGGGAGCCATACCCTTCATCTTGCCAAACACAGCGTCTTCCCATTCAATGATGTTGCCGCGAGCTTCGTACTGGGGATCTTCAATGATTTCAGCGGGGCCGAAGCAGGGCTGGCAGGGAACACCTGCACCCTCAAAGATTTCTACCAGTTCGGCAGCGGTACGTGCTGCACAGAATTCTTCCATGAGCTTTTCTGCTCTTGCGCCGCGAGGATCGAACAGGGGGAAGCCGGTGCAGCCCTTGGGAATGTCGCCTTCACCAACCTTGCCCATGCCGATGATGGGATAGCCGCGTTCTACGGGACCCTGACCGGTGCAGCCAACGAAGATCGCAGAGCCGTCCTTAGTGTCATAGAAGGAGAAACAGCAAGCCATGTCATGCTTATTGCCGGTACGGAAGGGAACGGGTTCGCCGGCCTTGGGGTAACCCTTGTTCAGCCAAGTAGAGGGATAGTCGTCCAGCAGACGGAACATGTTGTCGTACTGTGCTACGTCGCAGGAGTCGCCTTCGCCGTGGTTCTTAGCATGGATGTAGCCTGCCAGAGCGCACAGAGCGGTGTTGTAAGCGGTAACGTAGTCGGACAGGTAGGGGTTAACCTTCAGAGGACCGGACTTGGGATTTACGCCGTTCATGTACATGTAGCCGCCCATTGCCTGACCGGAAACGTCGTAGGAAGCCTTGTCCTTGTAGGGGCCGAACTGGCCGTAGCCGGAAACGTGAACGATCGCCAGCTTGGGGTTTACTTCCCAGATAGCTTCGTCGGACAGACCGCGCTTTTCGTAGGAGCCGGGACGACCTGCTTCGATCCAAATGTCTGCCCACTGTACGCACTTCAGGAAGACTTCCTTGCCGCGCTTGGTAGCGGTGTTCAGAGTGATGGAGAATTCGTTTCTGTGGTTCTGGGACCAGGATGCGGTGCCGCGAGTCTGGCAGGGAATGTTGGGAGCTTCAGCCTGCAGAACCTGTGCGCCCATTTCAGCCATCAGAGAGCCTGCGAAGGGGCCTGCGATGTTGGTGCCGGTTACGAAAACCTTAACGCCGGACAGAACGCCGAACTGAGGGAAATTGGTGAATTCCAGATGCTGGGCAGCTTCAACAAATTTTACGTTTGCCATATGAAATCATCCTTTCTATATGATCCGAGGTCTTGCCCCGGCAGTATTACGCCATTTAATTGTGCTCTTTCTAAGCGCACAACTCTATTCATAGAATACCTTCCCCGCGGAAGATTGTCAATATTTTCACTTCCCGGAAATAACAGGTAAAATATGTATATATTGTCCCGTACATATAAAAAAGACACGCAGCCAAAGCTGCGTGTCTTGAATTGTTTTTTGATTTTGCACTGATTCTTTTGGATCTTGTCGCCATCTTTGACCTGCAAAAATTTATCATTGATTTTCTGTATGTCAAACGCAGCAGAAAAAATGCAGCCGGAATCTATCGTGCGCAAACTGCCGCC
>JAFQDR010000135.1 GCA_017415945.1 Oscillospiraceae bacterium
CGAGGGCGCCGCCCCCTACGATATGGATATTTGTTTGATAGCTCTATAATGTTTCATTAAGGCTCATAAAAGCGGTCTTCCTGCCATTTGCGTGGGTTGGTATCGATGTAGTTCCATATATCCCCATAATCGTATTCATTTCTGACGATATGATCGTGATCGGAACGCTGAAATATTGGATAGCCAATTTCCTTGGTGACAAAGGTCTTAAAGGAAGAAATGGTTCTGGGAATAATGGCGTTTGCAGGGGTGGATTTCTTTTGCTCAATATTTTTCCATGGAATTGTGAGCAGAAGGTGAACGTGGTTGGGCATGATTACATACTTGTCCACTTGTACATCGGTATAACAGATGTTGATTCGTTCAATGTGCTTTTGAACCACCAAGCCGATTTTTGTAAGATGTACCGATGGGGCGTCGAGGGCGCCGCCCCCTACGATGTCACATAGGATTTTGTGGCGATGTTTGGTACAGATGGTAATGAAATACGAGCCGGGGGAGCTGTAATCAAAGCCTTCCAGACGCATATTTTTGCGGTTGTATCCCATGCTTCACACCATTTCTACAATCTTGGGCAGCTTCTCTTTTTCTGCCTGCCACATGACCAGCAGGGTGCCCTCGGTGCAGCCGATGGTTGCGAGCTGTCCGATGAATTCGTTGCTTACCCCGATGGGGAAGCTGCTTGTGAGCGCCGCGTCCTCCAAGGGATAGCTCACATTGCGCAGGTACACGCCCTTGACGGTGGGGGTGAAGGCGAACACGGACAGGGTGCCCTTTCCTTCTATGGTGATGCTGCCGTCGGTCACTGCGGTGATGGCAAAGCCGTCTCCGTACAGCAGCCCTCTTGCCCCGTGGTCACGGAGAAACAGCAGTGCCTGCAAATTGGCGAAGCTATGGTCAAGGCGGCCGCCTATGGCACCGATGATGACGAAATTGCGGTAGCCCCGCTCCAAGCCCAGGCGAATGGCCAGCAGGGTGTCCGTATCATCCTTGCGGACGGGGTGTTGGATGATCTCCTCGGCCTCGGGCACATAGCCCAGAGAGTCGAAGTCCCCCACCACCAGATCGGGACGGATGCCCAAATTTTTTGCGGCTTCGTAGCCACCGTCGGCGGCGATGACGAAGTCTGCAGAACAGGGGACGATGCAAGCATCGTCCCCATGATATGCGCCGATAATGTAGCAGATGTTCTGCATCTTACTTGACCAGACCCTTTTCGGTCAGGTATTCTGCCAGCAGCTCGGCAGTCAGCTCGCAGGTCTTCAGGCAAGCATCCGCATCGGTGCGGTACTTAGCCTTCAGGTCATTGCACATTACGCTGCCCAGCTTTTCTTCGTACAGCTTCATGAACTCTGCGCGGATGGGGCCGAAATCGGGGGTTTCGTGGGCACGGTCGGTGACCATCAGTGCGCTGATGATGCCCAGAGCACCTGCCAGAGCGCCGCACAGGTGACCGCAGCCGCAGCCGCCGCCGAAGCCTGCCATGACCTTAGCGGTCTTGTCGTCCAGACCCAGCGCGTAGGTTTCGTTGCCTGCCAGAATCAGAGTTTCTGCGCAGTTGTAGTTATCCTTATAATACTTGGTGGTGTTTGCAACCAGCATGGTGAAATCTCCTTTGTATGTTAGTCGAGTACAGTATATACCATATTTTTCCTTATTACAAGGTTGATACTTATTATAATTTGTGATAGCATTATAAGCGTTCCGTAAGGGGAATCGGGTGCAAATCCCGAACGAGCCCGTCGCCGTGAGGTACATATTGTGCGGATCTCTCACCCCATTGCCGCCACAGCATTGGGGGACACTGCCATTGGGAAACCGAGAAGGCCGAGGTCACTGCGTACCGAGTCGAAATACCCGAACGGAATGAGCCTCTGTTTCATACCGCGAGTGCCGGTTTTGGAGGGAATTTCATAATACAAAGGAGAATATGCAAATGAACCGGTTCAAGAACAAACTCTTTGCATCCGTCCTTTGCATGGTGCTGATTGTGGCTATGGCACTGAGCATGACGGCATGCACAACGACCAATGACCCCGCGGTCACAGAGCAGCCTGAACAGGCTGTGGAACAGTCCTTCACCTTTGAGGTGGTGGACAAGGACGGCAACATCGAAACCTTCAGCATTACCACCGACAAGTCTACCGTCGGGGAAGCGCTGCTGGAGGAGGGGCTCATTGTGGGTGAGAATGGTCAATACGGCCTGTACGTTAAGGAAGTCAACGGCATCGTTGCGGATTATAACGTAGACGGCACCTACTGGGCCTTCTATGTGGATGGCGGCTATGCCGCAAGCGGTGTGGATACCACCGATGTGACCGATGGTGCCACATACAGCTTCAAGGTGGAAAAGTAAGTGAAGCTGACAGTACGGGAAACCGCTGTGTTTGCCATGCTGGGTGCTTTGATGTACGCATCCAAGATGATTATGGAGGTCGTTCCCAATGTGCATCTGTTGGGGATGTTCATCGTGGCCTTTACGGTGGTATACCGCAAAAAGGCACTGTACCCCATTTACGTGTTCGTGTTTATCATCGGGCTGATGAATGGGTTCAACACATGGTGGCTGCCGTATCTTTATATCTGGACGGTGCTGTGGGGCATGACCATGCTGTTGCCCAAGAGTATACCCGAACGGTGGAAGCCCTTTGCGTATATGTTGGTGTGCGCCGCCCATGGGTACCTTTACGGTGTTTTGTACGCCCCTGCACAGGCTCTGCTGTATGGTCTGGATTTCAAGGGGATGCTCACGTGGATTATGGCAGGTCTGCCCTTTGATTTGGTCCATGGTACATCCAATCTCCTGTGCGGCGTGCTGATCTACCCCCTGGCAAAGCTGCTGGAACGCATGGAAAAACATAGCGTAGCATAAAAAACGAACCGCTCTCCACACGGAGGGCGGTTTTTCAGTTGGCCTTTAGGACAATACAACCCCCAGTTTAACTGGGGATGTGAAATGCTTATAGCGGTGAAAGGCCCTCCGACCATAAGGCGGGCTGTCAGCGTAGCTGACTGGGTGGTCGAAATGTAAGTATGAGTTGATGCTTCTGCTATCACATTCAAATCGACCACCCCGCCCCTTGTGGGGCACCCCTCCTTATCGAAGGAGGGGCTTACTGCATTTGCGTTGATTATATTGTGCTTTCTTTTCCGGCAGATTTTGGTATAATATAGGCAGAATCCGCAACTTTTGGATGAACATGTCGTCTGATTGTTCAGAGGAGGAATCGGTTATGAGGAAAATCGTTTGTATCATTCTTGTGTCACTGCTGCTGTGTCTGACTGCGTGCGGCGGCGATACGGCATCGGAGCAGCCTACGCCCACACCCACCGTGGAGGTGACGGTGACACCCGATTGCGCCGAGCCTACTCCCACTCCAACACCTACTCCCGTGCCTACCCCCACATGGAGTGAGGAGCCCGAAACCATGACCATTATGCTGGAGGGCATGGAGGAAACCATGTACGGCTATCGCTATACAAGTGCGCTGGGGTACAGCATGGTTTATGACCCTGATTGGGTGCGCCCCGAGCAGCGTGAGGGCTACGACCACTATACCGCTGTGACAGAAATCGATGTGCCCGAGCTGTATCTGCGGGTGACCAAGGCTGAGGGCTCTGTGGAGCAGGTCATTGCTGACTTGGAGGCACAGGGTGCGGAAAAAGTGGGAAATGCGATGTTTGGCGGCTTCCCCTGCGTGCAGCTGAGCAAAATGAGCGGATACGGCCCTGCGGATGTGGTGGTGAATTACTATGTGATGCAGGCGGGGAACACGGTGTTTGTGCCGGAGACCTCCTACTTCTGGGAGGCTGCCGAGGGCTTCGGGACGCGAATGTGGTATATGCTGGACTCTATCCGATTTGCGGATGCCCCTGCTGCCACGGAGCTGAAGCTCATGTTCCGAGACAAGGAGATCAAGGACTTTACCTCTGCCATCGGGGATGTGACCTATGTGACGCTGCTGCCCAATGCGGGCGCCTATCTGGAGGCTGCGGAGTGGACTACGGACAATGAGGACGTGTGCGAGCTGTATACCGACGACAGTGGCTGCTATATTGAAATCAAGGCAGAGGGCAATGCCAAGGTGACCGCCAAGTGCGGAGATTTGGAAAAGAGCGTCTTTGTGCGAGCCATTAACAGCTGGTAATCAAAACCATATACAGAGACAGCCGCCCCGAAAAGGGCGGCTGAGTCTGTCAAAATACTCCTACGGAGCATTTTGACAGAGATGCCCCCGCTTACGCGAAGGGCAAGCAGGTCTGCCGCGCGCATAATTTGTCCGCATTCTGCGAACAAATTCCACACTTGCAGACCTATTTGTATTTTTCGCTTCGTACATGCCGGCGCGAAAAATAGATTTGACTTTGTTTCGTCCTTATGGACGAAATTCTGCGAAGCATTTTTTGACAATCTGAGCCGCCCTGAAAAGGACGGCTCAGACTGTAGACAAACCCGACTTACG
>JAFQDR010000136.1 GCA_017415945.1 Oscillospiraceae bacterium
CCACGACACCCGGAACCACAATCCGGTGCTCTGCCAACTGAGCTATACCCACCATATTTTGGTACGCCAAGAGGGATTCGAACCCCCGACCTACTGCTTAGAAGGCAGTTGCTCTATCCAACTGAGCTATTGGCGCATATCATCCGATACGCTGCGGCTCACTCAATGGAGCGGGTGATGGGAATCGAACCCACGTGACCAGCTTGGAAGGCTGGTGTTCTACCATTGAACTACACCCGCATATGGGCGACTGACTTTCAGCTCAGTTAGAATACCATGAATCATCGCCTTTGTCAACACCTATTTTATGTGAATTTCAAAAAAATATACCTTTTTCGCAGGGCGGGGCCAAAGCCCCGCCGTTAAATTTTGTAAAGATGGCTAAGCAGCGGCGGGAGCAAGCCCCCGCCCTACTATTTCCCGTTACCATCTGGCCCGATGCCCTCGCGCATCTACATGGATACCCCAATCATAGATCCCCACGCCGCCGGTGGGGAACATTTCGTCGGCAATGTCGTACAGCTCGCGGGGTGTCTTGTTCAGACAGCGGATGTCGGCTGCGTCGCCGTAGAGGTGGCGGCTGTCGGAGGTGCCACCCACATCGGGATCGGCATTATGCTCGGGGCAGCGAATGCCCGAATTGACGTACACGGGCTCGCCCACACGCTCACGGAAGGCGTCCAGCTTGCGGATGAACGCTTCATCGGGCTCTACAGGGAAGCCGCCGCATTTGCCGCACTTGCAGGCGAACTCGTGACGCCCGAAGTATTGCACCGTGCTCCAGAAGTCACCGTCAGGCTCTGCATCGGGAGCAGCTGCACCCTTAAACCGTCCGTGGAACACCGCGCCGACGAGGACTTCCTCCAGCTCGGCACCCAATTCGGGCATACCGTTGTCCTGTCGGAAGGCCGTGATCGCCGCCTCCGTCAGAGGACCGCTGATGCCGTCCACCCTGCCTTCGTAGTACCCAAGGTACTGCAGCAGGTTCTGGAGCTGTCTTACATCCATGCGTCATCATCCTCGGCGGGGTACACCTGCTTGTACACCTGATGCACACCCGTTGCCGCAAAGCCCGACACAATGCCCACGGCGATTGCGGTCATAATATCCCCCGCGGGGTAGTCGGGGACAACGTACATCCCCATGGCTCCCAGACAGCCGCCCACGAAGCCGCAGACCACGGGGATCCATTTGCTGACGTCAAAGGGCAGCAGCTTCACAGCCTCGCCCACCAGATACGCGATGATGGTGATGGTCACCACAGTCGCCAAACCAAAGTTTTCAATCATATGTATTCTCCTTTCTATATAGGCTCCCCTTTGAAGGGGAGCTGTCAGCCGCGAGGAACAAGCGGCTGACTGAGAGGTAGAATGCGTTTGAAATACATCCCACCTTGACGTTTCCGCTTGTTTTATCGACCTCTCCGTCATTTTCTCGTTCCTCGAAAATGCCACCTCCCCTTATCGAAGGGGAGGCTTTGTACGTTGTCGGCAGTCTGTGCTCCCCTTACACAGGGGAGCCTTATTACGATACCACGTCCCACTCGGAAACTTCCTTATGTACGTTGCCGATGAAGCTGTTGCCGCCCAGCGCCACATAGGCCTTGTAGGTGTGTTCGAAGTTTTCCGCCTCGTACTGCCGCAGGCAGCCCTCGTCACGGTGGCGGTAATAGATCCGCAGCATCTGTTCACGCAGCAGACAGCGGATGCCCTCCACCGCCGACGCGAATTTTGTGTACACCTTCCACACCACGCCCAAGGCCGCCGCAGCCGCCGTGATGCGGGTGCACAGCAGGATCAATTCATCCATAAGTATTCACCTGCAAATCATCCGCACTGAATCGCGCAAACACCGACATACAGAAGCCACCCAGAGAATCGAAGTGCCCCGTAATATCGATACCGATGCGCTCCAAGGGGTGTCGCAGCCAGCCCGACAGCTCCCAGCCCGTGATCACGTCCTCCTCCGTGAGCATTTGCAGCTGTGGGTCATCCAGCATGGGACAGTATGCGGAGGTGCTCAGATTGTCCCCTGTGGCAGCCGCGGGAACCATATCCAGAGAGCTTTCCCCCGTGGTCACCCGCTGGCTGAGCTTATACCTTGCGGTCTTGCTTTCTTCCACACCCTCTGCGGAGTCCAAGCAGAAATCAACGGTAAAATACTCGGGGTCTCGGCCATAGCCTGAGGTCACGAAATCGCTGACATTCCCCGACAGATAGGGCACCAGAAACCGAATGCTGATATAGTCCCCCGCCTTGGTTTCCATGGCATCGGCAGCGTTCAGGCTGATGGCAATGGTGCCCTTGTTTTTCCGCTTCTTGTTGGGGTCATAGTACATATCGTAGGTATAGCTCACATCCGTGGGCATTTTCCCCTTATCGAAGCTATAGCTTGAGGTTTTCAGCCCCGTCCCCTCGTAATATCGTTCATATCCGTAATAGGTACCGCCAAAGCCTTTGAAGTTCAGCGTGGCGGTGGGCTCCGTGGGGATCTGTACCCTTCGCTGTCCGCACAGCATCATGGCGATCTCCTCGGCACAGGGCACCCCCGCTGTGCGCAGGGCATACCCCACCGCCCACACAGGCAGATTACTCATCAAAACCACTCCAATCCAGTGCACAGTCTATGCCGTCTTTTGTCACCAGCACGGGATCCCCTGCATCGTTCAGCGTGATAACGGTCACGGATGTACGGCTGTCATAATAAGCCATCACCGTTACTTCATTTCCACTCTTAGTGGTCTGTACACGAGTAGGCGTTTCCTCCGCATCTTCGCTTTCCGCCGCCATATGCGATACCCCATCGGCGGTAATGTGGAAATACGCATCAGAGCCAAGGACGGAGTGCAGCACAAAGGTGGCGCTGTATGCAGTGTAGTTGATGAGGGGGCAGCGGGTTTTGCTGTCCGTCCCCACGAAGTCACATACCACCACGTTCCCCATGTTGATCTGCTCATTGATTTCTTGGAAGCTCCTGTCCGCCGCATACACGCCGTTTGCCTCCGTGACGGTCACGGGAAACAGCTCCACATTGTCGGTGTCCAAGAGCATCGAGCTGAATTCCACGGTGCCATCTGCATACAGCGCGAAATAATACCCTTCCGTGCCAAACACCGCACCAAAGACCATCAGTTCCTCGGAATACCCGATCAGCTGTCCTCGCAGACTTGCCCCTTCAATAGACTGCTCACACACTACCGTATGTCCCTTTTCTATGGCTGTCCGCAGCTCCTCCATGGTCTTATCTGCGAGCCAAATGCCATCTTCCCGCTGCCAAAAGCCCACAACCACAAGCTTGGATACATCCATATATTCCAGTACATCCTCAGCAAATTGGGTTTTCTCCACCTCGGTCATGTCAGCAAAACGCCCCGCAGGCCCACGAGGCCCCACCAGATCCGCAGCGCTGCTGCCGCTGTCGGAGCTCACCGTCAGCACCGTACCGTCCCAGCGGTGGCTGATGCCGTAGCCCCTGCCCCCTGTGACAACTGCCTTCAGTGCCGCATGCACCACAGGCATTTCCAGTTTCATTTCCATACACCTCCTTATTCCACAAGGATCGGTGCATCCTTGACCAAGGTCCTGCGCACCGCACCATTGTAGACCACATCATATCTGTACCTTCCCTTGGGGAATCGTTCAGTCACCGTATCATCGAAGCGCAGCACCACCTCGCCGCCCCCAATGCCGCCAAAGGTCACCTGCCATACCGATGCATTCCGCTCATTTCGGAAGACAAAGTCCAGAGTACAAGCGTTCACCGCCAATAGGTCTTCCCCTGTTTCGTCTGTCAGCTCCAATTTCACCAGCAACTCAAAGGTATCTCCCGCATACCATTTCAGCACCCCGCCTACCATACGAGGGCCGGGGGGTGCGGCGGGAATATAGCGTTCTTCACCGCCCACTGTCATTCCTCCTTGTCATTATCCGTAATACTCCTTGGTCAGAGCGCCGATGAGCTTTCGGGCGGTCTCCGCATCCAGCTCACCCCTCGCCACCTTTTGGGCGATCTCCCCGTTGACTTCTTCAACGTTGGCGCCTCCCGCAAGCCGGGCGCGGGCAGCTGCCAAGGCGCTGTCATAAGCATCTTCCTCTTTGTCATCCTTCTTTCCGCCGCGTCCACCGCCGCCCGCAGTCTGCAGAGAATTGTAATAGCGCAAATACGCATCCCTATGCTGCTCGCTCATGCCCGCTGCCGCCAATTCCTCCCCGGTAGGCACATAGCCCATGGTGGTCATCATTTCCACAAGGCGGTCGTACGCCTTCTGCTCTCTGTTGTACGCATCCTTTTCCGCTGCGGTCTCACGGTCGTATGCAGTATCCGCACGCTCCTGCCAATAGTCCCGCTCGCCGTAAGCATCTGCCAGCAGATCCCGATATTTTGCATAGTCTGCCTCCGACTGCTGAAACAGCAGATCGTATTCATTTCGCAATGCCTCACCCTCATCCAAATAGCGGCCGTAGGCCATGGAATACAGCTCGGGGTAAATATCCGTGAGCTTTTGCAGGTAGGCATCGTACTGCTGCTGTCCCACGCCTTGTGCATAGCTGCTGCCGTAGCCTCCTGTGAGCCCCGCCGCCTGTCCCATGGTGTCCTCCATGGCAAGCCGTCCCTGTTGGGCGTAGGTCTGCTTATAGCTTTGGTACAGTGCATCGTCATTGGGATCATAGGTAAACTTGGGACGCTCTGTGATCTCTCGATACAGCTCCTGCAGAGACTGTGCTTGGTCGGAGGTGTATGCAGGCAGCTTCTCCCTGAGCTCCTGCACCAGCTTCATGGACGCGGAATACTCCTCATCGTCGTCATAGCTTTTTCCGTATGGTGTATAGCCGTACATCTCACCACTCCTTTCTTGTATCTTAAAAAGTTACTTATGCGTAAAAAATCATGCGGTTCTGACCCATCGCCGCACCGTATCATCTGCCTGCACCCATGTGCCGCCGAACAGGGCTGCGGGATCGGCAGATGCCTCACAGCTGCACACGGTGCCTATGGGATACAGGTGCTCCCACAGCTGTCTGCCGCCTACGGTGACCGTACCCTCCACCACAAGGTCCCCCTTGGTTTTCAGGCTCCACGCCACCTCCAGCACATCATCCGCTTCTGCCTGCTTCCCGAAGGCGGCACCGCACCCGCCTCTGCGGCCTTGGAAAAAGATATTGGTGCAGGGCAGGGTCACGGTGACGGAAGCTGACCGTCCCAGGGCATCCGTCACCTCTGCCAGAACCTCATAGCTGTCATTGGGGGAAATATCTCCCGACCACAGTACAGTGGGGGCGGCATCGGGTAAGGGCACCGCTTCCCTCCATTGGCCGCCCACAGTCCGCAGCTTGGCAGTTACATCCCCGTGATTGCGGCCGCCCAGAGCGCAGATGCCGTATCCCGCAGACAGGGACAGGCTGTCTCCCCGCTCATTTTCGCTGCCGTCAGCATTGCAGCGGAACGCGGTCACATCCCCAAGCACAGGCGGAGTATACGGCAAGACGGAGATTTGCAGCTGCTGCTCATACCGTCTGCCGCGGCTGTCCGTAACACCGCACACCACAGGGATGCTGCCGTAATTGGGAAGCACCTCCGACACATAGGGTGCACCGTACTGCACACCGCCCACAGTCACAGCGAAGGTGTCGGGAATCCCGCCGTAGGCAAAGCTGCCATCGATTTTGCTCTCATCAAACACTGCCCGTACATGGGAGATCCCCTGCACGAAGCAATCCATACCTTCGGCGGCGGTGCCTTCATTGGCGGGCTCCAGGGTCACCCAACCCTCATCAAGAGACAAAGACACCTCCAAAGGCACCCACAAAGTCACTGTGCAGGCGGAGGTACCCACGAGTGCACCGTCAATATAGGTGTCGCACAGCAGCTCGCAGTCACCGCTGCCACTGTGGGGAATCGATGCGCACAGCTCCATAGGGGGTGTCCATGTATGTCTGCCCCCCGACAGCCCTGTTCCGATGACACCACTCTCCCCTCCGAAGGCATACCGCAGGGTATGTACCGTGCCGTCGCAGACGGGGGCAATGATAACAGACATGGCTTTCCCCATAAACTGACCCCTTGCGCTGACCTCGGAAATGGGTGGCTGCACCGTCAGCGCCGTGGAAATACGCCCTGAAGCGTAGAAGCCCTGTCCGTTAGGGTCTGTCCCCGTAAGCTGCACCGTCACCACAGCACTGTCATGCTCCGCGTGGGACAGCGCGGGGCTCACAATGGGGAAGCTTCCCGTCACCGCAGCTGGCACCCCGCTTTCCTCTGCCTGACCCACGCAGTCCGTCAGTCTGCCCAGCACCGTGCCGCCCATGCTTACGGTGCCGTTCAGGGTGTATGTACCCGTTTCCTCGGCAGTTACCGTCAGCCCCGTCACCGCAATGGCAGAGGCTTTTGCGGATGTGTCCATCCGCTCCTCCCACACCGCCGTGACTGTCAGATCGGACACGCCGCCGCAATTCATTTTTACTTCGCCGGATTTCCCGACTGTCATAAGATCCCTCCTATTCTGTTCTTCTTTCGATCGCAAGCTCCCACAGGAATATCCTTGCAGGAAGAAGCCCTCACCCTCGTCTTTTCACCAAGCCGCTCCTCTTAACAGCCCTTATCCACACCCTTGCAAAAAGAAGCCATTCCGTCTATACTGAAAGCAATGGCGATAAAGAAGGAGGTTATTGTATGGAAGTTGCCAGACTCGATTGTCCTCACTGCAAACGAAAACTCATTTCAAGAACGTCCGGTTGGCGATATACACTTGATCCACCCCTGCGAATCTGCCCGTACTGCAACGGAGAATATCTGATGCCTTGCACATATGAATGGAGTATCGCCGGTCCGTTGGGGAAGTTTTTTTATGTTTTTCTTGCTAACGGAAGATGGGCATTTCCTGCTATGAGCCTTAATCGATTATCGATCAAAGACACCGGTGAAGCATGGCTGTGGGCAACTGCATGGATTACCATCAGTCTGCTCCGACTTGCCATCTTTGACAGGAAAAAAATCAAAGAGTCTTATGAGCGCACAAAGAACAATCCCAATCTCATTCAAAAGCTGTCCGATATGGGGTATGCTCGCATCGCTTATCGGCTTGACCCATACTACAAATAAGCCTCTCTCCACCGGAATGAAATCCGGTGGATTTTTCATTTTCTAAATAAGCTTCTGTTTATGCTGTTGTTGCTGCGCCCTAAACCATAGGCCATGCCCATAGACAAATCATATAGCGCACTCATGCCAAATTCCTGCATTACTTGCAACTTTGCCCAATAATCGGCTTGAAAAAAGTTGATGTTCCGTCTATACTAAAATCAAACAGATTTCATCAAAAGGAAATTTCAAAATGACTTTCAACCAAGTATTCTATTGTCCTCACTGTAAAAAAAACATTTACAAGTCAAAGTTTTTTATTTACAAAATAGGTACTCCTATTCGTATATGTGAATACTGCAACAAGGAGTATAACCATCCTTATACGTACGAATGGAGCATACTTTCTGTATTCCATAAATTTTTCTACTGCTTTTTATCAAACGGTCGCTGGTTTTTTTTATTTTCCGCCTTCATTGAATTTACTTGTAAAGACTATTTAACAGCACTAAACTGGGCGATTGCTTGGTTGCTTGTATCCATTCTCCCTTTGATAATATTCGATTCCAAAAAAATCAAAGAATCTTATGAGCGAACAAAAAACAACCCGGAATACATTCAAAAGCTATCGGATTTGGGATGCACCAACATTGCAATTCGTATAGACCCATATTACAAATGAATCTCAATCCACCGGAATTAAATCCGGTGGATTTTTCATTTTCTAAATAAACTTCTCTTTACGCTGTTATCGCTTCGTCCAAGACCATAAGCCAAACCAATGGACAAATCATAGAGAGCACTCGTGCCGAACTCCTGTATCACTTGCCACTTCGCCCAATAATCGGCTTGTTCATCTGTCATGCCCAGAGCCAAGGCTTCGTGCATCGCCCAATTATAGGCATCGCTATAGCCTTCCATTGCTGAATCCCAAGTGCTGCCTTTTCCTCATAGTCCCCGGGCTTTCCCAGCATCGCCTCCATGGGAGTCAGCAAAACAGGATCCTTTTTCGGCTCTGTTCCAACAAGCCCATGTCCACCGCAACGGCTTCTTCCTCCATTGTCGCCGCATCGGGCTTGTTAAGTTCTCGGAACACTTCCCGCCAGATCTCGTCTTTCTGCTCTTTTCGCTTCAAATACCCTCTTATGTGCACTATCGCTCACCTTCTTTCGCTTGGGCACCCGCAAGGGGTGCCCCTACGATTCCCCCTCCCAAATCGGGAGGGGTTTGTTTTTATTCCTCGGCGTTTCGGAGGCTTACGCTGCGGGCATCCCATGCCTGCCGGGCACGTTCCCAGCCGCCACCTCCGGGACTCTTGAAAAACAGAAAGATTCGGTCTATACTGAAAGCGAAAACTTTTCAACGAAAGGCACCATACCATGCAAAACACTGTACGCAAAATGCTGTTTGTTACCATCGTCGGTTTCTCTGCCGGAATCGCAAATATAATTCTTTATAAGCACCTTGGCCAGAACAACGCCCCTTGGCTTGCCTGCTCATTATTCTTGCCCGTTGTTTTGCATTTGGGCAGTATTCTGTCTGTCCCCTGCAAATTAAGTGTCAAAGTTTCCACCGCATTCTTCCTGATTATGGTTTCACACCTTGGCATTTCGTTTGCCGCATTTCTCCCCGGAGCACCTCTCTATTTGCTGGATATCGCAGATCTATACGCCCCCTTCGGCACAACACTCTCGGCACTCATTTCCATGTACTTTCATCAAAAAGCGCAGCGCGAGCCACCGGAAGAAGTGATACGTTGTTCAAACTGCAGAGTCATTTTCCATAAATACGACGCATTCTGTCCACAATGCCAAACAATTTCTCCGTTTGTGCAAAAAACCATAGATCATTTCCCCAACAAACGTCCTTTGGACTTCACTCCTGACATACAAAAATATGTTTTTTGCTGCCCTCACTGCGGGATTTTGTACAGAGAAGATAAAGCAGGAAGAAGTACCGAGATTACTGCGATAGCGTTGGGTACACCCCTCCGTGCTTGCCGCAGCTGTCATTGGTTTTCCATTGACCCTCAATACGGCGAGTGGGTCTATATGTCGAAAGCAGATCGTTTACGCCACTTATTTCACATCGACCTATATGTATCTTCCTGCTTTTTTGCAGTTGCTACTGTGACTACAGAATATAAAAACACTCTGCTCACCGTAATTATTTTTTCTATTGCTGTAATTCTCACAGCAATATGGACACACATACGCCTTCAAGACGATATCAAAAACTCTCTGCAAAGAGCAAGGCGCAACCCCACCTATCCTTACATTCTAAAGCGAATGGGATATGAAAACTTCATCAGCAAAAGCATCGATCTCTAAAGCAAACCCAAGTTCTTTCTTTATCTTCTTCCATATTTCAAATATACTTCCATAGGTGTAAACATTTTGCGATACAGCATATCTTCGGAAGCACTTTGGATGTTAGCTTTTGCCAATTCATGTTTTGCTATTTTTTGAGCCTGTTCCTTAGAAAAGCCATTTTGATAATAATGATTTACCAAATTGGAATATTCAGAATTATCTCTCAAAATTTTTTCCTGAGTAAATTCATCTGCAAAATTCCCGGCAATACCATGAATAGCTTCACCCAAAGACTCAGACTTTACCGCTCTTTTAACCATATTTTCGATAGGCTCACTCATAGAAGCTCGTAATCCATTTGCAGCACCATACAAAATAGCCTGTTGATTATTTGCACCATTCAATCTCGCTTGTTCCAGCGACTCTCCACCTACATCGAAAGCTGACTTCACAGCACCTACAACAGGACCTAAACCCACTGAAACCACATCATCAAACGCCTTTGTGGTATTACTGTAAATATTCCCCGCCGTAGCTCCATACCGCTTTGTCAAAAAATCCGCAACCGCTTCATCAACAATCTTTGAATACACACCGGGAGTCAACGTTTTATCGTCACTGATTCTCCCGGTTGCACTGTACTCTAAAAATTTATTGTAACTGTCAAGCGTTTTGCTGCCGCTCAAGCCTCGGGCAGCAATAGCATGTCCTAACACATCGATACCGCCATCCGCAATTTGTTTTCTGATTGTTTCGGCAGTTTGTTTAGACGCCTCATGGCTCACAGCATGTCCCTTTGTATTGCGATAGCCATGGATACTCGCCCCTGTCTGATCGGAACCGGTCACACCGCTTGTCATTGCCCACATTCCGCCGTATTTTCGGGATGCTTCGGCAGCCTGTTTTCCAATTCTCTGTGCGTGTTCATTATGCGCCTCGGAATAGCTCTTATTGGCATTTACCCAGTGCTGTTTTGTACGCTCAGCAAACTCTCCCGTTTTGTTGGCCTGCTCAGTCTGAGCTTCGGAATAGGCTGCATTGGCATCGCCCCAGTGTTTCACAGCCTTCTTTGTCTGCTCTTTGATTTCCTTCACAGCGCCGTCCGCCGCTTGTCGATTCATTTCCGACTGCGCAGCCATAGTTTGTCCGGCACTTTCAAATACTTTGCAGGCTTTCTCACCTGTTTTCAGTCCCTGATTCATAGCCATCCGTGAATTGGCTGCCTCCACTTCGGCATTTTTGCTCCACACATCTCCAATAATTTCTCCCGTTTTTTCGAACAGTTCCTTTTTGGCAGAGTGCCTTCTCTGCATATACCCACCGATTTCTTCCCGTAATCTGCGGTTCTCACGATTCACAAGCTCGGCAAATTCACGAGCCTCCCGAGGGTTTTTGCTGTACAGATACCCAAACCGATTGTTTTGAGAGCTATCCCAATCTTGTTTGGGATGCCAATCCTCATCGCCCTCTATTTCCTGCCCCGTTGCTTGCTGCCACTTTTGATAATTGGGGTCGCGCAGCAAAGCCTGTCTCCGAACCTGATCGGTTTGGTGCTGTACCCACCCCGCAGCCGCTTGTTTGGCAAAATCGGGCTGTTCACTTTTACCCGAAGCTTTCTGCCCAATATTGGGTCGATATGGGTATTTTTCTATTTTTGGCTCTCCCCACTCCGCTCGCCATACCATATCCTCTGTTTTTTGGTCTTTTTCATGGAGCCGAGTCCAAATTTTCTGTTTTTTCTCCTTCTCTCGCTCATGTACCCACTTGCGTGCCATCATCGATCCTCCTTTGTTCCTTTTCGGGCACCCGCAAGGGGTGCCCCTACGATTCCCCCTCCCAAATCGGGAGGGGATTTTTGTTAGTTGGGAGTGTCGGAGCCGCTGTAGGAGCTGCAGCTCATCATGCGCAGCAGACGCTCGGGATAGAGAATGGTGGCGCCGTTGGTCTCCAGCTTGAAGCCCACGGTGCTGAACTGGTTCAGAGGGCCGCCGATCTCACTCTTGTCGTGAATGATCATCTGCAGACCGCCGCCCTCGGGGTCGATGATGCCGAAGGAATCCTTGCCGAACATATAGGTGGCATAGGTCACGGTGCCCGCCTTGTTGGCGTACTCGTCATCCAGCACGGGAGCAAACACATTTTCCACAAAGCGGCAGCCGTGGAGCTCACCGATCTCGCCGTTGAACAGCTCCTCGGGTGCGGCATACTTATGGGCCTCCAGCCAGCCGGGGCTGTTGCGCAGGTCAAAGGCCACACTGGGATGGATGACTGCGTAATACTTGCCGTCGATGGTGGGCACACGGTTCTTCTTCATGAGGGTCACCGCCTTGGCGATCATCATGGGGGTCATCATGCTCATAGCCTCTGCGGATGCCTCCATTTCGTTGCAGGCAGCGGGGGTAGAAATGGCCTCACCGCTTGCCAAATCCACATTGTCGCAGTAGAGCACATTGGTATTCACCAGCAGACGGTCACGGATCAGAGTCTCCTGAGTCAGTGCGGCGGCAGCGCCCATTTCGTCGCATGCGCCCAGGATTACAGGGTCATATGCGTGCATTTCCAGCTGGTCGGTAATGGATGCGTAGGTGCCGTACTGCTCGATAATGCCGGTCTTGCTGCTCATACCGAACTTCTGACCGGTGGGGATGACACCTTCCTGCAGCATACGGGCCTTTTCAAAGGTGTTCCACTTGCGCCATTCCACATACTTGCCGTTGTTGGCGGGCAGAGGCTGCAGCTTGGCAAACTGAGCATAGAGCATTTCGGGTCTTGCGTTCTCCAGCAGGGTGGTATCGTAAAAGGTTTTCATTTCCCCGCTCAGGGTTTGAGCGGCATTGAATTTCGAGGTTTCGCCGGTATAGGCGTTAACGTAGTTGGAAGTGCTGTTAACCACGGTACCTGCCTCGGCAAACAGCTGCAAATTCATAGTAGTGTGATTCATATACATTTCTCCTTATCATTTATTATGGCTCCCCTTTTAAGGGGAGCTGGCATCCGCGAAGTATGAGCGGATGACTGAGAGGTAATTATGTTGAATTGACCTCTCCGTCACGGCATTCGCCGTGACACCTCTCCTTAAAAGGAGAGGCTTTTTTATCGGGACGGATAAATCTTTTCGCCCCTTGCCGCCGCGCGATAAATTTCCTGCTTAAAGGCCTTACGCTGGGCACGGCTGGCATTGCGGTAGTCAAAGGTGGTGACGGTCGCTCCGCTTGGGGCCCTGCCATGCTCCACAGGCCGCGCGGCTCCTGCACGAATGGAGTTGGACAGCTCTCGTCTGGCGCCCTCCGCAATGGCACGGGTCAGCTCACGATGGTGCATAGCCATATACGCATCCTCCACGCTCAAGCCCACCTGCGGGCCTGTGAGCTTCACAAACATGGGATTTTCCAGCTCCTTCTGCAGGTTAAAGTTTGCGTACCTGCCCGCCATTTCCGCCCCCTGCCGCTGCAGGGAATCGAAATGGCTGCGCACATCCCCACCAACGGATGCGGGAAACGCCGCGGACTCACCTTCCGCAAGCATCTGCAAATTCATTGTTTTGTTCATGGTTTCTCCTTTCTTGTTTCCTCAAACTCGATATATTCGGGGTAATCCGCCGCCAGCAGCCGAAACCCTAAGACAATACTGTCCATAACCGCGGTCACCACGCAATCGAACTCCGCCACAGGGACGCATACAACCTCCCCCGCTCCCGACCGAAGAATCACGGCAATATCCTCTGCCAGCCCCCGTCGGCTGAGCCGGCGCACCGCCCCCGCAAGGGTATGCAGCAGCATGGATGCCGCGGCACAGAGGATATCCGCCCCCCGCTCCGCAAAGCCCGCGTGCCCCGCCACAGTCAGCCGGTGACCTCTGCGGTCATAGCACACACGAATCATAGGCGAGCGCTTCCCGCCGCATGGGCCTTTGCATGGCGGATCTGCTTGGGCTCGCCCCCCGTAATGGCCGCAGGTGCCCCGGGGGTGATCCTGCCGCCCATAAGAGCGGCAATATCCCCGCTGATCCCCTGCACCATTTGGGGTTCGGCCTTTTTTGCCAGCATCAGTGCCAGCTGCATATAGTCCGCCAGCTTGCGGCGCAGCCCCGCCTGTGCGGTCATACGCTGCATCAGTCCGTCCTTGCCCTCGAAATCCATCATCTCCAGACACACCATGGCTTGCTCCGTGCGATTGGGGTCAAACAACCCCGCCCCGTACAGCTGCAAGGCCAGCTCATTTTGTGCCATGCGTGAGTAGGCATCCTGCCTCTGGGCGGAGATCTTGATATCGAACACAGGCAGACGATAGCCCATATCCTCTCCGTGGAAGCTGCCCTGATACACCGGCAGCAGTCCGCCGTTGTCAAAGCTGACGAAGCGGTCGCCGCCCATACCCGTAATGCGGAACTGGCGGGGCAGATCGTAGAACTGGCGGATGAGCTCAATGCACAGCTCTATGATCTCTCCGTAGGCCCGATAGCTGGTGCGGATGGCATCGCGGCTGCCCTTGCCGCTGGCCTCCTGCAGTGCCGCAATGGCAGAGGCAGCGGTGACCCCCGATGCAATATTGCCCGTAGAGGTCTCGGTGTTGCCGCTGGTCTCACGCAGCTCCTGAATGGTTCGGTCCAGCACTGCCACATAGTTGCCGTCCAGACCCGTATGCTCGATGCGGCGAAGATGATCCTCGTTCACAGAGCCCGTGGTATGGACAATGGGTGCGCTCAAGTCCAGAAATTCTCCCTCATTGACAGTGCCGTCCCCACGGGAGAAGTAACGAGGGGTTGCCCCCACCATGGCATTTTTCACGAAAGCGGTCTTCATCAAATCGATCTCTGTCTGGGGGTTCTTGCACAGGTCCACAAAGCCGTAGCCGCAGGGACTGCCCTCCACGGGGAACAAGGCATCGAACACAAAGGGATAACGCCCATGGTCGTACAGGCCCGTGCCTGCCAGCAGGGGATCGTTTTCCGTGGCATAGAGCACCACATCCTCCACATACTTCACATACTGCAGGGTGTTCACCCCGTCGATGGGCTTGTGGTAATAGGCCTCCACCACGGTCACTTTGTCAGATGTATCCACCGCATCATCATAGAGAAAGCGTGTGGCAATAAAGCCGCCGCTTTTCAGCTTCCCGGACAGCAGCTCGGGATATTGCTCACGGAGCAGCTCCTTATCCACCGCCTCGGTGTGGAACACATAGCGGGAGTGTCGGATGTCCGTGACCCCCGGCTCCCAAAACAGGTTCAGCAGATTCACCCGCTCAATGGCAATGTCACCCAAGCCGTTCAGCTTGCTTGCATCCCATACCACCTTGTACACCCCTGTACCTGTTTTCAGCTTCTGCCACATAACATGGGAGTAGGTATGCTCAAAGCGGTTCTGCTCCAGCACACAGGGCAAAATCTTGCTCAGCAGCCGTGCCTGCTCCTTATCCGATGCCTCACGGGGCAAAATCACGGGAGCGGGATAGGCGTCCATCATGTCCGCATGCTTGGATACGATGACATTGTGGAGCCAGCCACTGACAGAGCGAAAGCTCTTGTCACGAGCAAGGTGCTGCTCCTCCATGGTATTGCGCAGCTTCCACCAATTCTCACTGGCAAGGATGCGCCGCTCGGTCTGCGCCTTGCCTGTTTTGTATTTTTGCAGGACGGCAGTCAGTGCCTTCACCTGCTCCGTCCCAATCACGGGAGTATCCCGTATCAAATGTTCTTCATTCAATGTTCCTTTTTCCTTTCTAAAATTTCCGTTGCACCCATAAGCCTCCCCTGCGATCAGGGGAGGTGGCACGGCGAATGCCGTGACGGAGAGGTCGATTCGCAATGCTTACCTCTCGGTCTCGCGTTGCTCGACAGCTCTCCTTAAGAGGAGAGCCTATTATTTCATTTGGTTCAGCGGGTCGGTCAGGTACACCACCCCTTCCTCCTTCACCACAGGCCGCACGGGCTTGGACATACACATATAGCGCACCTCGTCCGCCACATGATCCTCCAGCGTGGTATCCAGATCCTCGGGCCGTGTGGGACTGTACATCATTAGGGGCATGGTGCGGATAAAAGCCTTGCAGGTATCGAACACATACATCCGCGCATAGCCGTTCTCGTCGAACTGCAAACGGTAATGCACCTGCATCCAGCCGGGAATGCGCTCATTGTCCCCGGGCGTGAAGTAAATGCCGTACCGTGCCGCCGTGTCCGCAATGCTTTCCCCGCGGCTGGCATCCCAAATGGCGGGGTCTGCCACACTGTCTGTGATTTTCCGCCCCTTCAGCCACGGATGCTCCCGCTCAAAGGCCGCGATCCGCCGAAATTGCTCATCGGGGGTCTGCTTCACCCCCTCATCGGGGGTTGCGGTACAGCCATAGATTTCTGCGATGCGGTACAGCACCCCATCGGGATCGATGGCCCAGTACCCAAGGGAGAAGGGCTTGTTGTACCCAAAGTCATAGCTTCGCATAATGTTCCATGCCCGCTTGTCCCCTCTGTTCAAATCAAAGGGCTTGATGACGTGGGTGAATCGATGCTGCCCCACCGCCTCTTCCGGGCTAATACCCGCCGCCTCGCACAGCACAGGGTCAGGCTCCGTGCGGAAGTCCTCGAAGAACTGTCCCTCGAAAATATCCCATCGTCCGTAGAGCCACGCCTCCCGCAGCTTTGGGGGCAGTGCCTCCAGCTGCTTGATATAGTCCGGCTGACTCTCCATCAAGGCCTTGTTGTCCGTCACCAGAC
>JAFQDR010000137.1 GCA_017415945.1 Oscillospiraceae bacterium
CAATTCCAAAGGGGCGTCGAGGGCGCCGCCCCCTACGATAGCAATTATATATTCTACTTCTACGAAATGGTATAAACTCACCCATACAAACTAAAAATCCCACTCCGCTCGGAGTGGGATTTCTTTTATTTCTTCATCTGCTGATATACTTTTTTGATTGCCTCGAAGGTCTCGTCGCTGATGTCGTGCTCCAGCTTGCAGGCATCCTCCTTGGCGGTCTCCTCGCTGACACCGATAGCGGTGAGCAGCCCCGTGAGCACTATATGCTTCTCATAGGTAGTCTGCGCAATGTCCTTGCCCAAGTCGGTCAGAGACACATGACCGTCCTCATCCACTTCCACATAGCCCTTTGCACGGAAGGACTTCAAGGTCTGGCTGACGGTGGGACGGGAATATCCAAAATGATTGGCGATATCAATGCTGCGCACATGGGTCTTTTCCTTCTGCAGCACCATGATTGCTTCCAAATAGTCCGCTACGGATGCGGTAATGGCCATAGGCTCACCTCTTTCGGGGGTAAAAAATGGTATTTCGATGATTATATCAGACTTTCAAATACTTTGCAAGTACGTCACTGAGCAGGGCAAACTGCTCCAAGCCCAGTGCTTCCCCGCGGACACGCTCGTCAAAGCCGCATTCGGCGATGGCGGCGGCAATGTCCTGCTTGGTCAGCTCTCCGAAGCCCGATGCCAAAGCGTTGTTCAGAGTCTTGCGCCGCTGGTTAAAGGCAGCCCGAATGACACGGAACATGAGCTGCTCATTCTTCACCGCGCACACGGGAGTGCTGCGGCGGCGGAGCTGAATGACGGAGCTGGTGACCTTGGGTGCGGGCATAAAGCAGTTGGGAGAAACGTCGAACAAAATCTCCGTGTCGCAGTACCACTGCACCAGCAGGGTGAAGGCACCGTAGTCGGCGGTGCCGGGCTTGGCGTTCATGCGCTTTGCCACTTCCTTCTGGATCATCACCGTAATGGTCTCGAAGCAGCCTGCTTCCAGAAAGGCGGTAATAACGGGAGAAGTGATATTATAGGGCAGGTTGGCGCACACCACAGGACGCAGCCCCGCAAACTTTTCCGCCACCAGAGCCTTAATATCGGTCTTCATGACGTCTCCATAGACGATCTCGGCGTTTTCATACTCACTGATGGTTTCCGCCAGCACAGGCTGCAGAGAGGTATCCAGCTCCACGCACACCACCTTCCCCGCATACATGGCGGTTGCGGCGGTCAGGCAGCCGAAGCCCGCCCCCACTTCCAGCACGCCCACGGTCTCGTCCAGATCCGCAGCCTCCGCAATGCGCACAGGCACGGAGGCGTCGATCAGGAAGTTCTGACCCATGGACTTTGAGAAGCGGAAGCCGTACTTATCCAGCAGATATTTCAATGTCGTGGGACTGCACAGCTGATCAACGGTCATGGCTTGTCTCCCCTTTACAGAATCTTTTCAAATGCCTGACGCAGATCCAGCCCATCGGGGGTCAGCGCAAGGTCGATATTCCCGCGGTAGCGGTAGTTATGCTTTGCCAAAAGCTTTTTCATGGGCACATTTTTCTTGTGCACAGGCACACGAACGGCCTCGGCCCCCTTTTCTCGGGCGATGCGCTCCACGAAGCCCATGACGATGTCCGCCATCCCCGTACCGCTGTATCGGTTTTCCACAGCCAGACGACGGAGCACCACGTGCTTGCCTGTGCTGTGCCAGCGGCCGTCGGTAATGGTGGACTGACAGAAGGGCGTCTCGGCCTCCACCACGGAGAACATCCCCGCAAAGGCGTTGCCGTAGCGCACAACATAGCAGCAGCCCGCTTCCACATCGCGGCGGAAGGTATCCGCATCCTGCTTGGCGCCGAAGGTAATACGCTGCTTCTTCATGCGGCTGCGTGCCTTTACCGCCTGATCCAAAATAGCAGGCAGATCCGCACTTGTGGCCTTGTGGAAGGTCACGGGCTCCTCCAAGCGCATACGGCTGCGGTCTTTTTTGATCTCCTCAATGAGAGCAAGGTCGGTCTTATCCGCCGGCTTGAAGCTCTCGTACATATCGGGACGCTTGTCCATGGTCCGCTCGATCTGCTTCTTTCTCCGCCAACGCTCCACCTTGGCATGGTCCCCGCTGCGCAGCACCTCGGGCACCTCTCTGCCCTCCCATACATCGGGGCGGGTGTACTGGGGGTACTCCAGCAGACCGTCCCAGTGGGATTCCCCGGTATAGCAGGCCTCATCGCTGAGGACACCGGGCACCATACGGCATACCGCATCGGTGACCACCATGGCGGCCAGCTCGCCGCCCGTGAGCACAAAGTCCCCGATGGACAGCTCCTCGTCCACGCAGGCCTCGATGAATCGCTCGTCAATGCCCTCGTAGTGTCCGCATACCAGTACCAGATGGTCATAGTCCCGCACCAGTCGGCGGGCTTCCTCTTGGTTAAAACGTCTTCCCTGAGGAGACATATAGATGACACGGCTGCGGCGCTGCCCTGCCTTCTGCATGACATCGTCCAGACAGCTTTTCAGGGGCTGTGCCATCATAACGCAGCCGAATCCCCCACCGTAGGGGTAGTCGTCCACCTGCATCTGCTTGTTTTCCGTGTAGTCACGAATCTGATGGGCTTGGATGTCCAAAATCCCCTTCTTGGCGGCACGGCCGATGATGCTTTCCCCCAGCACGGTGCGCATACTGTCGGGGAACAGGGTGAGAATATCTACTCTCATGCCCATCACATCCCCTCGATCAAACGCACGGTGATGATACCCGCATCCGCATCCACAGACAAAATGAACTCGTCAACTGCGGGAATCAAGTGCTCGGTTTCTCCCTTGACCTCATAGACCTGTCCGCGGGGGACATCCAGAACGTCGGTGAGCTTGCCGATCTCATTACCCTGCTCGTCCACCACAGACGCACCCAGAATGTCTTGAATGAAGAAGGCACCCTTGGGCAGCCGTGCATCCTTGCGGTCGATTTTGATGACCTTGTTCTTCAGAGGCATGGCGGCATTGATATCGTTGATGCCATCCAGCTGCGCAATCAGCATATCCTTATGGACACGGCTGGAAAGCACACGGACGGGCTTATTGTCAATGTAAAAGGTTTTGAAACGCTTGAGGAACAGCGCATCGTCGGCCCAGGGCACAATGCGCACTTCACCACGAATGCCATGGGTATTGACGATCTGTCCCGCTTCCAAATACTGCTGCTTCATATCGCAAAATCCTCCGTTTCATATATTATATCTCTACTTTTCAAGGCTCCCCTTTTAAGGGGAGCTGTCAGACGCGAGGTACGAGCGGATGACTGAGAGGTAACAGGCCCGAAGGCACATAATCCATCCACATACGATGTTTTTCTAAAAACCTCTCCGTCATTTCCTCGTTCCTCGGAAATGCCACCTCTCCTTAAAAGGAGAGGCTTATCATAAGAATTGAAAAAGGCACCCTCGGACACCGCAGCGTGGCGGTGTTCTCAGGCACCTTTTTGCGTTAGTCCAGTATCTCTACAGATACCTTCTTGCCCTTTCTCTGAGCAACGGCCTTCATCAGAATACGAATTTCTTTCACGATTCTGCCCTGCCGGCCAATGACCTTGCCCATATCGCCGTCGGCCACGCGCACCTCAAATACGGTTTCGCCGCCGGCCTCGCGCTCGGTCACGGAGACCTCGTCAGGATGATCGACGAGATTTCTCACGATGTAGGTCAAAAGTTCTTTCATTGCCGGTTTAACTCCTTATTCGGCTGCTTCAGCCTTCTTCAGCAGGCCCTTAACGGTATCGGTGGGCTGAGCGCCGTTTGCGATCCAGTACTTAGCACGTTCCATATCGATCTTAACGGTAGCGGGTTCGGTCATGGGATCGTAGATGCCGATTTCTTCGATGCACTTACCATCGCGGGGGTTGCGAGAGTCAGCAACAACAACACGGTAGAAGGGAGCCTTCTTAGCGCCCATTCTGCGCAGTCTGATTTTAACCATTACATTTCACCTCCGGTTATTTTCTCATTCATTTATATAAAAAGGAGCAAGTCCTTTTTAAGCTTACTTAAACAGGTTCGCCAGTCCACCCAGCCCCTTGGGGAGCTGCATCTGGGGCTGCTGGGGCTGTTTGCCGCCCTTCTTGCCCTGCTTCTGCTTGGACTTCTTTGCCTGCTTGGTCATTTTCTTCATCTGCCGCTTGCCCATGCCGTTCATCTGCTTCATCATCTGCTGCATGGTCTCATACTGCTTGAGCACACGGTTTACGTCCACCACGGACACGCCCGCGCCTCTTGCAATGCGGCGCTTGCGGCTTGCGTTGAGGATCTCGGGGTTTTCCCGTTCCTTCAGGGTCATGGACTGGATGATGGCCTTGGTGCGGCGCATGACGGAGTCATTGGGGTCTGCGTTTTCCAGAGCCTTGGCATCGATGCCGGGCATCATGCTTGCCAGCTCGGAAAGGCTGCCCATGCCCATCACCGTTTCCAGCTGATCCAGATAGTCGGTGAGAGTGAACTTGTTTTCCATCATACGCTGGGCCATTTCCTCGGCCTTCTTCTGGTCGATGGCCTGCTCGGCACGCTCGATGAAGCTGAGCACGTCGCCCATGCCCAGAATACGGCTTGCCATACGCTCGGGGTAGAAGGGCTCGATCTGATCCAGCTTTTCGCCTACGCCCGCAAACTTGATGGGCTTGCCGGTAACGGCTCTGATGGACAGTGCCGCGCCGCCTCGTGCGTCGCCGTCCAGCTTACTGAGCAGCACGCCCGTGACGCCCAGTGCATTGTCGAATGCGGAAGCGGCGTTAACAGCGTCCTGACCGGTCATGGCGTCCACGACCAGCATGATTTCGGCGGGCTCCACGGTATCGCGGATGGCCACCAGCTCATCCATCAGGGTCTGGTCAATGTGCAGACGGCCCGCGGTATCCAGAAATACCAGGTCGTAGCCGCGGCGCTTGGCATACTCAATGCCGTGCTTTGCGATCTCAACGGGGTTGCCCTGTCCCTCCTGGAACACGGGGATGCCCAGCTGCTTGCCCACGGTTTCCAGCTGCTTGATCGCGGCGGGACGGTAAACGTCACAAGCCACCAGAATGGGGTTCTTGCCGTGACGCTTCATATACCCTGCCAGCTTTGCGCCGTTGGTGGTCTTACCTGCACCCTGCAGGCCAACCAGCATCACAACGCTGGGAGTTTTAGAGGAGATATTCAGTTTGGGGGTTTCGGAGCCCATGAGCGCGACCAGCTCTTCGTTGACGATCTTAATGACCATCTGGCCGGGATTCAGGCTTTCCAGAATGTCCGTGCCCACCGCACGCTCGGTGACCTTCTTTACAAAGTCCTTAACGACCTTGAAGTTTACGTCAGCCTCCAGCAGTGCCAGCTTGACTTCGCGCATGGCTTCCTTTACATCCGCTTCCTTCAGACGGCCCTTGCCGGTGAGCTTTTTAAACGCGGACGAAAGCTTTTCCGATAAACTTTCAAATGCCATGTGTATTATCCTTTCAGCTTGTTGAGCGTTTCGGACAGCTGCTCCGTCAGCGCTCTTGTCTCGCCCTCGGTCTGCTCGGTGAGCTTGGCGAGGATCTGTTCCATCTCTGCCACAGCATCCATATGCTCACGGAAGCGGCGGATGAGGCCTGTCTTTTCCTCGGTCTTCCGCAGTGTTTCCTCCGCGCGCTTGATAATGTCCCAAACGCCCTGTCGGGAAATGCCCGTCTCCTCGGCGATCTCGCTAAGAGAGTAGTCGGCGTTGTAGTGCAGGTCGAAGTATTCCTTCTGCTTGGCTGTGAGCAGCTCACCGTAAAAATCGAACAGCATGGTTCGAAACAGGGTTTCTTCTGTCATCAGCGCACCTCCACTGTAAAACATTTTCCCTTTACAGCTTTGCCATTATACTCCTTTCCGCCCCCTGTGTCAAGTATTTTCCATTAACACGCCCCGGTAATTCTTCCACAAAATTCGCAGAGAGTAATGAACTGTTTATGTCAATTTCACCAACGGCTCTCGAATCCGTAGGGAGCGTCGTCCTCGACGCTCCGCAACACCGCAGTCAAAGTCCGCTGCTATAATATGTCCATAGGCAATTCTTCCGTTGCGGAACGGAGCGTCGAGGACGACGCTCCCTACAAAGTCGAAAGATTTCAGTGCAGCATAAGACATGGCTTCGTCGTCCCCGCATACATTTCCCTCTCAAATTTCTCCCATACTATTTAAAAATAATTCATTACATTCCCCTGTGCCTATGGTATAATGTGGATAACTATATCAAAGAGTGAGGAAAAATACCCTATGACCTTTAATCGAAGCGAGATCATGCCGGGTGTGTGGCTGACCTGCATCACCACCGACAAGTTCAAGTCCGGCTGTCTTTCCGTGAATATGATCACCCAGCTCACCCGCGAGACCGCATCTCTCAATGCGCTGGTGCCCATGGTGCTCCGCCGCGGCACCAAGTCCTACCCCGATCTGGAGAGCTTCGCAGGCCGACTGGACGATTTGTACGGCGCAAGCATCTCCCCCACCGTACGAAAAATCGGCGAGATCCAAACCGTGGGTCTCATTGCCGACTTTGTGGATGACCGCTATATCCCCGAGGAAACCGACCTGTTTGCACAGGTGCTGGAACTGGCAGCGGAAATGCTGCTGGAGCCCGTCCGTGAAAAGGGTCTGCTGTCCGAAAGCTATGTGGAAAGCGAAAAGGAAAAGCAGCTGGATCGTCTCCGCAGCCGCATCAATGACAAGCGCAGCTATGCCCTGCAGCGCATCATCGAATGTATGTGCGATTACGAGGACTACGCCATCTCCCGTCTGGGGGACGAGGAAGCCACCGAGGCCATTACCGCAAAGTCTCTCACCGATCGCTGGATGACTTTGCTGGAAACCGCACCCATGGAGGTATTCTACATGGGCGGCAAGGACTTCAAGTCCGTCAAGAAGATGCTCCGCAAGGCCTTCCGTGACCTGCCCCGCGGAGAATTGGACTTTGACATCGGCACGGACATCCGCATGAACACCGTGGAGCCCAAGGCCCGCCTGTTCACGGAAGAGCTGGCGGTCAATCAGGGCAAGCTGTCCATGGGCTTCCGTCTGGGTGAGATCATGGACGATCCCGACTACGCCGCATTGTATGTGCTCAACGCCCTGTACGGGGGCAGTGTCACAAGCAAGCTGTTTATGAACGTCCGTGAAAAGCTGAGCCTGTGCTACTACGCCAGCTCCATGTGCGACGTAAACAAGGGTGTTATGTTCGTGTACTCGGGCATTGAATTTGACAAGTACGACGCAGCATACAGCGAGATCCTCGCCCAGCTGGATGCCGTCAAGAACGGCGACTTCACCGACGAGGAGCTGGATGCCGCACGACAGGCAGTGTCCGCAGAGCTGCGCACCTACATGGACAGCGAGCGCGATCTGGAGCACTATTGGCTGTCCCGCAACCTCCGAGGTGAGGAGTGCGACCCCATGGAAATGAGTGCCATGGTAGAGGCCGTCACCCGCGAGGACATTCTGCAGGCCGCACAGGGCATCGTACTGGATGCGGTGTACTTCCTGAAGGGCTGCGAGGACGAGGAGGACGAAGAATAAACCATGGAAAAGCTGTATTATCCTCAGGTCAATGAGACCGTATATACCGAAACTCTTCCCAACGGGCTGACCGTACGGGTCATGCCCAAGCCCGATTTCAATCGTGCTTTTGCGGTGTTCGCCACGGACTACGGCGGGGCTGACCGCCGCTTCTCTCTGGGCGGGGAATGGATCGACACCCCCGCAGGCATCGCCCACTACTTGGAGCACAAGATGTTCGATATGCCCGACGGGGACAACGCACTGAATCTGCTGGCCATGAACGGTGCCTCCCCCAACGCATTCACATCCTCCGATATCACCGCATACTATTTTGAGTCCACCAAGGGCTTCAAGGAAAATTTAGAGCTGCTGCTGCGCTTTGTGTCCACCCCCTATTTCACCGAGGAAACCGTGGAAAAAGAACGGGGCATCATCGCGCAGGAGATCGGCATGTATGACGACAGCCCCGATTTCCAAATCTATATGCGCCTGATGGAGATCCTCTACCAAAACGCGCCCACCCTCACAGGGGTGGCGGGCACCGTGGAGTCCATCTCCCAAATCACCGCCGACCATCTCCACAGCTGCCACAAGGCGTTCTACGTACCGAGCAATATGGTACTCAGCGTTGTGGGCAACGCCGATCCTCAATTGGTCATGGACACCGCACTGGCTATGCTGCCTTCCGAAAAGGCCCCCAAGCCCGTGGTGGACTACGGTGCGGAAGAATCCATGCTGCCCCTCAAGCAGTACACGGAATCGGTCATGGAGGTCTCCGCTCCCCAATTCATGCTGGGCAGCAAGGTCAAGCCCATCCTCAGCGGCATTGAGCGGCTGCGCCAGCGGCACACAGGCTCCTTGGCCATGCAGTGCCTGTTCGGACGCTCCTCCAAGTTCTTCACCACCCTGTACAGCAAGAATATTTTGAACAGTGACTTTGACATTGACTTCGACTACGCCGCCAACAGCGCAAGCCTGTTCCTGAACGGGCAGAGCAACAACCCCAAGGCGGTACTGGAAGCGGTGCTGGCAGAGGCGGACAAGGTTCGCAAAAACGGACTGGACGAAAAGCGCTTCCGCCGTGTGAAAAACGCCACCATCGGCTCCATGCTCTTTGCACTGGAAGACTTTGACAACATGGCGGTGACTCTGGCCCACAGCGCCTTCCAGGGCTACAACACCTTGGATGCCCACACCCCCGCAGCGGATGTGACCGCCGAGGAATGCGCGGCCTTCATCGCCGAAAATCTCACGGAGGAAAAGCTGGCTATGTCCGTCATCCTCCCCGAGGGGGTAAGCGTATGAGAGAAGCCATCATCAGCTTCCCCGCCTTTGGCATAGAGATCAATCCCCCCGCAGGCTTTGACCTGTTCGGCAAGACCATTTATCTCTACGGTGTCATGGCTGCACTGGGCTTCATTCTGGGGATGCTGTATGTCACCAAGCGTGCCCCCAAGGTCGGACTGACCGAGGATCATATGTACGATGTGATCCTGTGGGCACTGCCCATGGGCATCATCGGTGCCCGTGCCTATTACGTCATCTTCAACTTTGAGATGTACCGAGGCAGACCCCTGATGGATCTGCTTGCCATCTGGGAAGGGGGCCTTGCCATTTACGGGGGCATCATCGGCGCTGTGGTCACCCTGCTCATTGTATGCCGCATCCGCAAATACCCTGCAGGTGCCATCATGGACGGGGGCGTATTCGGCCTCATCATCGGACAGATCTGCGGCCGCTGGGGCAACTTCTTCAACCGTGAAGCCTTCGGTGCGGAAACGGAGCTGTGGACCCGCATGGGGCTCACCACCCCTAAGGGCACCATCTACGTCCACCCCACCTTCCTGTATGAAAGCCTTTGGAATCTGGCGGGACTGATTATGCTGCACCTGTATGTGGAAAAGGGAAAGCGGAAGTACGACGGGGAGGTCTTCACCCTGTATGTGATCTGGTACGGCATCGGCCGCTGCATGATCGAGGGTCTCCGTACCGACAGCCTGTACATCGGCAGCACGGGTATCCGTGTCAGCCAGCTGCTGGCGGGGGTCTCCGCTGTCATCGCCTTGGGCGCATGGCTGTATCTGCGTTCCAAGCCCCACACCTTGTACGTAAATAAGATTAAAACCATTGAAGAATAAATCATAAAAGGGGAAATATCTATGGCAAAGAAAAATTTCAACTTCAAGAAAATCAACTTCGATTTTGACAACCTGAAGGAAACTCTGACCGACACCATCTCCACCGTAGCCGACAAGGTGCTGGACTTTGCGGACTCCGCAGCGGACACCGCAAAGGTGGGACAGCAGATCGCCAAGCTGTTTGTGGAAAAGAAGAAGGAAGAATCCGCTCTGGAAGATGCCTACAAGGAGCTGGGCAAGCTGTACTATGATATGCACAAGGCAGAGGCAGAGGGCGTTCTGGCTGACCTGTGCATGGAAATCGAAAACACACTGGTAAACATTGAAGACATCACCGCCGAGATCGAAGCCCTGAAGGAAGCCAACAACGTGGACGTAGAGGACATGGAAGAGCTCCACATCGTCATGGATGAGGAGGCCGACGAAGAAGAAGGCTTCCTGGAACGCATGGCAGACACCGTGGAGGAAGCACTGGAGGGTCTGGACGAGGCCATCGAAGCCGCACTGGACAAGCTGGAAGCTGTAGTCGACCCCGAAATCGAGATCGACGGTGATGACGAAATTGAAGTCACCGTGGAAGAATATCTGGACGATGACGACTTCGTAGCTCCCGAGCAGGACGACGACGTAGAAGTGGAGATCATCGAAGTAATCGAAGAGGAAGATATCTTCGTGGAACCCACCGAAGAAGCTCCCATTGAATAAGTCCATACACGTAAAAACCCCCGAAGCAAAAGCTTCGGGGGTTTCAGTTCGTACGTACATTGCGGTTATCGTTTCATGTATGCACGGCATCGTTTCTGCAGAAATACACTTCTGTCACCGCACCCGTAGGAACTTTGCAGCGCACCAAAATCAAGCTCCCTCGTAGGGGCGGATATCATCCGCCTCAAATCTCCAACAACCACCGCGGACATGGCGGCGCAACGCTCCACCCCACTGCACAGCTGCGGGCGGCTAATAGCCGCCCCTACGGGATGGTCATCCCCTTTGCTCCAGCCCCAAGCTGATGCACAGCAGTCCCGCCATGATCAGCAGCACGGAAATCTCCGGCAGCCATTCAAAATAGGGCACGGGAGGCTCGGCAAAAACATACAGCTGCATATCCTCCACAAAAATGTGGTACAGCAGCGGCAGCCCGAACAATGGATACAGCAGTTTTTTCGTAGGCAGCAAGCCGAATACCGTGGCAGAGTACAGCCCCAGCACCGTCAGATACAGGATGATGCACAAAATCGTATGCAGTCTGCTTGCAAAGGTCAGAGACTTGATGATGAAGAACACCACCCCGAACAGCACACCGAGGGCGGTATATTCCGCAGGGCGACGGGTCAGCACCACAGCAAAGAACACGGCCGCCGCCAGTATGGGCAGCAGCAAATGCACCGTCAAATGCGCCAATGTGCCCCCACGCACGGCAAAGTACACGCAGCGAATCACCACCGCAAGGGTAATCACAGACAAGCCCAAGGCGGTGTATTTATTTTTGATCGTTAAGTTATATTTCATAAATTCCCCGCTGTTTTTAGCCCGCCGGACCATAATCGGTGATTTCCCACGGAGAATCCGCATCCGCGCGAGTCAAATATGTGTAACGCATGTCACGACCGTCATCGTACCAGATTTTACTGTGGTCGATTTGGCAATCATATGTCACTCTGACCACAATGGCATTTTCTGTCATATACTCCGCGGTCCATCCTTCACGGAAGCCCACATAATTTTCCTGATAGCGCAGGGTTTCCTTTTTATCCACCACAGACTCTACTACATTCATGTTCAGGCACCAGTCCTCGCTGCGCCATGCCTCGTAGTCTCTGCGAGCCAATCGTTCCGCAGCCTTTTGATCCTCGGGGCTGATCAGCAGATCATAACCGTTGTCCTCCACGACAGTCACTGTTACGCTTTCCGTTCCTGTTTCACCGTTTGCTGACCACTTCACAGTGATAACTGCTTCGCCCAAGCCCTTCATAAAGATTTTCCCGTGATGTTCGTTTCCTTCCACGGTACAGATCGACCGATTACTGCTGCTCCACTTAGCGGTTCCGCCATTGGAAAGCCCTCTCAAGCCTACGTGAATAAATTCTCCACGCTCATCGGTCCACTCCGTAATGGCATCGTCCACATGGACAATATAAACATCACCGTTGGATTCCTCCAGCATCTGCAAAATGGCTTCTCCATTGCGCAGTGTGTACATTGCATCATCCCACCGCAGCGTCCCATCGGGATAGATTCGCACAATGCGGTGCTCCTGCGTATTGGTCAGGAATCGAACTGCGTAGTAAGTTTCGCGAAAGACACCATCAAAGAGCCCGATGCCATCCCCTTCCGCAGCCAACGCAGCAAGCTTCTCCCCGTCCGATTTGGTCAGAAAAATTTCCTGCTCTCCACTTCCGGAAACAAGGGCCACACTGTAAACACCCGTAGGCGCAAACCCTGCGGCTTCCAAAGATGCGGGATATGCCTTGTGCCAGGCAAGCCCTTTCAGGAACTCCTTGATTTCCCACCCATTGGACAGCTCATAGGCATTCATTTGGTCTCCATCGGTCATCCAAAGTACACCCTCAACCACCTTAAACGAGACTCCGTCCCCCTCAATGATGTAGTAGCTCATATATCCCTCAAGCTCGACCGGCTGTGCGGTGCCTCGTTCGGTCACTTCTCCGCTGCGAAGCAATTCCAGCAGCTGTGCAGTCTCGACCTCAGTCAGTTCAATTCGATTGCCCCCAAGAGACTTGGTCACCGTCAAAGGCGCAACATAGCCATCGGGGAGATAGGGCACAGACTTCCGTTTCACCGCAGTCAGCTTCAGCTTGTCCGCCCCATGGGTAAGCTTCAATTTCTTTCCGCTCACAGACCATGTGCAGCTCTGCTCCGAACCATCCGCAAACAGCAAAGTCACCGTATCTTCATTCACGGCATATGTAAATCCTTCCGCACTTTGGATTTCATCATCAAGGTATTCAGCGCGTCTCCCGAACCCTTCGGAAAATTCATATTCCGTATCGCTTGAGCGCCACACCCCATCAATGGACGCTCCGCTGCCACTGCATCCCGTCAGCAGCAGTGCCATCAACAGCAGGCAAATCGCAAACAGCGTCTTTTTCATGTGAACCGCTCCTTTCAGGTCTTTTTTATATTATACCCCTTTTGCAAACAGCTGTCCACCCCCCCTGTACAAAATTTACATTTCTCTCCCTGCACCAAACGGTAAGCCCGGGACAAGGGTACAGGTCACTGTCTCGCTGTCTGAGATTCTCCACAACCTACATTGCCTTTGCGAGACAGAGATCCGTCCCCGTTGTCCCTACCAAAAAATCCACCACCCTCGTAGGGGCGGATATCATCCGCCTCAAACCTCCAACAACCACCGAAGCCATGTCAGCGCAACACTCCAGCCTACTGCGCAGGTGCGGGCGGATACTATCCGCCCCTACGGGATGTTGCGTCTATCCCACACGCAAAAAAATCCCCGAAGCAATGCTTCGGGGATTTTGCTATTCAAATCAGTCGCGGAAGCGACACCACAGCTCTATACTCGCTGCTGCATCTTTCCAGCCATCTCAAAATTCGCTTGCGAATTTATAATAGGAAAAAGATGCAGAGCGAAAAAGGACGAGCGATGGAGTGAACGCACTTTCGCCGCAGAGATGTAATCTATGCGGTGGAACAAGTGAACGCAATCCGCGAGGACGTTATCCAAGCTGAGAACCTGCGGGGATGGAGTCATCCAGCATCAGCAGATGCAGCTCTTCCTTGCCGTCTACTTCCTTCACAGCGGACAGCAGCATACCGCAGGATTCCTGTCCCATCATCTTGCGGGGAGGCAGGTTCAGAATCGCAACAACGGTCTTGCCCACCAGTGCTTCGTGGTCGGGGTAGAACTTACGGATGCCGCTCAAAATCTGGCGGGGCTTGCCGCTGCCGTCATCCAGCCGGAACTTCAGCAACTTTTCGCTCTTCTTGATGGTTTCAACGCTGAGAACCTTGCACACGCGCATATCACACTTGATGAAGTCATCGAAGCTCACATCGGGCAGAACGGGCTTGGACTCGGGCAGCTTGGGGGCGGTGAGCTTTTCCAGCTCTTCCAGTTCCTTCTTCAGATCAATGCGGGGGAACAGGGTGTCGCCCTTCTGTACGGTCACATCAGCACGCAGTGCACCGAAGGATGCAGCGGAGTCCCAATCGGTTTCAGTTGCGCCGATCTGTGCGAAGATCTTTTCGCAGCTTGCGGGCATAACGGGCTGCAGCAGAACAGTGCAGATACGGATGGCTTCCAGCAGATTGTACATAACGGTAGCCAGACGGGTCTTGTTGGCCTCGTCCTTTGCCAGCTGCCAGGGAGCGGTCTCGTCAATGTACTTGTTGGCGCGGGCAATGACCTTCATGACCTCTGCCATAGCCTGCTGAGGAGCGAACTTATCCATCAGCGCAGCGTAGGTTTCGCGCAGGCCGCCTGCCATAGCCAGCAGCTCGCCGTCTACGTCAGCAGCTTCGCGTTCGGTGGGCAGGGTGCCGCCGAAGTACTTGATGACCATGGAAACGGTGCGGGACACCAGATTGCCCAGATCGTTTGCCAGGTCGGTATTGATGCGGGTAATGAGGGTCTCGTTGGAGAAGTTGCCGTCGGAGCCCAGAGGGAATTCACGGATCAGGAAGTAGCGCAGGGCATCCACACCGTAGCGCTCTGCCAGCAGGTAGGGGTCCACAACGTTGCCCTTGGACTTGGACATCTTGCCGCCGTCCAGCAGCAGCCAGCCGTGACCGAATACCTTCTTGGGCAGGGGCAGACCCATGCTCATGCAGAATGCGGGCCAGATGATGGAGTGGAAACGGACGATTTCCTTACCAACCATATGGACATCTGCGGGCCAGTACTTGTCGTAATCATTGTAGCGGTCGTTCATGAAGCCCATAGCGGTCATGTAGTTGAACAGTGCGTCCACCCAAACGTAAACCACGTGGCCTTCGTCGAAGTCAACGGGAACGCCCCAGGAGAAGCTGGTGCGGGATACGCACAGGTCTTCCAGACCGGGCTTGATGAAGTTGTTGATCATTTCGTTGACGCGGGAGCGGGGTTCCAGGAATTCGCCGCCTTCCAGCAATTCCTGAATGGGCTTTGCGTACTTGCTCAGCTTGAAGAAGTATGCTTCTTCCTGTGCGGGCTTGACTTCACGGCCGCAGTCGGGGCACTTGCCGTCTACCAGCTGGGATTCGGTCCAGAAGCTTTCGCAGGGAGTGCAGTACATGCCTTCATAGTGGCCCTTGTAGATGTCGCCGTTGTCGTACATTGCCTTGAATACCTTCTGGATTGCTTCCACATGGTAGTCATCGGTGGTACGGATGAAACGGTCGTTGGAAATGTTCATCAGCTTCCACAGATCCTTGACACCGCGTTCGCCTTCAACGATGTTGTCAACGAACTGCTGGGGAGTCACGCCTGCTTCCTTTGCCTTTTCTTCGATCTTCTGGCCGTGTTCATCGGTGCCGGTCAGGAACATGACGTCCTTACCCAGCAGTCTCTGGTAACGTGCAATGGTATCGGTGACAACCGTGCAGTAGGTGTGACCGATGTGCAGTTTATCGGAGGGATAGTAAATGGGAGTTGTGATATAAAACTTTCCCTTGTTTTCCATGATTGGTTTCTCCTTCGTTTCTCTATTTCTCATTGGGCAGGAGTGGGTTCACTCTGCCCGGTTTGTTCGGTTACGGGTGCCTCGGGCACGGGCGTGGGTTCCGGAGTCGGTGCCGGAGTCGGTTCGGGTGTAGGCTCCGGGGTCGGAACCGGTGTGGGCGACGGTGTCACTACAATCGCAGGACTGGGTGTCACCACGACTGCAGGTGTCGGCGGTGCCTCAGGTTCAGGGCTGGGTGTCACCACCGGCGTCGGCGACGGC
>JAFQDR010000138.1 GCA_017415945.1 Oscillospiraceae bacterium
GGATTGATCGAATCCATTGAAGTGACACCGGATATGGAAACCGGATTGGAATATGCACTTTCCACTTTGACCGATATTGAACGTGAGATACTCAAACTTCGCTTTGAAGGACGACTGACCTATGAGCAGATCGGTGAAGTTAGAAGCAGATCCGGAAGTGGGGCAAGACACGGAGAAACAAATGCCTTTCGAAAATTGAGAAGGCCTCCGATGATCGGGTATATCCTCTACGGCAAAGAGGGCTTTGCCAAGATGGATTATATATTCCATTGGCCGTGGAAAGAGCCGCCGCCGAAGAAAGAACCGCCGGATGCCAAGGTATATGCGATTCCGTTCGAGGAATTGGATTTGACGGTACGTTCTTTTAATAACCTGCGCCGTGCAGGGTACGAAGTCGTCGGGGATATTGTGAATCTGTCCTATGAAGAAATACTCAAGATTCCGTATCTTCCGAGAAAGAACTGCAATGAGATTGCCTGGAAATTGTGGCATCTCGGATTTGAAGATACCGGCTGGAAGTATTTTCAGCACTGAAAAAGAAGATTCAGACACATTGATGGTCTTATGCAAATAAATATGGTATCAGCACGCCAACACACATTTTCTGCCGAGAGCAACGTGAAGCTGCAGGCCCGCAACACCGATTTTTCGGTGCATAAAAGTCAGGCTGACTTCCGTTTCAGCCTTGTTTGGAACAAAAGAGTGGCGTGAAACTTGATATGGGCATCGATGGCAGCATCGGTGCCTTTTTGAAAAAAGGAGAACATACAATGGCGAACAATGCATGGATTACCTCCGGCAAGGATTTGAAAAAGGAGCAAAAGATGAGACAGCTTTTGTCAGATACCAAAAAACGTAATGAAGCGAATGCTCTGATTGCAGAAAGAGGCATTGTCCTCAAAGAGAAAACCAAGGAATTCCTTGATAACTATTTCTTCAGAAAAGATACCACTATCCGTGTATTTGCCGGTGAAATCATCATCCACTCCAAAGATGGAGCGTGGAGCGACGAAGTCTGTATCAAACAGGATGGAAGTTATATCTATAGCGGAGGATACTTCTGTTTGTGGTGAAATCTATTATTGAAAAGGTGGGAGATTATTGCTTGAAATATTTACAGTCAGTTTTTTCGGTCACCGAGAGGTAGAACGCTTTCGGGACACAGAACAGGCATTGGAAAACCTGATTCATAGACTGCTTACGGAACATGAATATGTGGAGATTCTGATCGGTCGCAACGGTGAGTTTGATCAGCTGGTTGCATCCGTTGTCCATCGGGTACGCAAGAGACTGGATAACAGCAACAGCTCGCTGGTATTGGTGCTGCCATATATGACAGCGGAATTCCGGGATAACGAAGATTCCTTTTATGATTATTATGATGAAGTGGAAGTAAGCCAATCTGCCAGCGGCGGTCATTTCAAAGCGGCCATGCAGACGCGTAACAAGGAAATGGTGGATCGATCACAGCTTGTGGTGTTCAATGTGGATCATGCGTCCGGTGGTGCATATCAGACACTGAAATACGCAAAGAAAAATGAAGTGCCATATATCAACATTTCCGAGAAAGGAGCAGAGTTGGGGTTATGATAAAGCGTTGTTTTAGAAGAATAGGCAGATGGTTTAAGTATTCATGGAAGGAGATTCTGTCTTGGATAATCACAATCATTGGTGCTTTTGCAATATTTGCGATGGGGTTTGGATTGTGTTTTATACTCGTAAGAGACGAAGTGCTGTACTTAGAAAGAATGACTACAGCAGCGGAACCGGAAGTATGCGCTCTCTGCCGTAACGGAGAGGGGGCGAAAATCCATGCTCCGTGTATCATCAATCTCTCTACCGGGGAGATAGCTGAGCTGAGCGTGTATGAGCCGCACCCGTCGGAAATTGGTGAAGTGACTTCTGAGTTGAATAAGGGATATTTCTCGATCTATTTTGATGCAGGAGCCAATATCGTCCGTAAGCAAGAAAATGAATTGTGTGAAGCAACTCTTCCTAAAGATAGAGAAATGATAGATCCAGGTCATTTTTGTTATGAATGTAGACGCATCCTTTCGGATATTGACAGGGAAGGATATATAATTGCTGACCTATATAATCCGAAAGAAGTGAAGACTTATAAGGTGTGGGATGGTGCAAAATATGAAATCCGGGATTATCTTGTGACCGTCAACCGGAACGAAAACAAAAGCTTTGAGATAGAAGTCCACGGACTTCTGGAGCAGGAAAACTGACAGTTCAATTTTTAAGGAGATAGATCTATGTTTACTTACAAGAACTACCGCGTACACGTTGCAGGCCTTTCTTTTGCCATCCCGGACGGATGTATTCTCAACTGGATGAACACAGAAGTCGAGATAAATGGTTTTTCAGCATTGACACCAGACAGAAAAGTGAAATTCTGTCTTCTGCCCCAGATATATACCGGCTATTCAGATAAGCCGAATGCGATGGAGCGCATTAAGGATTCTTTTTCCGTGTACGATGGTAGGACGAATCCATATACTTTCCATACGGATATAACTCCCATACATAAATACGGACTGGATGGATATAGTCTTTCTTATTCAAGCGAGTCGGTACATTATTACGATGAGTGTTTTGACCTACCGGAGCAGATTGATGGGATTTATCAAATCGAGGTACACCTCTCCGCGTCGGGTGGTGTGACGTTGGAAGAGGCTCTGCAGAATTCTGTGGTGAAAGGGTTTCTTGAATCAATTAATACGGTATAATTTCTCAATGTTACGAAACAAAAGCCCTCATTCCAATTCGGAATGGGGCTTTTGTACGTGAAGGGGTGGAATTTTTTGTTGAAATATGGTATAATAATTCTAAATGACATTAAATATTTCGATAAGTAGAAGTTTGTGTGAAACGGATCGTGAAGTATTTCGCAAAAATAATCCGGAGTGTTGAGCCATTCAGTCGGCAGAATCAGGATCAGGAGGTAAAATGTTTGATATACATGAGTTTGAGAAGATAGCCGATAAATATAGAAAGCCTTTGTTCAAGTATTGCTATTATCGACTTCACAATGATACAACATTGGCAGAAGAAACTGTCAATGATATTTTTCTTGTTATATATAGAAAATGGGACGAACTTGATTTGAACGGAAACATTCGAGCGTATTTATACCGTGTGGCAGATAATTGTATTAAGCATAATCTTGAATCGCACAATAAGTACTACGCACATGTTGTTTCCACTGACGATAAAGAGGAAGCTGCTTCATTTATTGATGCTGGTTATTTGGATGATTACTTTGGGGAACACGCTGAAATAGATACATATGAATATATATGCCGAATAAAGGATTCGCTTCCCACTGAATATCAGGAAATATACGATTATCGGTATATTCAAAAGAAAACCTTAACGGAATTATCTGCCATCATTGGTCTCCCTTATTCGACTCTGAGATTGCGTCTAAGTAAACTTGACCCATTAATACGCAAAGAAATAAAAAAACTTTTTCCATAGAACAGCTAAAATTAAAAAAACGGCGCATTACTTATAATGAAGTAGGGACAAAACATAACCTCGGAGGTGTTATGTATGAGTATGAATTTAGAAGACAGATTACTACAATGTGAGAACAATAACACGATTACAAACGATAAGGAACTCATCGAAGCCATAGAGAGTTTGCTTGAAAAAGAGCAATCTTTGCCTGCTGAGGAACGTGATTATGATTTTATTGATGAAGCTGTAAGTACGCTCATTTCCTTGAATGCGGCAGGTTTATCTGAAGAAGATGCGGACGCTATTTCAGAAAGAGCAATGAAGCGTTGCCTGAACCGGATATCTGAAAACGAAGCAAAGAAAAAGGAGCGTTCAAATACGAAAGGATCACGACTCAGATTAAGATGGCTAATTCCGGCTGCCGCAATTATGACAATGTTTGCGATTACAGTTACAGCATACGCAATGGGATTTGATTTACTCAGTATGTCAAAGCAAGCGTTTGATAATCTGTTAGAGAAGACACTTTATAAGAACGGTAATTATGAGCTTATATTAACCAGCGATTTTGATGAATATGCTTCAATTCAGGAGTATCTTGAATCAAATCCAGATGCTGTACTTCTTCTTCCAAATGAAATTGGGAAGGATGGCAGTATTAGACTTTATAACTTTGGTGTATACATTGAAATAGATATAGACTTTGGTTCTCAGAAGGAAGACCCATCAATGAACATACGTCTTTCAGTAGATGAGAGCTTGGAAAACCTTGAGTCAGAAATGGTCAATGGTATTCCCGTGCATTTTACAAAGTATAATGGTGTTTATCAAGGTGAATTCTTGTATGAAGGCAACTATTACAGTGTACGAGCAGCCTCACAGGATGAATTGAAAACTGTTATTAGCAACCTGAAAATCCACCAACAGTAATATTATTATGTTCTGATTTTGGTTTCATTTTCGCGAATAATTTAATATAAATCTATTGTGCCGCAGGTTTTTTCTTGCGGCACTCTTTTTGTTTCTTGCATCTAATTGGCAACAATTTCAAATTCAATAGTATAATATCAAAATAAAATCTCGAAATTAAAAAAATATTTTCAAAAAATGCTGCTATTTTTTGAGAACACCTGCATTACTTTATGGAAGTATATTTTTGCATGTGTGTGAGGTTTCGATTTACCACCCTTTGCGATAGAATAATGGAGGTACAAAAATTATGTCAAAACAGAAAAAAATCGTGTTGTCTGCGGTGATCACCATTGTGATGATAGGTGCCATTGTGTATGCATTTTATCCGTCAATTCAATCCTTTGCTTATAGGATTGTATCTGGATCGCTTATAAATAATACTGACAATAACCATACGGAAATCAAACCGCCAGTTATAAACAACGGAAGTGATAACGACGAAACCAAACCGCCATATCATTCAACAGGAGATGAAAACACCATTCCGACAACTATACCCAATGCTTACTCTGAGTATTATTGGGAAGAGATTGAACTTGGAAAAATGCAGGACTATTCATATGTTACGGGAATACTGAAAAATAAAGAGCAGATGCTTGAAGAAGGCAAAAACAGAAAAGAAAAATCGTGTGTTATCAATGTGCGTGACGAATGTGATATAAAATACACTGTATCTGAATTGATTTTCTCCGGTTCGTTGGAGGACATCGGAGTTGCTTTGACGGATGATGTAAAGAATGAAATCAATGAGAAAGTCACACTAAGAACATCCCATGATACGTGGTTAAAAGACGGTTATTGTTTGGCAGCGGTAACAATAGAAATTGAAAATGTCGGTAATAAAACAGCTCTTGATATAGGCACACATATGTTTGCTTTCCTTTTGATAGATGCTTCCGGAGCGAGATATGGAGCTCAGTTAATCTACGGGACACTGCAGCCCGGTGTCGGAGGGCACAGATATTATATACCCGAACTGAAATGCGATGAAAAGGCGGAAACAACAGCAATTTTTATCTTGCCGACAGACAAACAGTTTGATATATACGATAAATACATTGAGGTGAATCCGCGTGGGAGAGGTGATGATAATCCTGAATATGTAAAGCTGATCCCGATTAATGATCTTATTAATTGAGTTGTTCACAGGAGGAAATTCACATGTTGGCATTTTTGAAAATCGAATTGCGCAGGGTTTTAAGAAGCAAGCTTCTTTGGCTAACTCTTTTGATCGGCTGTGCAATCACAGTATCTCAGTATTTTATGAATGTATTATCGAATGTGCAGTATTTGGACATTTTTCAAAGTCAACCGTTCGGAACAATTTGTCCTCATACATGGTATGAAAAGTGGATCGGAGGCGAGCTTGGCTCTTCTCAATCTTATATGTATTTTATGTTGATACCGATACTGTCCGTTTTGCCGTACAGTACATCGCTTGCTTATGACCGTTCAAGCGGATATACATATAATCTTTACACACGGGGAAAGAAAAAACATTATTATACTGCCAAGTTTATTACGGCCTTTATTACAGGTGGATCTGTAGTAATTCTCCCTCTTATTGTAAACCTGCTCCTGTCTGTTTGCACGCTGCCGTCTATAACTCCCGACCCCGCCACGGGAACATCGATGATTACCGGAAGTATGATGTGGGCAGGATTGTATTTTGATCATCCTATTCTCTATATTGTACTGTATCTTGGAATCATCTTTATTTTCTCCGGCTTGATTTCTACTTTTGCACTTACACTCGGAACCACTGTATATAGCAGCTTTATGATTACGATAATGCCGTTTGTCACCTACTTGTTCAGTTATGCACTCTGTATGATGAACGGATGGCATCGTTTTTGCCCGTTCATGTTTTTAACCCCTGCACAGCGTGCGGAAAATGTCACATTTTCGACAGTTGCACTTGAATCCGTCATTATATTCGCAGTAGTATTGGTTATGTATGTTGTTCAGGCACACAGAGATGAAACTCTGAATTGAGGGGTGATTATGAAAGCAAAAAACTATCACGGATTAATATGCCAGTTAAAGCATGATTTTGTTAGCGGTGTACTTGCAGGATGGAGGAAAGTATTCCCGTTTATTATTATCATTGTATCTCTATGTGTGTATTTATCTTATAGCTGCACTGAACTTCAGGAAATGGGACTAATCAGTACGCAGCCTACAACCGCAGATACATTAGTTTATGTTTTTCGAGGAATGAGAGAATTCAATCCAAAGACTGAATTGCGATTTGAGATACCCATTGCATGGTTGATGATTCAACTCTATATCGCCTTTGTGATCGGAAACTATGCGACACAGGATATGTCTGGCTACGGACAGCAATTTCTGCTCAGAGCAACAACAAAAAAACAATGGCTTATTGGCAAATGCTTTTTCTGCATCACAAATGTTCTTGCTTATTACGGTATTGTTTATGCTGTTATCATTACGTATTCAGTTGTTACCGGAAACGTATCATTTAAATTAACCCAAGATATCTGTGGCATAATGTCTGAAATTGATACGTCATTATTCAATACCTTATCATTCATATTGAACATTATCGTATTACCCATACTTACTTCCATCATAATGGCACTTCTTCAAATGCTATTGTCTTTGCACATTAAACCTACATTGAGTTATGCGTTTGTGATGGTGTACCAGATTTTGTCGGCATATTATGTTTCTTATCTGCTACTCGGCAATTATTCTATGATACTCCGATGCAAGCCTTTTTTAGCAGATGGGATAGATACATTAATTGCTTTGATTATAGAAACAGTCGTAATAATTGGTTTAATCTTTATTGGTATTGTTTCGATACAGAAATTCGACTATATCGAAAAAACATAAAGTGCGAGGTTAATTGTAATGAAAATAGAGATAAGAAACTATTCAAAGATCATCAAAAAGAAAACTATACTGAATAATATCAATCTGACGTTGAATTCAGGTATGATATACGGACTCAGGGGAATAAACGGAAGCGGAAAGACTATGTTGATTCGCGCAATATGTGGGCTGATCTATCCAAGTTCCGGTGAAATTGCCATAGACGGTGAAAATATTGGACGAGATATTTCCTTTCCGCGCAGTATCGGAGTTCTTATCGAATCTCCTGCATTTCTTCCCAATTATACCGCATTTGATAATCTGAAGCAAATCGCTTCGATCAAAAATGAAATTGAGGATTATGAAATTAGTAAGATTATTCGAGATGTAGGTCTCGTTCCGGACGATAAACGAACATTCAGAAAATTTTCACTTGGTATGAAGCAGAAACTCGGAATTGCTGCTGCGCTGATGGAATCACCTGATATACTTATATTGGATGAACCCTTTAATGCACTTGACGACGTAAGCGTTGAAAGAACCAAAAAACTGATCCTCCGAGAAAAAGAACGCGGAGCAATTGTCATTCTTGCTTGCCACGATGTTTCTGCTCTAAAATCGCTGTCTGATCAAATCATATACATCGAAGAAGGCAGAATAACCAAAACAGAAGATCAGGAGGACAAGCAGTGAAAACAGTAAAGATTATATCGATATGCGCTGTAATTGCTCTGTTGATTTTAGGCTGCATATCCTTTATAAGCGTCAACAATAAATATCCGCCAAAGGAACTGAATGAGTATAAGATCGGTGAATCTCTTGAATACGAAGGATATTCATTTTGTGTCTATGGTGCCGAGCTTTATAAATACTATGATTTTAAGGACAAATACAATTACGTTGATGTTGCCAGAATTGAAGTGTATTTGGAAGAAAACGATACACATATGCTGATGGTAAATCTCAAGGTGAAAAATATCACCGATGAAGCCTTGCCTGTTCCTCCGGTTTTCTATTTCACGCTTCAAAGCATCCCCGGCGCATACTCGTCTGTGGGGAATTTGGATGTAATGCGTTTTTTATACAATGATGACCTTACATTTCTTGATGGAACACTTGAACCGGATGAAGAGATTGATATTCTCATTCCTTTTTCTGTTGATGCAGCGTATCTTTCGTTTTATAAAGACAATCAGCTTAACATTGAAGATTTCATGTTTGTGATTTCCCTGTATCCGGAGAAAAATTATTTTGATTTAGGCACTAAACAAAAGTGAGAGGCGACAAAGCGTGATGTCCTTAACGAAGAAATAACGCAAACCGAATAGGATCAAAAGAATTTCCGACCTTTTGATGGTCGGAAATTCTTTATCAATTTCGCTTAATCATATCAGAAAAGGCATTCAAAAAGGTTGGTCCGAATACGCATCCCAATAAGGATGTTATCTAAATAACGGCATTGAGAGTAAAAGAAACAGCACAAAATTCAAAGAACAGCACCCGCAAAGTACACTTGTACCAGCGGGTGCTGTATTCGCATATTTGACCGTGGATTCTCTATCCACGCATTACCCATTCCTCGTCATATCCAAACTCCAGTGCAATCAGCTTGGCGAGGGAGGCAGAGATGACCATAGGCTTGTCGGGATCACTGCCGCGGCTGCCGGTCAGAATGTAGATATAATTTTCACTGATCCCCACTCTTCTGGCAAATTCTGCTTTTGTGAGATTCTGTTCCCGGATGATTTTGTTCAATCTTTCGGCAAGGGTCATATCAGACCTCCTTTTTCTTAATTTTCATCAGTGCGGCGAACTCCAGCAGTTGTTTACGTGAGGTTACACCGAGTTTTGAGTAGATATTCTTATTATGATATTTCAGCGTGTTTTCATTGATATCTGCGAGAACAAGGATCTCTTTCGCTTTTTTTCCTTCCATATACAGATCAAAGATCGAGCGTTCCTTCGGTGTCAGCGTGCAGAGGCACTGCATGAACCGCTCAAAGCTATCCGAGTCAACCTCGGGCAGCTTTTCTTCTGCCAGATGGGTGATGTGCGTTTGCGCCATATCAAATTTGGAACGGACCTCTTTGTTTTCCTTATCCAGACGCTGTACCTCTTCCGTATGAGCGCGGTCGCTTTCAGCTAGGAACTCCAGAAGGTCATTGATCTCAGAGTACGGCACATCGGTCTGCTCATGATAGGATCGGCTTCGGATGGAATCCAGTGCGGCGCTCACCGGCCGCAGATAGCGTCGGCTGATGACCACCGAGGCGATAACGCTGACGATCAGCAGCAGAACGACAATAACCGTAAAATACGCGGAATTGCCTTTGACCGCGCTGTGCAGGACATCCTGCGGCATCAGAACGGCGGCAGCCCATGCTTCGTCCTCGTAAGGTGAGCCGCCGGGGTAAAGCCGGATGGAATCGCTCTTTCCGGCGTAATTCTCTCCGCCGCCCGACAGATGAATGAAATCATCATGGCTCTCGGTGACACACAGATCGTAATCCCAATGTGTACCGGTCAGATAGTAGTTGCCTGCGATCAGACCCCCGGAGGTGCAGAATCCCGATTCGCACAGGGGAGCCATGACGGTGAAGATGTTCTCAAAATCGCCGCCCTCGGGCGTATAAAAGGATTTGAACATGCGGTCACTGACCTCAATGCCGCATAAGCCGAAAACGGTACCATCTTCGCTGCGCAGGGGAACGCAGAGCATAAAGCCGGATTCGCTGTTTCCTTTCAGCAGAATGCGGCCGCTCCAGTAATACAGTCTTGACAGTGCAAGCTCCGGATTCGCTCTGGCGGTATCAAGAACCTTGCCAAAGAAATCCTGTCCTTTCACATCAAATTCCATTCGCCACTGTCCCAGCAGCATGATGCCGTTATCCCGCGCAAGGGAAGCCGGACCGCGCAGATAGTGGATGTCTACTCCGGTGGCAGAGGTGTACATCGGCTGTGTTTTTTTGAGGAAGATGCCCGCCTTGGCGGTGCCGGCATTTGGAGCAGTCGGATTGACAGTGGCATCGAGAAGAACAAACACGCCTCCGCAATAGCGGTTGTTGATGGTGGAAATCAATGTCTGCATATACTCGCCGAGCATCGGCTCGATCAGCTCCGGATGCTCCGCAAAGGACGCAGCGGTAATACCTTTGTCCGCAAAGAACCGGTCACTGCGTTCCGCAATATCTTCCGCGATGGCGATGCCGCCCAATGATATGCGGCCGAAATCCTCGCTGATCGTATCGGATATAATGGAAATTTCGGTGGTGAGATGGCTCACCACAGCCTTTTTCTCGCTGCCTGTAATGCCAAACAGCGAAAGCAGAAGCGTAAACGCTAAAATCAACGTCACCGAAATCGTGACAAAGAACAGGAGCAATCTGCGGTGCAGTGTTGTTCCTTTTTTTGTTCGTTCTTTCTGCCAGAGAATAATCGCTTGTTTCAGCATATTCATTTATTTTTTCATCTGCGCAAGAGCATCAGCGGCAAAAACGGCTTCACCGTCCAGGTGTTTTGCCCGTTCATCCTTCAGAAGCTTCTTGAAATTTTCCTCATAGGTGTCGCTGTCAGAATCAAAATTGGGATAGGTAGGTGCGGTGAAGAAAGTGTATTCCTCGTACATGGCAAGAACGCTGGCCAGCATCTTGATGATACGCTCATCCTTCATCGTTTCGAGATGGCTGTCCATATCCTCTTCGAACGCTTTCTTTGTAACCGGCAGATATCCCGTTTCGCCGACAAACTGCATGTTCTGCTCAGAAGCGGTAAACCATTTGATAAATTCTGCCGCGGCGTATTCCTTCTTTTCGTCCGACTTAGCAACCATCAGACCGCCGCCGCGCTGAATTGCGGTTTTATTGCCGCCCTCAAATACGGGATACGGAAGAATGCTGTATTCCACGCTTTCCACTGTGCCGTCAGCATACGTAATGGTGTCGCCGTAGAATAGGATTCCTGCCGACGAGCCGGTGGAGCACACCAGATCACCGGTCTTGGACAGATCGGAGGAATAGCCGTCGTATACAGCAATACCGCCCTCGACTGCAGGTGTATATACAGTATCGAAGATATGAGCGTACGCATCGCTGTCAAGCGTCAGCGACTCACCGTCGAAAATACTGTCTCCCAGCTGTACCATGCCCACCTCGGCAAAGTTGAACCAGGAATCCGAGCCGTAGAACTGCTTTCCGCCGCTCCATTCATAGTACATGGCGGACAACTCAGCGATCCCCTCGAAGGTAGAGAGCTTATCGGCAGAAGCACCCGTTTCCGCCGCAAAGCGGTCGAACAGCGTCTGATTCAAATACAGAACTTCAGTGGATTTTGCAATCGGGAAAACATACAGTCCTCCGTCTGCAATACGCCCTTCTTCGATAAAGGCATCAATATATGCTTCCAATTCATCTTCACTAAAATAGGCATCCAGATCGGCAAGCATCCCTTTCTCCTGAAACTGAATGGCAAGCTTCGGATAACCGGTGAAGATATCGGGGATATCCGGTGCACCGGGATCATCGTTGACGATCATCGTCAGACTCTTGTTCAGCTCGGAACTGGAGGAGATGGCGGTCACATTGATAACGATACCTTTCTCCTTGCCTACCGTTGAGTTAAACTGGTCGATGAGCAGATCCATCGCAACCTGCATATCGCCGCCATAATTGTGCCACATGGTCAGTGTAACGGGATCGCCCGGATCAAGCGGTGACCGATCACAGCTGACAAACACCCCCAGCGTAAGAATAAGAATGAAAATAAGACAAAACAGCTTTTTCATGGCAAATCCTCTCCTTGAATGGCTTCCCACCCTGTTTTCCCACCCGATTTATTCAAAAAATCGAATAAAATCGAAAAAACTTCGTTTTCCCACCCTTTTTTGAAAAATGGTGTGGGGACAGAATCGGAAAAATCCGTATAATTGTACTCGTAAGCATCCCAAAGGACGGGTATAAGGCGGCTTGCACGCACGGAACCGACAAACGGGGGTACCTTCATTTTTCGATTGGCGTCGGAAAAATCTCCGCAGGTCTGCAAACATGGCGGAGATCGCCCCCTCGGTTCTCAATATCTATTATATCACAAACCATTGATTGACTCAATGGTTTTACCTAGAATTTACAAAATATTTTACAGCCGCAGAAAGGGGGCGTCTATGAAAACAGCAAGCTTCAAGATCATTCATACGAAAGACGGAAACCGATACCGATTCTTCTGTGAAGCCTGTGGCGGGGCTGTATGTACCACAAAACCGATACGGGCTGACACACCCGAGAAGGAACTTCTGATCGCATGGGAGAGCGAAGGAAAAACACATTTCAATCTCTGCCACACCTGCGGCAAGTGGATCTGCGATGCGATGTATAATGCGGATACGCTCTCCTGTGTAGACTGTACACCATGGGAGGATCCGCCAGAATACTGTCCGAATTGCGGCTGCAAGGTTCCCGATAGGAATACCTTCTGTAATGAATGCGGTGTACGGCTGATGTACGGAGGTGAAGCAGAATGACGGAAAAACTCAGAGCAGTCAGAAAGGAAAGCAGGCGGCTGTACGGCTTCGGTACGGAACGGATGCAGCAGATCAAGGTATGTGAGCATTGCGGCGCGATGACATGGGCATCCAGAATATTCTGCCCCGAGTGCAGTAAGCTGCTTCCCAAGGATACGGTATATACGCAGTACCTGAAACGACACCGATGCTGTCCGTTCTGTGACAGAGTCGTATCAAAGGGTATGCAGTTCTGTCCGGACTGTGGACAGAAGTTAACTGATTCTGATTCCGGTTAATATTATTAATGTAAAGCCAAACCAATGACGGCTTCAGGAAAGGAGGCGGGAGAATGTTAGAGCCTGTAACCAAAAAATTTGAGGATAGCTCGACTCTTGAGTTTTTCAGATTCACCTTCTTTTGCGACATCTGCGGCAAAGCGGTTAAGGAGATCACCTATCCATATAAACCGACATTCAAAGCCAAGCTGTTCATCTCAGAGTCAGAACGCAGAGCGAGAGAACTGATCCGGCAGAGTGAGCACGCAAGAGCATATGATCGGGCAAACAAGGAAGTCCTGTTCCAATTCAACCATTGTCCTGCCTGTAAAAAACGTGTCTGTGAAGATTGTTACAATGAGTTGGAAGGACTCTGCCACGAATGCGCAAGTAAGAAATATAATAAAAAGGGGTAAACCGCCGAGGATAACAAGAGCGTCCCCAAAAATGCAGAACAAATTACATTAGGAGGATTACTATATGGCATTTTTCGATAAACTGGGAGATTTTGCAAAAAACATCGGTGACCGTACCGGTGACGCCATCGAAACGGGCAAACTGAACTCCAAAATCAATCAGGAAAAGAATTTAGCTTCCGAACAGTGGAAGAAGATCGGCGAGTTTTACTACAATCTGTATATAAACGGCGGTGAAGTCGATCCCGGCGTGCTGGAGTTCTGTGAAGCCGCAAAATCACATCTGAATGCGGCTGAAGAAGCGAAAGCAGAGATCGAACGCATCAAGGCCGAGAACGAAGCCGAAGCACAGGCAGCGGCTGAGGCAAAAGCAGCGGCGGAAGCTGCATCAGCGATACCGGTCGCCGAAGCAGCAGACAATCAGCAGACAGGCGGACTTACCTGTACCGAATGCGGTGCGGAAATCCCCGAAGGACGCAAGTTCTGCTCCGAGTGCGGCGCAAAGGTGGTCATTCCCGAACCGGAAGCGGCTCCTGCCGACAATGTCTGTCCGACCTGCGGTGCCGTGATCGCCGAGGGCAAGAAGTTCTGCGGCGAATGCGGAACGAAGATCGAAATCCCCGCCGTGCCTGCCGGACCGAAGCACTGCAGCGGTTGCGGCGCGGAGATCCCCGAGGGGCGTAAGTTCTGCTCCGAATGCGGCGCAAAGGTTGAGTAATCCGTAATATACAGAACCGTAGGAGGTA
>JAFQDR010000139.1 GCA_017415945.1 Oscillospiraceae bacterium
ATGGGCGCAAACGAACAGCACCTGATCACCTGTCTGAAGGAAGCGGAAGCACACAAGGGCGTATCCATCATCATCGCATACGCACCCTGCATCAACCACGGTCTGAACAACGGCATGGGCCTGTCCCAGCAGGAAGAAAAGCTGGCAGTGGAATGCGGCTACTGGCCTCTGTGGCGTTACGTTCCCGCTCGCATCGAACAGGGCGAAAATCCCTTCATCCTGTCCAGCAAGGAACCCAACGGCAAGCTGCGTGAGTTCATGATGGGTGAGACCCGCTTCGCATCCCTGACCCGCACCTTCCCCGAAACCGCGGAACGTCTGTTCGCGGAAGCGGAAGTACAGTGCGAAAAGCGCTACGCAAAGTACAAGAAGCTGGCCGACGCATAACTCGCGAACGAAGCTTCGGTTTGATTATCATAAAATAATAGGAGCGAGCTGCAAAGCAGCTCGCTCTTTTTATTCGAAGGATGTACGCCCCTCTTCTTAGTTTACATTGGTAGTCATCTTGCTCCGCAACAAAACATTCCTCCCTCGTAGGGAGCATCGTCCCCGATGCTCCGTTGTGCAGATGGTAGATCACCAATGAATAATCAAACGCAGAATGAACCGCTGCGGTAATAGCGGCGCGTCGAGGACGACGCGCCCTACGTACAACGTTGTAATTGGTTCTGTGCCGAATCGTCGGGATGGTACAATGAACCTCCGCACCCGTAGGGGCGAACTGTGTTCGCCCGTCTTTGCTGCGCACCAAAATTCTCCTCCCTCGTAGGGGCAGTCTAAGACAACGGGGACGGTTTTCTGTCTGACAGCGGCGATGTTTGTTTACCGCCACCTTGGTTAGTCAGACCGAGAACCGTCCCCTTGTCTTTTGTATTCATTCCGCGTTCGAAAGCCTTTCCCCTAATAATCGGTGTACCGACACCCCGAATCGATGCTGTATGCGAAACAGCGCCTCTACCTTCATGCGGGGCGGCAGCTCTCCACGCTCTAATTTGGTCACCGTCCATAAACCAACACCCATAATATCCGCCAGCTCCTGTTTTGAAATACCATTTTCTTTACGAAGATAAGTAAGATTCTGTCCCAAAAATTCCAATTCACCATGTGCTTCTTTATTCATATCACCACTCCTTATGAATGATAGAGGCATATTACCATAAGTTAAGGTTCTCCTGTAAAATTTACATCTATGAGGTGTAAATCCATGTGGTTCTCCCCTCCGCAACAAAACACTCTTCCCTCGTAGGGGCGGATAGCATCCGCCTCAAACCTTGGTTTTCCTCCGCGCAACCGTCAATGCGCCGCTCTAACCCACTGCACCAATGCGGGCGGATACTATCCGCCCCTAAGGGATTGTGCCACCGACTGCCGCACCAAACAAAAACAGGGGACGCTGTCCCCTGTTTCTTATCTCGCTTCTTGGATTTTCCGTATCGTGTCGGCCTTGACCTCATCACGGAGTGCAGTCAAATATTCGGAAAAGGCACACTTATCGTAGCCGTACCGCAGATTCAGGTCATACTCATTCTCCGACCATGTGGCGATATCCGACTCGTTGTGCTGGATGACCGCTTCCAGATTGTCCAGTGCCTTGTGGAGCTTGGCCTCCAAGGTCTCACGGGCCTCCATCTCCGCGTACAACGCCGACCACTCGCTGCGGATGGGCTCGGGCAAGGTGTCCACCCACGCACCCAGCAGGGCATCCTCGGTTTTGCGGTGGGCATCGGTCTTGTCAAAGGCGGGGATATCCCCCGTGAAGCACTCCCCGAGGTCGTGAATCAGGCACATTTTCAGCAGCTTGGTCAGATCCAGCTCGGGAAATTCCTCCGCCACCAGATAGGCCATGAGGGTCATGCGCCAGCTGTGCTCCGCAACGGATTCGTGTCTGCCGCCGGAGGTATAGCAATGGCGGGTGGTATCCTTCAGCCGCTCGGCAACGTGGAGGATGTCTAAAAGGGTGCGTGGATTCATGGGAAACTCCTTTCAGTAGTTGGTTCTTGATTTCATTATAGAAGAAACCCTCATCATTTACAATGATAAAACTTTTCCCACACCGAGATTTTCCTCCATCGTAGGGAGCATCGTCCTCGATGCTCCGTTGCACAAATGGTAGATTGCCATTGAATATTTCAAACGTCAAATGAACCGCTACGGCGATAGCGGCGCGTCGAGGACGACGCGCCCTACGTTTAGCGTTGTAATTGGGGCTGTGCCGAATCGTCGGGATGGTACGATGAACCCCTCCGCAGCTGTAGGGCGGGCGCTTGCTCCCGCCGTGCCGCACCAAAACAACCGCTATTGTGAACAAAAAAGCGGCGGGAGCAAGCTCCCGCCCTACAATTATTTGATTTACACGATAATCTTCACGGCGTTGCGGATATTGCGGAATTCGATTTCCGTGTGCTCGCCGCCGCTTTCCCCGTCTCGGGTCCAGGGCACAGGCTTGTTAAAGGTAAACTTTGCGTATGACGTAGGCACGATCTTGAAGAAAGGACCTGTGTAGTCCTGATTGATCAGGTCCCGCAAAATGGTACGCAGATCGCCGATGCTTTTGGGCAGGCGCACTAAGGTCAGCTCAAACAGCCCATCGTTCAGACGGATCTTGCTGGGATCCAGATGGATCAGACCCGCCACGGAGGTGGAGTTCACCAGACCACCCAGAATGAAATCATCCTCGATCATGCCGCCGTCGTACTCCACCTTGGCGTGGACATTGGCGATTTTGGGCAGACGCATCATGCCCTCCAGCACATAGGCAAAATGCCCCAGTGCCTGCTTTTCCTGCTGGGGGGTGGCATAGCTTACATCGGTGAAGGCACCGAAGGCCGCCACATAGGTGAAGTTGCCGTCATTGCCGAAGGTGCCAAGGTCAAAGTCCATAGGCGCACCGGCTACAATTCGCTCCGCCGCCGCGGGGATATTGCTCTTGGGCAGCTTCAGAGTAGTAGCCACATCGTTTGCGGTGCCCAGAGGGAAGTAGCCGATGAGGGGCTGAGGGTCTAAGCCCACCACACCCTCCATGACCTCACTGAGGGTACCGTCGCCGCCGATGCAGGCAACTACATCGAACATCTCGCCCAGCTCATGGGCCAGCTGCGCCGCATGGCCTGTTTTTTCCGTGAAGCGGACTGTGGTCTCATAGCCGCCCTTTGCCAGAATGGACAGGGCCTCCCCAAGACCTTCTTTATACATGGATTTCCCCGCCATGGGGTTAATGATCAATAACAGTTTTTTCATAAGGGATATGCCTCGATCAATACAATGCTTGCAATTTGCATGGGATACGGGTATAATATAACATCTAAGCATAAAATTCAAGGCGGATTAACGCCGTCTTAACATAGCTTTACACAGAAGGAAGGTTTTGACACATGAAACGCCAGAAAATTGCAGGCATTTACGCCGACAGCGCAGCATTTGACGGGAAAGTTATCACCGTTATGGGCTGGGCAAGAAACATCCGTGATATGAAGAACTTCGGGTTCGTGGAGCTCAATGACGGCAGCTGCCACAAGACCCTGCAGGTGGTGTTCGAACGGAGCAATCTGGCCAATTACGACGAAATTGCAAAGCAGAATGTAGGCGCAGCCCTGATCGTGGAGGGCACTCTGGTATGCACCCCCGGGGCAAAGCAGCCCTTTGAGCTGAAGGCACAGAGCATCTTCGTGGAAGGCAAGTCCTCCCCCGACTATCCCCTGCAGCCCAAGCGCCACAGTGCGGAATTCCTGCGCACCATCCAGCATCTGCGTCCCCGTACCAACCTGTTCTCCGCAGTCTTCCGTGTCCGCTCCGTTGCGGCACAGGCTGTTCACGAATTCTTCCAGAGCCGCGGCTTTGTTTACTGCCACACCCCCATCATCACCGGTTCCGACTGCGAAGGCGCAGGGGAAATGTTCCGCGTGACCACTCTGGATATGAACAACCTGCCCCTGAAGGAAGACGGCACCGTGGACTTCTCTCAGGACTTCTTCGGCAAGGAAACCAACCTGACCGTTTCCGGTCAGCTGAATGCGGAAAACTTCGCAATGGCCTTCGGCGATATCTACACCTTCGGCCCCACCTTCCGTGCGGAAAACTCCAACACCCAGCGCCACGCTGCGGAATTCTGGATGATCGAGCCCGAAATGGCATTTGCCGATCTGGACGACGATCTGGAATGCATGGAAGCCATGGTCAAGTACATCATCAACACCGTTCTGGAACGCTGCCCCCAGGAAATGGAATTCTGCAACAAGTTTGTGGATAAGGGTCTGCTGGATCGTCTGCAGAACGTAGTTGCCAACGATTTCGGCCGTGTGACCTACACCGAGGCTGTGGAACTGCTCCTGAACAGCAAGCAGAAGTTCGACTTCCCCGTTAAGTGGGGCATCGACCTGCAGAGCGAGCACGAACGCTACCTGACCGAACAGGTCTTCAAGAAGCCCGTATTCGTCACCGACTACCCCAAGGACATCAAGGCATTCTATATGCGCCTCAACGACGACGGCAAGACCGTTGCCGCTGCGGACTGTCTGGTGCCCGGCGTCGGCGAGCTCATCGGCGGCAGCCAGCGTGAAGAACGTCTGGATGTGCTGCTGGCACGCATGGACGAGCTGGGTCTGAACCCCGATGACTACTGGTGGTATCTGGATCTGCGCCGCTACGGCTCCTGCCGTCACGCAGGCTTCGGTCTGGGCTTTGAACGCATGGTCATGTACCTGACCGGCGTATCCAACATCCGTGACGTAGAGCTGCACCCCCGCACCGTAGGCAACGCTGAATTTTAATAAAAGCACAAACGGACTTCCAATGGAAGTCCGTTTCAGACTGTCAAAGAACCCCTGTTTTCAAAAAACGAAAACAGGGGTATTTCTGTAAAAGGGAGCAAAAATGCTGAAAATGAAACGATGCAAGGAGTTCTTCCAACTCCAAATTGCCAGCTTTTTCAGATTCATGGCAG
>JAFQDR010000140.1 GCA_017415945.1 Oscillospiraceae bacterium
ATATGCCATCACCGACGAAAGGATATCATAACGTACAGACGTATTTTCACAACCTCCGGATACGACGATAGCCCCTTGAATCATCGGATACTGTGTCCGCACTGTGACTGTGGATTGTTTTCCGCTTTCGGACAGAACTACCGTTTTTCCATCGTCCTCAGCCAATATAAGCTCTCCTCCGTTATGTACCGACAGGAGAACCTTACACTCCCCTACTCCGTTTATGGCGGATAATATTTTCTCAAGTCTTTGCTCCTCCTTTTCAACCGAATAATTCATCACAGAATCATCCGGCGCATTATTTTCCCGATTCTCCTTGTCTTGCATTGGAAACACCATCAATAAAATCCCACAGCAGAGAAATGCAAGTAAGTAACATATTCTTTTTTTGTCATTCTTCAGCTCTCGGAGCCACTGTGCTTTGATCATGTTCGTATTGCCTTTCTTTCGGTATACCTAATGTATCGGTAATATGTTGTTTGAATTCTATTGAGATCGGTTGCTTGGCATCATACATGACCTCATGCGGTATCCAGTAATCATTTTCATTGCGCGCTGCGGACACGGTGACCCCATTTAAAATGATTGCATATTTGTTCGCCTCATTAGAAATATATGCACTGTATTCAGATTCCATGAATGCTTTCGTATATGCATCATAATCGTATGTATGGGAATCCACAACTGACCATTTTCGCAATATTCCGTCTATATCCGTTGTGTTTGGCAATTTATGAAATGGCGAAATAAAGGTAAGGACCATAACACAAGAGCAGACCGTTTCCAGTAAATTTTTTATTTTCCCATCTGGATTTATAAACAATAGAAGTGAGCAAATGCATCCGCTTGCAAGCAGACTATACAACCAAGAACTGAGCAAATCTTCCATCATCCACCTACAATCTGCATAAAGGAAATGAGCGTCAGAAATATCATGATAAATCCACTTCCCACTACACCTAACAACATCCCGTAAGCACCTGCGATTCCATCCAATAAAGCCGAAAATCGCTGATTTGGAAATAGCTCAGCCATTCGAGCAACCGCAAGAAAAACGATATAGCGAAGCCCCAGCTCGACAAACGGAATGATTAATATCGCTACAACCGCAATCATGCCAAATATGCCAACACTATTGCGTACAATTGCCGCACCGGCCACAAGGGATGAAGCGGCATCCGATAGTATACTGCCAACGATTGGCAGTGCGCTTGCCAGGGCATTTTTGGTAATTCGCACAGCAAATATATCTCCGGCAGAACTAATGAGTCCCGCAACATTTAGATAAGCAATAAAAATTACAGTTGAAGCGGTCAACGCAGTCTTGGAACCCCACCGTATAAATTTTGCCATCACAGATAATATCTTCTGCTGAAATACCGTATTTCCAACCACAAAAACTAAATATACGGAAATCAATGGAATCAAAATCGTGTTGGAAGCATTCAACAGGATGTTCATAAACAATGCAGCAGCTGTGTATTTTACCCCTGCGGATATGGTTGCGCCGGCAATAACCGAAGTCCCTGCGAGACATGGTAGCAAAACAGTAGAAAAATCATATAAGCTATTCAGTGCTTCGATTCCTTCCATAAAAAATGTACGAGAATCTGACAGCGTTAAATGCATAATTTCAATACATCCAAATAGCAACAGCGGGAATGTTTTCGATTGTGTAATACATAGTGGCTCCAGAACACTGCAAATGATGATCACCATAAACACAAGCACGATAGGTTTCCATATGGATTCCACAGATTCCGATATTGTAACCGCAAAATGTGACCACAGTTTCTCTAAAGCAGTTGAAATGCCTTGGCCCCTATAAATGTCGTAGCTGTCAACTATGTCTATGATATTCTCAGGAAGCTTGTCCTTCGCCCGATCAATATCTGATTTCGGATATAGCAAATCAGTTTCATCGACTGCATAGCATGGACCGGACAAAATCAGACTAAATATAACTACCATTAAAAGCATTCTCATAGGATCCCCTCGATGAATTGAAACAGCATTTCCAGCAGAGGCATGATACAGAGAATAAGAACCACGCATCCCGTAAACTCAAGCCCATATGCAGCTGCCGACTGCCCCGTATCTTTACACAACCCACAGGCAAGCTGCGTTATTAACGATACCGCAATGCATTTTATAAGCGGCAGAAAAATATTTTTGGGTAAATATGAGAGCAACTCTAAGCTTTGAAATTGCTGCTTGATAAGTGATATGAGTTCGGCTGTGGCCATCAGGCAAGAAAAGATCATGCTTACGCCAATGACTACAGCAATTTCAGGACTGTGTTTTTTTACAGATATGGAGAATAATCCCCCCAAAACACAAGCGAAAATTAGCTTCAGATAGATATTCATCAGAACTCAAATAACACACGAATGGTCTCGAATAATTCGTTTACTTTATTTACAATAACCAAAAGTGAAACCAGCAGACCGGCCAACGTTACGATCAGTCCATAGTCATCCCGCCCTGATTTTGCGAGAAGCAAATTTAATACAGAGACTAAAATCCCCAAAGCCGCCAGCTTAAATATCAAATCAACATCCATCTTATGTACCCCCAAATGATTTGTTACACCATATGAATCCAATCGGAAAAACAGAACTGCTTATATCGCAATTTTTTACCAGTGTCGAATTAGAATAAGGATAAGCATACGGGCAATCATAACTGTGAACTCACAAACAGGAGTTCAATAATTAGAAGGAGTGAGAAACATGAACAGTTCCAAATCCAAGATTCTGAACCCCAACGCTCGTGAAGCAATGGATAAGTTCAAGATGGAAGCAGCTTCCGAAGTTGGTGTCAACCTGAAGCAGGGCTACAACGGCGACCTGACCAGCCGTCAGGCAGGTTCCATCGGCGGCCAGATGGTACGCAAGATGATTCAGGCTTACGAAGACAATATGAAGTAATTTCAGTCACAAGGTATTCTTTGAATATCTTGTGATTACATATTTTGAACAAAGTTTTTGTGCAATATGTTATCTTAAAACTATTGACTTTTTGCAATATGTGGAATATATTAAAGGTGTAAATCGTAATTATGCAGGAAAACATGCAGGAGGCGAGCTTATGTTGATCTTTGCAGTAGGTACGTTTGTTTATTTGGCAACCATTTCCGTTATGCTGTATAACGGCTTAAAAGCTTAACGCATACAAAAACTCCCTCGAGTAACTCGAGGGAGTTTTTGATTATCATAGGGTATCTTAAAATTTCTTTTTCCATGCCATGGGCATAAACAAAATCAGCATCGGGAAAATTTCCAGACGACCAATCAGCATACACATAGCAAGAACAAATGTAGACAAATCTGAAAAAGGAACGAAATTGCCGGTCGGCCCGCAGATTCCCGACCCCGGACCGATGTTCCCCATGCAAGCAACTACCGCAGTAAATGTTGAGGTGAAATCAAAGTTATCCAATGCCACGATCAGGGTGCCTACAATAATGGTAAAAACATACAATACAATAAACACCATAGTTGTATTTTGTGTTTTTTTGGAAACCACTTCACCATTGACCTTTACAGTGTTCACTTCTCTTGGTCTGATTTGCTTGATAACATCATTTTTCAATGTTTTAAAGGCAATCAGAAGGCGAGAAATTTTTACCCCGCCGTTGGTTCCGCCTGCAGAGGCGCCTGTGAACATAAGCAGGAACAAAATACACTGCGCAAACATAGGCCACAAATCATAATCGGCTGTGACATGACCGGCAGTAGTGATAATGGAAGAAACCTGAAAGAAGGCGTATCGAAAAGCTTTTCCGAAGCTGCCATAGTCACTCCAAAGCATTAGCGCAATTCCAATGGAAGAAACGGCGACAATCCCAAGATACCAGCGCAGCTCTTCATTCCTGACAACTTCCCTTCCCTTGCCCATAAGCAGCAGGAAATACAGATTGAAGTTGGTACCAAAAAATAAAAGTGCAATTCCGATTACATAATCAATGTATGCGCTGTCAAAGTGCGCCACACTGTTTGCGTAGTTAGAAAATCCACCGGTACCCGCGGTGCTGAATGCATGTACCAGCGCATCATATAGATTCATGCCACCCAGCATCAGCAGGATAACGATCACAACTGTCATAGCTGTATAAATCATGTACAGGATCTTGGAGGTACTTTGCACCTTAGGGACCAGCTTACCAACGATAGGGCCCGGCATCTCTGCCCGAAGAATGTGCATTGAGTGTTCTTCGTTCAGAGGCAGAACAAACATCACAAACACCAGAACCCCCATACCGCCAATCCAGTTGGTGAAGCACCTCCAGAACATGGTCCCCTTCCTCATGGCTTCCACATCTGATACAATGGTTGCACCTGTGGTGGTAAATCCGGAAACTGTTTCAAAAAAGGCGTTGATGAAATTAGGGATTTCACCGCTGAAAATAAAAGGCAAAGCTCCCATGGCAGACATCAGAATCCATGCCAAGGCAACGACAACAAAGCCTTCCAAGGCATACAATTCACGAGATGTAGGGCGAAAGTGCATCATTGCAGCGGCAACCACAGCGATAATCAGTATGGTATAAACAAAAGGCAGAACGGACTCATGGTAAATAATGGATACAATCAATGGAATGAGCATCAAGGTACCCTCGATTGCAAGAACGCGTCCGAGGATTTGGCTGATCAATCGATAATTCATAGCCGTTACCTCTCAAATATATCACTGAACTGCCGAATGTCATGGTGGCGAGTGACTATGATTACGCCATCATTGGGCAAGATCATATCATTGCCGCCGGGAATAAGGCATTGACCGTTGCGAAGAATGGCAGATACAAGAACACCTTTTCGGAACTTAATGTCTTTGATTTTAACAGCGGGTGCATCTGCGGATGTAACATTGAACTGCATTGCCTCGGCCTTACCGTCATTGAGCAAATACAGCGTTTCCATCTTGCTTCCCTTGCGATTGTCCATTGCTCGGACATAGTGGATAATGTGCTGCATGGTGATCCGGGAGGTCTGCACAGTAACATCTACACCTGTTTTATCCAACACAAGGTCATATTGGTTACTGTTCACCTTAGCAATAACAACATCTACACCGATAGATTTAGCGTAAACTGCAGTTATAATATTGCGTTCGTCTTTCCCTGTAAGGGCAACAAGCGCATCAGCATCCTGCAGGCCTTCCTCTCTCAAAAGGTCGGGATTGGTTCCGTCACCGTTAACAATAGTAGCCTTGGGAAGTCGATTTTTGAGGAATACACATTTCTCGTAGTTTTGCTCTATGATTTTTACGCGCATTCCAATGTCCAGAAGCATTTCTGCCAAGTAGACAGCTGCCTTGCCCGCGCCCACGATCATAACCTTTTTTACGGGCTTCTTTCGAATCCCAATCATTTCAGCAAATTTGCTTTGTTCTGCGGGACTGCCGACAATGCTGATCTTGTCTCCGGGGGCTAATACAAAATCACCGTAAGGAATAATGACCTTCCCTGCACGCTCTACAATACTCAGCAGCACCTTGACTTTATATTTTGGATGGATTGCGCTGACAGTCATTCCGCAAAGAGGATTCTTTTCGCTGAGACGGAACTCTACCAATTCAGCCCTGCCCTTTGCAAAGGCATCGATCTTTGCAGCCGAAGGAAAGCGCAGCAGACGGGAAATTTCCTCTGCAGTGGCCTGCTCGGGGTTGATCCAAAGAGACAATCCCAGCTCCTCCCGTAAAAACATAACCTGATTAACATAGTCAGGATCGCGCACACGAGCAATTGTATGGGCCGCACCGAGCTTTTTCGCCACAATACAGCAAAGCATATTCACCTCGTCCAAATTTGTGCAGGCGATAACCAGATTTGCGTCACTCACACCCGCAGCAAGCTGCATTTCATAATTTGCACCATTACCGCAGATGGCATAGGTATCAAGGTTTGAGCTTACATATTCAATTTTGTCCATTGATTGATCGATGACAGTAACATCGTGATGTTCAATGGACAATTGTTTTGCAAGAGCATAACCAACTTTACCCGCACCAATAATAACAATATTCATAATTTCTCCTTATAATAAAAGCCATATCATTGCCGGCATTGTAAATACAGATAGAACCGTGCTGATAAAAATACTCTTTGAAGGCAAAGCATCGCTCTTGCCATACTGAACGCAGAGCGGGGTCATCAACACAGCCACAGGTGTGGAAGCGAGAATGGTAACCGCTCCGATCAGCGTTTGATTGTCTACAAACAGTCTCAACAAAAAGTTTGTGGCAATCGGGCAAACCAGAAGTCTTGCAATAGCGATTATGTAAATGCGAACATCACCAAGCGCCGATTTTGTGGGAATTGCAGCAAGTGATGAGCCAAGGATAATCATAGATATCGGAACAGTTGCATTTGCAACGGAACTGATTGTACCGGAAACGACTGTCGGAAGACGAAGTCCCAAAGCCATGATAATAATACCCAAAAGCGTACTGAGCAATGGAATGTTCAGCATCTGCTTTAAGCTGATGGCGTCTCGGCTGTTACCGCTGATTCCCGCAACACCCACGGAAAACATCAGCAGATTCATGGGTACGCAGGATAAACAGGCATACAGCATTCCCTGTGCACCGTAGTAGGTCTCCACCAGAGGGAATCCCACAAAGGAAATGTTCATATACATAACCAGGCCTACCACAATGCCTCGTTCGGACGGATGGACGTGCAGCAGCCGAGAAAGCAGACCCCCAACAGCGCCTGCGATTCCCATCATAATAAAGAACAGTATAATTACATAAACCAGTTCTCCGTTTGTGAGATCACCCCCAAGGCCTGTCATAGCCTTAAGAATAGTGGCGGGCAGCAAGACATTGGTCAGCACCTTGCTGGTATGCCGATTGAATTCAGGGCCGGTTAATCCGACCTTTGCGCAAATATAGCCAATTACGATCATAATGACCATTTGCGCCAATTGATTGATAACTGCGGACATACCGTTTCCGCCTTTCATAGGGGATTTAAAGATGCAGGATCATTCTTGCGAACTGGAAGAAAATCAGAAGAGAGACCGTATCGGTCAGAGTCGTAATCAAGGGAGCTGCCATTACAGCCGGATCCAAGCCGATTTTTTCGGCAAGCAAAGGCAGGGTGCATCCAACTGTTTTTGCAAACATAACGATAAAGACCATAGTAAGACAGATCGTAAGGGCGACCGCAGTGGTAACATCGGGGTTATGCAGCAAAATGCGGTCAACCAGCATAAGTTTTACAAAATTCACAGCCGCAAGAGTAATACCGCAAAGTACCGCAACGCGGATCTCTCTCCAAACGACTTTAAGCACATCGCTCGGCTCCGTCTCCCCCAGCGACAAGCTTCGAATAACCGCGGTAGGGGCCTGACTGCCCGAGTTGCCGCCCGTACCCATCAGCATAGGAATAAACGCCGTCAATACCGCTTGGGCCGCAAGGGCATCCTCAAAAGAGGTAATGACCATCTGTGTCATGGTTGCAGACAGCATCAGAATCAAAAGCCAAGGCATACGGCTTTTCCAAATCTCAACCACAGGAGAACGGGCATAAGGGGTATCCATAGGCAAAATACCTGCCATCATTTCAATGTCTTCCGTGTTTTCTTCTTCAATAACGTCGATGACGTCGTCAACCGTAATAATACCAACAAGACGATTTTCACCGTCTACAACCGGGATTGCCAGCATATCGTAGTCGGAGATGATGCTGACAACTTCCTCCTGGTCTGCTCTTGTGTGAGTACAGATCACATTCGTACTCATGATGTCTTCGATAATATCATCGTCATCATGCAGCAGAAGATCCTTAACCGTAACCACACCCTCCAGCTTTCTGTCAGCACTGGTCACATAGCAAACATAAATGGTTTCCTTATCGTCACCGATTCTGCGAATACGGGCAATGGATTCCTTTACACTCATGTATTTCTTCAAATCCACAAATTCAGCAGTCATAATGCTGCCGGCCGAATTTTCGGGATACTTCAAATACTGATTGATTAGCTTTCTGGTTTCGGGCTTTGCAGTGCGCATAACGCGTCTGACGACATTTGCGGGCAGCTCCTCCATCAGGTCAACCGCGTCGTCCACGTACATTTCTTCGATGATGGCGCCAAGCTGTGCGTCGGAAATAGAGTTGATGATCAGCTCCTGCTCAGGGGGCTCCAGCTCTGCAAATACGCTGGCTGCCTTTTCTTTGGACAGCATCAAATAGGTTAAGACCATCAGCTGCTCCCCATCCTCACGGAGATCGGTCAAAAATACCGCAACGTCAAAGTCTTCCATTTCATTCAGCTGAAGACGAAGCTCTCCCGCATTCTTTTCCGATAAAAGCAGGCGAAGATAATCGCTGTGTTCTTCGAATTCAAAAGTTTGGTTATTCATCATACACCCCATCCTTTCTGCATCTATTTCAATTACCTTACATCATATCACTTTTATGTTTGTTTCTCAACTAATTTTGTTATGAACAAAAAAATAGGAAGCCAAATTCTACAATTGGCTCCCTGATTCGTTAAAAAAGAATGTATCCCGCCGCTATCATAATTGCAATTGCAGCTAACAGAATTGCTCCATATAGCATGGGCTTAATAAAGCGAAAACGTCTGATGCCATAAGAGGACTTCAGATATCCGCTTGCCGCTTCGTTGGCTTGGCGCATCAATTCCTTTTGATCGATACCTTGACTGTGCAAATATTCATCCCGTACAATAAAAATTGCTTGCTCAAATATTTTGGGATCGGGGGATTTCACTACGATAATTTTTTTGGATAAGCCCTTTACCATATCAGTAACCTCCTATGCAGTGCCATATCCGTATTTTATCCAAATAGAGCTGTCATTAAACAGAATCATGTTTCTTTTTGATCAATACTGTTATGACTGTTTTATCGTCGGATACATCATTTTCTGCAGATAAAAGCAGCTTTCTGGCCGCGTATTTCATATTATATCGATCATTCCACAGTGATTGCACCAGCGCAGTTTTCCCCTCCAATGCCGCACCGTCACTGGAAAGTACGATTACCGCTTCCGTGTTGACCGATATTTTCTTATACTGCATTATATCCGCCATGGAATTTCCCGCAGAATAAATGGTACCTTCCACAGTAGTCATTTGATTCGATGCAAGAACATAGGAGTCACTTGCACCCATTTTATAAAATGTGAGATCTCCTGTATATAAATCTACAGACAACAGATCAATGGTAGCGGTTGCCCATGGATCCATGGACTGCAGGGTTAAATGAACCAATTCGACAATCATACTTGGATCTGGAAACAGCTTCAGTCCATATTCTATAACAGAAGCTGCAAAAGAACTGATCCGCTCTGCATCCTTTCCGCTTCCCATTCCGTCGGACAGTATGACATGCAGCATTCCATTCGATGTTTTAAAATACTTCACCGAATCACCGCAAACAGGCTCGCCGTATTTTCTCTTGGACGCAAATCCCACCTCAGCCGAATACTTTGGACTATGCATAACGACATTATTAGACTCCGACCGCAGCCCATTTGATATTGTTTGCAGCATGCGAGCAAACAATTGATATTGTTGTTTACAGTAATATGCATTCATATGCTCAGTTTCCAAAATTCTTTCGGTCAGCTTCCATCTTTGCAGCTCATAATTTACAGCAAGAACCACACTATAAGGCTGTATACAATTTCCCCGAAAGCCACTTGGTAAATCTTCCGTTTTCAATTTTCCCCGTTCGGCAATATGCTCCGCTGATTTGCGAAGCAACGAGGCTGAGTCCATACCATGCTTCTCCCAACAAAACTGTCTCTTTTCACAGGAATCACAAACCGCCTCCAATGCCCGATCAAACACATATTGGTAATCCGGCGGCGAAGCCTTCTGCACCGTGCGAATGGGATAGCACCGACATACATTCTCAAACAATTCGGCCAGCCCAAATACATTCGGTGAATTTTCATGAGATCCGGCCGAAATACAAATCTTCTCCCCTACATACCAACGACGCGGGATGCATAAGAACAGCAATATTGCAAGCAGCACTTCCAATAAGTGCTCTATAAGTAAATCGATCCTGCCGCTTGAAAGACTGTATATACAATATGTCCCAAGACAATAGGTCGATAGCAGAAGCTTATTCTTTTTTAAGGGTGTCACATCTGCCAATGCGTAAAGCTGAAACATTAAAAATGCACCTTCTCTTGCGATGCTTCCGCACTGCAAAACAAAACCAAACATAAGCGCAACCGGATAAACCTGCAATTCGTCTCCATACATAAGTGTCAATACAAAAACAGTCATTGCGATCGCAGTTGGAGAGATTCCACCTAAAATAGCAAAATCCGACACCCCTGTTGCAACTGTAGCAAAAAGAGCAAAGGACGAATATAAGGATATTTGTTTTGGCGTATGAAAGGTCTCATGTCGAAGGGAAAGGGAATATATATACGTAAGCAGCCCTGCTCCAAATGCTTCAAAACAGCTGTGCCATATTAGGTCCATGCTGCCCCGCACAACACTGATTCTTCCATAGGCTCGAATCATTCCAATGATCAGAAGGACGGTCAGTGGCATAAACAGTCTCGAACGAGACATGGAGGTATATTGAAATATAAAAGAGATCGTATATACAAATAGGGATGCACCGAGATATAGGATGGATTGCTCGAATCCGTAAAACCATATGTACCCTGCAAAAACCCCTGCCAAACCGAAAAAAGCAGGCATACCACTGCCAAGTGCTCCCACAAACGCAGCACCGCAAAAAAGACAGGAGTCATATAGTGAAGCACCTGCAATAAAAAATCCTATGCAAAATACACAGAGATTGCCAACAAGAACAGATCGGCGCAGAATATCATACAGCCGAGAACGAAGCTTTTTTTGGCTATTGCTGTGTGTTTCGGTAGTTTGCTTAAGCATGATCTGCCTCCATGGAGTAATTGGGTACATTATAGAGAATGCAGAAGAAAAACTTTGTCAAACCATATGGTATAATCAACATATAATTAAAAAGAGACATTGCATATTTCACACGCAATGTCTCTTTTCTTGAACTCGTTTATTCGGCTACAGCATCCTTCAGCGCTTTGCCTGCCTTGAAGGCGGGAACACGAGCTGCGGGGCTGAGCACATCTTCACCTGTACGAGGATTCTTGCACATGCGCTCCGCACGTTCCTTCACATCAAAAATGCCAAATCCCACAAGGCTTACTTTGTCACCCGCCTTCAGGCTGTCCGTGATGCAGTCAAACACTGCATTCACAGCCTTTTCCGCATCCTTTCTGGAAATGTCTGCTTTTTCAGCAACAGAAGCAATCAATTCTGCTTTGTTCATAGTATAAATTCTCCTATCATTTATTTAAAGTGTTTTCGCAGGCCTTAAAGTAGTCCAGCTTATCAAAAACAGGGGTCTTCCCTTCCTGCGCCTGTCTGGCCTGCTGGTGTAATATTTCCATATCAAAAAGCGTTAGCTCATCCATCCGCTTTCCCTGCAGTGCCGCCTGCTCTTCCATAAATGTAAAACGACGAATCGCCTTTTCACAAGCCCTATGAACTGCGGATTCGGGATCCACACCAAGCATACGAGCGGCATCAACAGTGGCAAATATCAAATCGCCCAGCTCCTCGATGATATTTTCGGTATCTCCCGCATCTACACCAAGACGGAGTTCTTGGGCTTCTTCCTCTATTTTGTCCAAGGCGTCATGAATATTCGGCCAATCATATCCAACCTTGGCTGCTTTACGCTGGATTTTATCCGCTCTCCAGAGAGATGGTAAGCTGTGGGAAACGTCTGCCATTTCCCTTGCCACCGTCCTCTCGCCTCGTTCAACACGCTTAATGGCATCCCAATCCAAATCGGTCTTTTCGCCAAATAAGTTGGGGTGACGGCGAACAAGCTTTTTGCAGGCATAGTCAGCCACATCCTGTATAGTAAACACACCGGCATCTGCTTCAATGTCACTGTGGAAAAGGACCTGCATCATAACATCGCCCAGTTCTTCCTTCATGTGCTCTTTATCGTCATTGTCCAGCGTTTCCGCCAATTCATATGCTTCCTCAAGAAGATTCCTGCGGATGGATGAATGGGTCTGTACACGATCCCAAGGGCAACCGTTTTCGGAACGCAGAAAGGAAATGAGCGACACAAAATCGTTCAAATCGTAATTTTGTTTACATTCAAATTTATCCATAGGCTACACATTACCCTTTTTACTTCATACGAAGGAGCTTAGCGATTTTTTCACCTTTTGGAATGAGCTTCATGTCCTCTGCCGTGACAGAGCGGGTGATAATTACCATGACGAGGTATACAATGACCGCACTACCAATGGAGACAGCCAAATAAATCGTCATCAGTAAACGGCCGGGCTCCTGACTGATTATACCACACAAGGAGTAGACAGTGTAGGCGCAAACAGCCATTACCAATGTGCTGATTAGAGGACGAGAAATGATCTTTACAAGACTGGGGTACTCGCCCAGACAAGACTTGAGGAAAAGGAAATCAAGAGCTGCCATGACAATATAGCACAGTAAGGTACTGAGAGCTGCACCGTAAATATTGATGTTGGGATTAGCCAACAAGAACATATTTGCTGTGATCTTCACGACACCGCCGATAATTGCGGACAGCAGCGGCAAGCGTTCCTTTCCGCCCGCCTGCAGGATCCCCGTCATTACTACTACCATGCACAAGAAGAATGCAGATAACCCCAATACAGACAGTATGCCTGCACCGCCTTCTGCTTCCCCCCAATACAGGACATTCATTATGGGATCACTGAGCACACTTAAACCAAAGGCCATAGGCAGTGCAAGAACCGCGGTAATACGCAGACCCGTTTCAGAGGTTTCCTTTGCTCCCTGCAAATTCTGTACAGCGAAATTTGCCGCAATGGTGGGAACGATACTTACGGAAATTGCGGATATGATAGTACCGGGAAGGTTATACAAGGTTTGAGCTTCGCCATATACCCCGAACATTCCCGAAGCGGCTTCGTATGTAAACCCTGCAGCGCCCTGCAGCAGACTCATGATCTGCTTGGTATCAATGAGATTGATAACACTTTGCACGGAAGATGCAATAGAAATGGGGACAACCACCAGAAGCAGATTCTTCAGGATAGTACCATAGCTATCGGGGATATCGGTTTCTTCCGCTGTTAAAGTAGCATTGCCGTAGTTTTTGTATTTATACCAAACAAGGTACAGCAGCGCTATGAGAGAGCCCATGGTTACGCCTGAGATGGCCGCCGCACAGCACAAAGGAGTGCTTTTTCCCATGGCTGTGAAGACAAGCACAAGACCCAGGCCAAAAATCAGCTTAAACAAGACTTCCAGAATTTGTGATACCGCAGTGGGGATCATATTGGAATGGCCCTGGGTAAATCCTCTGAAAACCGCGATCAGACAGCAAAGTAAAATTGCGGGAGACAGTGCCCAGATGCTTTGTGCCGCACTGACGTGATTGATGCTTGCAGCCAGCTCCGTAGGAAACAGGAACATAATGGCCGAACAAATAAAGCCGATACAAAAGAATGTGGTCAAACCAACACGATAGTAGCGGCGAATTTGCATAGGCCGCCCTTCTGCATCGGATGCAGCGATCAATCTTGCCATGGCAACGGGAATGCCTGCAGTAGATGCGGTATAAAAAACATTATATACATTGTAAGCGGCAAGGAACATCCCATAACCTTCCTTACCGAGAATATTCGCAATGGGAATTTTATAGATTGCACCGAGCACTTTTATTACAGCAAGACCGGCTGTCAAAATCACCGCACCGTGCAAAAAATTTTGTTTTTTCTGATTCGCCAAAATATCGCCTCCGAATCATACAAATCAAAAGACAAATCGCTTGATATCGCTTACTTTACCGAAAAACTATACACTATTTTAGCAAAAAAATCAAGCGGAGACCGTCGTATGACAGTCCCCGCCATAATGATTTTAAAATTGGATCGGTTTAATCTGAATTATGCCTTGCGAACGGAGTCAACGTAGCACATCAGTTCAACCATCTTGTTGGAGTAACCCCATTCGTTGTCGTACCAAGCAACAACCTTA
>JAFQDR010000141.1 GCA_017415945.1 Oscillospiraceae bacterium
GAAGCAGCGGAATGAGTGCTCTCCGCTCACACTTGAGCGGAAAGCGATATGGAGCTTGCTTCGACGCCATGCCGGCGCGAAAAATAGATTTGACTTTGTTTCGTCCTTATGGACGAAATTCTGCGAAGCATTTTTTGACAGTCTGGTAAGGGCGGTTTTTACCGCCCTTATGCATTATGCTTCGTATTCGCAGTATGCGTTGAAGCAAGGCTTGCCGTTCAGGTGGATGCCCTGTACAGTGTAGCCTGCACCGTTTTCGGTCTTCGCCAGCTTAATGGTATCGCCGGTAACACATTCCTTCACGTAGTCCAACTGCATCTTGGTGATCATACGGTACTCACCTTCCCAGTAACCGGTCTCGCGGCATACCAAATCGGCATAGTTGTGGGAAGCAAAGTGGGCTGCATTTTCATCGCAGTCAGCCTCGGTGATGGTCTTATCCGCACCGTAAGCCATGTCTGCCAGCATGGGCAGTCTGCCAAAGGGAGGCACCTCGTTCATGGGCTTGGTGGAGTACAGAGGCTCGATGTCCGCACACACCAGCTTGCGGCGTTCCTTCAGCACAACGGGCATCATGGCAATGTCCAGACGGGCTGCCAGCTCACCGTTCTTATAAAATTCACCGCGGAGCACATATTCGGTGGTGCATTCGGTTCTGCCGGAGCCAAAGCCCACCAGTTCGTCACCTTCAACGATGCGCCGGAACTGCTCAAACTTCACACGGCGGAACATCCAGGCAGCTGCCAGCTGTGCACGCAGAACGGTCTTGCCCGCCCCCTCGTCTCTGTTGCGGTAGGTAGCCGCCAGCACCAGCTGCTGAATAAGAGGTCTGGGAGGCATATAGCCGGTTGCATCAATATCCGCTGCGGTAACAGGATAACGCAGAGTTTCTTTCATATCCATCATAGGGTCCCTCCTATAGTTCTTTTCCAAGTATATATTTTACCACCCCATATGCGTAAGTGCAATATAAAAAAGAGCTGTCTCGCAACAGCTCCTTGAAAGGAAGATTTAACATGGATATACGAACCATGTGTTTTTCTCTCTGAAATTGTTAATAGTATAACAGGGCTCGTTCTATAAAACAATCATCAAAGTAAGGATATTTTTGTTGTAATCTCAACAAATGAGGTGTATAATGTCGGTGTAATCTATATTTCAGCGGTTTATACAATTTTATACCGTCATTTTTGAAACGCTAAACATCAAACTGTCCATGATTTGTTTGACATAATGCGAAACACTTCTTTCAGAATAGGATAAAGGAGAAAACTGTTATGCCCAACACTGCAGAAAAGAAAATGAACAGAAAGCGCGCTTATTCCCAACGGGTGATCCAGGAAGCTTTTTTGGAGCTTTCCAAAACGCAGCTGATCAGTAAAATCACGGTCACCGATATCTGCCGTGTGGCTGATGTGAACCGCACCACCTTCTACTCCAATTATGACGATATTTCCGATTTGGTAGAAAGCATCGTGACCGAGCTGCATCAAAAGCTTGTTTCCATCATGTCTCAATACGACCGCATGGACAACGAGGAGTTTTACATTGCTCTGCTGTCCATCATTCGGGACAATGCCTCTTTGTGCTTAATTATGCCGCAGCTGTCCGAACGAGAATTCAAGGCCATGAACATCGACTTCAGCTTCCCCATTAAGGCCCGCAATCGCCGCATCCATAGTTCCGATTCAAACACCTTCAACATCGCCATGGAATACATCATGTGGGGCACCGGTCTTGTGATCGTCAAATGGCTGCGCCGCGGTATGAAGCCCGAGATCCCCGTATTGGCCAAGCAGCTATGCCAGATCAATGACTTCCTAATGAAGATCAACGACAAAAGAATTTAAGCCTATAAAAAATCGCTGTCCTTCCGACAGCGATTTTTAGCTTTAGGGTCAATATTCTCCCACTTCATCCAAGGGAACAAGGGGGTACGCTGACTCAGCCAAACGAACTGCACTGCGGAAGGCCTCCGTACCGTCCTCCTTCACACCGCAGCAGTACCGAACGCCCTCAGCTTCACCATACCGCAGAGTAAGCGTCTCTCCGGGGAAGCACTCCCGCAGATAATCGATCTGAATGCGCTCGGGCAGACGGGCCGCTCCGTCCCAATAGCCCACAGTTTCCATGATCAGATCCAAATAACGGAAGGCCGTCATGTGCTTATTGGTATCACAATCCCGATATTTCACCAAATACCGTTCCTTGGTCTCCATCCCGTCGGGCATCTGCAAAAAGACGATTTTTTCCCCGCAGGCTGCGGGAGGCGACTTCCAGAAGGGATCCAGTGTAGAGGCAGGCACAGCCTTTCGTGCCTTGAAATCCACAGGCAGCAGCTTGGCGGAAAAGCGCAGAATTTCTCTCCCCTGCAAACACATGACACAGCGGCGAACCGTGGCAATGCCAAACTGCTCACGGGGCAGAGCCTCGATCGTAACCTCCCGAGCGGGAACCAGCAGCTCCTTGAATTCCAACACACACTGCCCCATCATCCAAGTCACACCGATGGTGGGAAAAATATGGGCGAAGCCCGCACCGTCAGCATAGTTTGCCGCCGCAACCCCTTCGTCGATTTCCCGCATCATATAATTGGGACTGACAAAGCCGTGGTAATCCCCGCTGCAGGCAGGAAATGTATGCTTCAAAATCATAGGTATCACTCCATTACAAAGTAGGCTCTGAAGGAAGGCTTGCCATCGGGGCGCACACCACTCACATAGACCGCCTCGGGCGTAAACCTGCGGCTAATAGACAGAGTCTCTCCTGCCCTGCATTCCCCCATAAACTCCACGTTCAGCGCTCTGCCCTTCTTTTCCCGAACGGGCCCCGTCCAGTATTCGGCAGCATCGCAGATGAGGTTTACATATTCGCAGGCCCGCAAATGCTGATTGTGGTCGCAGTCGGAATAGCGTACGGAATATTCCTCGTACCGCTCCATATCCGAGGGCATCCCCAATCTGGCGGGAGCGCCGGAGGCCACAACGTAGGACACACCAAAGTGCTGTGCCACCATTTCGGGAGCCATGACCTTACGGGTATTGAAATTTACCGCCATGGTGTTCATGTGGAAACGAGCAATTTCCACACCCTTACGGAGAATATGTCCCGTGCGGGTAAATACAAGCCCATTCTTCACAAAGGGATCCACGAAGACCTCCACAGGTCCTACATAGAAAACATCCTTAAATATTTCCAACTGAAAGGATGCGGTCATCCATGTGGCCTGCATCTCATCGATCATGCGCTGCATAAGCATGCCGTCCGTTTCGGAAGCAATGAAGCAGGCAGTCTCCGCAATTTTCAGATAGGCAGTGGGAGAAATACAGCGATAGTAGTCCGTATCATGCCCTGTGATGTTATAATCCAGAACCTTACGCATCTTCGTCCGCTTCTCTCATTTCCACATAGGCCTTGAAGGCATCCTCCGTGCCGTTCTTTACGCCCTTCACATACCAGCCGTGGACACTGCGCTTCACATAGATACCCAGTGTATCACCGGGGACACATTCACGGTTAAACTCAATACGGATTCGGTTCATTACCTTATGGCTGCCTTCCCAGTAACCGAGAGTCTCACAGATCTGGTCAATGTACTTGCCTGTATTCATGTGCTTATTGATGTCACAGTCGGAATAGCGTACAGTATGCTCATGGTCAAGTGTCATGTCCTCAGGCAGCTTCAAGCGGCGGGGAGCGGCAATGGTGGTCTTCATAATGTCCACACCCATGCGGTCACAGACCTCCTGGGTAGGCATGACCTTGCGGGTCTCCATGCTGACGATCATACTGACCTGATTCATCATAGCCAGGATCTCGCCGTTCTGCACCGCAAACACACGGGCCATAAATACGCCTTTGGAGCGCATAAGGGGCAGAGAGTACAGCTCAACGGACTGCACATCATTCAGCACCTGCACAGGCTTCAGAATATGCAGATCCGCCATGCCAACCATGTGGGTGGCATTCATTTGCGAGCGGATGGCGGGATACGGCAGGCCGTTGTCACGCATACAGCCGAAGTAGCTGCTGTTGCACAGGCGGTGCATGGACGAGGGGGGATAGTGCCCCTGATAGTCCATTTCGTGGCTGTAAAGATTCTTGTCAAAAATCTTTTTATGTTCCATAACCGGTTACCCTCAATGATAGATGATATACAAAAAACGGGAGCACACGAGTGCTCCCGTTTTTCATTGCTTCACATTAGTAATAACGCTTCTTCTTGTTCTTACGAGCAGCCTCGGACTTCTTACGACGCTTTACGCTGGGGCTCTGATAGTATTCCTTCTTTCTCAGATCCTGCTGGATGCCAGCCTTAGCGCAGTCACGCTTAAATCTCTTAAGAGCGTTATCCAGAGATTCATTCTCTCTAACGATAATTTCGGACATTTGTTTCCCTCCCTTCAAAATCACTTTACAGTGTTTCAAGGGCCATAATATATGGCGTCAACATTGTTATTATAATGAGTTATATGCCCGTTGTCAAGAGAAATCTTACTTCTTGGGCTTCAAAATCAGGTTGCAGATCTTATTCTTGACCACGATGGTCTTTACGATCTGCATGCCTTCCATCTGACGCTTGATCTTTTCGTCAGCGGTAGCGGCTGCGATCACATCTTCGTCAGCACTGTCGGCAGCAATGGTGATGGTGCTTCTGACCTTGCCGTTGACCTGAACCGCAATGGTGATCTCCTCATCTTTGCACTTGTCTTCGGAGTACTTGGGCCATTCGGATACGGAGCAGATGCCTTCAAAGCCCTTCTGTTCCCACAGCTCATCACAGATGTGAGGTGCAAAGGGAGACAGCAGCTGCAGCACGGTCTTCAGTTCCGCACGGTTGCAGCTCCTGCTCAGCTGATTCATCAGAGTCATCAGCGCGGCGATAGCGGTGTTGGGCTTCAGGTTTTCAATGTCCTCGGAGACCTTCTTAATGGTCTTGTGCATTGCGGACATATTGGCCTTGGAGTATTCCACAGCATCGTCATTGACACCCTCTGCCATGTTCCATACGCGGTCCAGGAAACGCTTGCAGCCCTTGACTGCTTCGTTGGACCAGGTAGCAACCTTTTCAAAGTCGCCGATGAACATGATGTACAGACGCATGGTGTCCGCACCATAGGTAGCGATGACATCGTCGGGATTGACAACATTGCCCAGAGACTTGGACATCTTGACGGAAGTGCGGTAGACTTCATTGCCGTACTTGGCAATAGCGGCAGCCTTTTCTTCCTCGGTCTTGTAATTTTCGATGTAGTGGGGGTTGTGGCCCAGGATCATGCCGTGGCTGGTGCGCTTGGCATAGGGTTCCTTAAAGGGAACAACGCCGATATCGTACAGGAACTTGTGCCAGAAGCGGGAGTACAGCAGGTGCAGGGTGGTGTGTTCCATACCGCCGTTGTACCAGTCTACCTGCCCCCAGTATTCCAGAGCTTCCTTGGAAGCCAGAGCCTCGTCATTGTGAGGATCCATGTAGCGCAGGAAGTACCAGCTGGAGCCTGCCCACTGAGGCATGGTGTCGGTTTCGCGCATAGCGTCAGCGCCGCACTTGGGGCACTTGCAGTTGACCCAGTCGGTCATAGCAGCCAGAGGGCTTTCGCCGTCGTCGGTGGGCTCGTAGCTTTCTACGTCGGGCAGCAGCAGAGGCAGTTCGGATTCGTCCATAGCCACTTCGCCGCAGTGGGGGCAGTGGATAATGGGAATGGGTTCGCCCCAGTAACGCTGACGGGAGAATACCCAGTCACGGAGCTTGAAGTTGGTCTTTGCTTCGCCGATGCCCTGTTCGGTGAGCCATTCGGTGATGGCGGGAATTGCTTCGCGTACGGTCATGCCGTTCAGGAAGCCGGAGTTGACCATGATGCCGGTATCGTCCTTCAGAGTGAAGGCAGCTTCTTCAATATTGCCGCCCGCAACAACCTCAATGATGTCGCAGTTGAAGGCCTTTGCAAATTCCCAGTCACGGTCGTCATGTGCAGGAACCGCCATGATAGCACCGGTACCGTAGGTAGACAGAACGTAGTCGGAGATGAAGATGGGGATCTCCTTGCCGTTTACGGGATTGATGCCCATAACACCGCCCAGCTTCACACCGGTCTTTTCCTTGTTCAGCTCGGTACGTTCCAGATCGGACTTTGCGGCAGCCGCTGCCTGATAAGCCTTGATCTCGTCCACATTGGTCAGCTGAGGCATCCACTTTGCCACCAGATCGTGCTCGGGGCTGAGAACCATGTAGGTAGCGCCGAACAGAGTGTCGGGACGAGTGGTGTAAACAACGATCTCATCGCCCATGGTGGAGCTGAACTTTACTTCCGCACCGTGGCTGCGGCCGATCCAGTTGGTCTGCTGTGCCTTTACGCGTTCGATAAAGTCCAGACCCTCCAGATCGTCAATCAGACGATCTGCGTACTTGGTGATGCGCAGCATCCACTGGCTCTTTTCCTTGCGGACAACGGGAGCACCACAGCGCTCACAGACACCTTCCACAACTTCTTCGTTTGCCAGAACGCACTTGCAGCTGGTGCACCAGTTGACGGGCATTTTTGCCTTGTATGCCAGACCGTTCTTGTAAAGCTGCAGGAAGATCCACTGGGTCCACTTGAAGTACTTGGGATCGGTGGTGTTGATCTCACGGTCCCAGTCAAAGCTGTAGCCCAGAGCCTTCAGCTGACGGCGGAAGTTCTTGATATTGTCCTCGGTAACGATGCGGGGGTGGATGTGGTTCTTGATAGCGTAGTTTTCGGTGGGCAGACCGAATGCGTCATAGCCCATGGGGAACAGCACATTATTGCCGTCCATACGCTTCTTACGGGCAATGATGTCCATTGCGGTATAGGGACGGGGGTGGCCTACGTGCAGACCTGCTGCGGAGGGATAGGGGAATTCTACCAGACCGAAGAACTTGGGCTTTTCGCCGCCGTTCTGCGCTGCATAGATCTTCTTTTCATCCCAAATATCCTGCCATTTCTTTTCAATAGCCCGGAAATCGTAATTCATATTTCACTCATCTCGTTTCTGATTATTTCTTCTATTACTAAATTGAGCAATCAGCCCAGATTTTCAATTTCAACGCGCTGTGCGTCTGCCCACAGGCGTTCCAGATCATAGAATTCTCTTGCTTCTTCCATGAATACATGAACGATCACGCAGCCGAAGTCCAGAACGATCCAGCCGCTGTTGCGGTCACCCTCACGCTTGTGCGCGGGCTCACCCACTTCTTCCATCTTAAATTCCACAATGTCCACCAGACTCTTAATGTGGGAGGTGGAGTTTGCGGTGCAGATCACGAAGTAGTCGGCCAGCACAGTCACATCGGTGGTGTGCATAACGGTGATGTTCTTGCCCAGCTTTTCATCCAGCGCAAGAGCTGCGATTTTTGCCAATTCTGCAGGTTTCAACATTTGTATCATCCTATTCTATATAGTATTTTTATTACTTGGGTCCTTGTGTATAGTAGAAGCTGTTGCCGCCGTCCATGCTGGACTTGATGTCCAGATGCCATTGACCGATCTTATCCTTATAGGGGTTCAGGTACTCGTTGATGACCTCCACCCATCTGCCAACGGAAATGAACAGGAAGCTCTGGTTATTGACCATGCCGCCCATATGCTGGGGCATAGAGACAAAATTGATGTTTTCCGGATCCATCTCCAGGAAGTGCTTGGCATAGAACAAGATCATGCCGGGCGTCAGGTTGGACTGCACATGCTCCTGATAAATATCAATGGCAGCCTTCAAATTGGGAATGTTGCCGATGTCCAGCATCTGCTCGGCAAGTGCCTTGATAAAGTCGTGCTGTACTTCAATTCTGCCAAGGTCGCCGTTTACATAGCCCTTGCGGAAGCGCAGGAGCTTGACCGCATCTGAGCCGGACAGCTTCTGATAGCCCTTGTTGAGGTGAATCTCCAGATCCTGGCTCACGTCGCTGTAGTGCATATCTTGAGGCACATCGAAGTACACACCGCCGATGGCATCGATGAGCTTTTCCACAGCCTCAACGTCCACAATGGCATAGCTGTCAATTTCAAAGCCCACCAGCTTTTTGATCTCACGCTTCAGACCGTCGATACCGTTGCCGCCGGAGGCCAGATTGCCCTGATATGCGGTGTTGATCTTCAAGTCCGCTCTGTTGGTCATGGTATCTCTGGGGATGCTGACCATGTTGATGGTGTGGTTTTCCGTATCAAATCGGCCCACAATAATAACGTCCGTACAGCCGCTTGCCACGTCACGAGCCGCAACCAGGAAGGTATAGCAGCCCTTCTTACGAGTCTCATCCAGAGGGATCTCCTCCACCTGCTGACCCTGATCGATCTGCACCTGCTCCACATCATCTGCGTAAATGATGTCACCGGTAAAGTCGGCCTCATAAATATCCAGAGTTTCATCGGTGACCCACATTTCCTTTACGAAATACCCTGCAAAGCCGGTGATGCACAGTGCCATGAGCAGCACCGCCGCCACCAGAACCTTTCTTGCGGCAGACCATTTTTTTGCGGCTTTCTTAGCAGCCTTTTCAGCCTTCTTGGCCGCCTTTTTTTCCTTGCGGCTCAGCTTTTTCGTCTCGCTTCCCTCGGTAGGTACATCGACTTCTCCCGTTCCTTCCTCCCCTTCGAGATGCATTTCCTCGGGAGAAAGCCCCAGAGTCTCCGCAATAGAGCTCATGAGCCCATCTTCCTCGGGAAGCTCGGCACTTGCCTCCACTTCCACGGGAGCATCAATTACGGGAGCCTCCGAGGATTCGGAGGAGACAATATCATCCGCAGGCGCAGCGGATGCTTCCATAGCGGGCTGTCCGGCTTCCGCAGCTTCCAACACTTCATCGGAAACCGCTTCATGTACGGCACCCTTGGTATGGGCACCGCCTTTTGTTCCGCCAAATAGCTTCAAAGTAATCCTTCCCTTCGTGATTTAAACCATTCGTAGGCCTGTGCGGATACCTCCAAAATCGGATTACCGCGTGCGGTCAGATCCTCCATGGTCATCCGCAGGCCATCTTCCATTGCAGCATCCAAGCTCTCATAGCTCAAAGCCCGGATACGTTCCACGCCGTCGAAACAGCGATTGGGTTCAATATAATCCGCCAGATAGATGATCTTTTCCAAACAGCTCATCTTCGGCTTCCCGGTGGTATGCCACCGTATTGCATCGCGGATCTTTTCGCTGACACCAAATTCATGGTAAGCCACCGCCGCGCCGGTGATCTGGTGCAGAGTCTTATCCGTGCCCGCAACAGACATATCGATTATGATACCATATTTGTCGCACAATATCAACTGTTCCTCAACGGTCAGCTTCTTGGTAATATCATGCAAAATCCCCGCTGCAGCCGCGTCATAGACATCCTCGCCCCAGCGTTCCGCCAGCCGCACAGCCTCCTGCTCACAGCCCACCACATGGGGGATGCGCTTGGGCTTGAGCATGGCATGGGCTTTTTTCCGCAGCCAGTCCAGCTCCGCCTTGGCTCCGTACAGCCGATTGCGGATGATGTATTCATAAACAGGCTCGGACAGCAGTTCACTGCCGCCCCCCTGCTTCAGCGTATTGCGCACATCCGTGGAAGCCGCGGGATATACCCCCGCCTCCAGCAGCGTGATACGCGCACCGTAGGTTTCACGCAGATACGCAATATGGCTGCGCACCCGCTCGTCCTCCTCCACGCCCCGAAGCAGCACGGCAATTTCCGCAAGCTCCATAATGGTTTCGGGACGATACCAGGTTTCCAGAGACAAGATCATATCCGTGCCCATGATCAGCACAAGGGTATCCTCGGGATACAGCTCCTTCAGCTGGGCAAGGGTGTCTGCCGTATAGCTTTTTCCCTCTCTGCGCATTTCCAAATCGGAGACCTCTGCCTGCTCGATCTCACCGAAGGCCAGCTCACACAGCTGCTTGCGCACATCGGGAGAAGGCGTATCCTCCGCCATGATCTTATGGGGAGAAACGCAGGTGGGCATGATCAGAAGACGATCGGGCTGTACCATGGAAACAACGGATCTCGCTGCCTCCACATGACCCAAATGAGGGGGATTAAAACTGCCGCCAAACAGAGCAATTTTCATAAGGATCTCATCTCTTTTCTCTCAAATTAGAATGAATTACTTTTTCTTGGATGCCTTTACCAGTTCGATCTTGGGGTTCTGGGGGTTGCGCTTGAACAGCGCGAACTTGCTGCCGATGACCTGTACGGGCTCTGCGCCGCAGGCCTCACACAGCTGATCGCAGGCTTCTCTGGCAGTGAGCATGGAATTTTCCAGAACCTTGCCCTTCACCAGCTCTCTTGCTGCCAGTGCGTCACGGCACTGGATAATAACGTTTTCGGTGATGCCGCCCTTGCCGATGTGCAGGATGGTATCCTCGGTTGCTGCCAAGCCTCTCAGCTGGGCACGCTGCTTAGTTGTGATCATGTAAATACTCCTTCAGTTTGTCGTAAAATTTCATCAGTGCCTTGCCGCGGTGGGAGATGGAATTTTTCTCTTCCGCGCTCAGCTGCCCCATGGAGCAGTCATAGCCCACGGGACGGAACAGGGGATCATAGCCAAAGCCGTTTTCGCCGTATTCCCCGTCCATGATCTCGCCCTCACACTCCCCTCTGGTATCGATGCGGTCCCCATTGGGGAATGTGCAGCTGATACAAGAGACGAATCTTGCGGTACGATGTTCCACGCCCTCCATATTTTTCAGCAAAAACAGGTTGCGGTCCTTATCCGTATCCTCGTGCTTGCCTGTATAGCGGGCACTGTAAATACCGGGTGCCCCATCCAGTGCGTCCACCGCCAAGCCCGAGTCGTCTGCCACAGCGGGCAGCCCCGTCGCTTCGGTCACAGCCGCAGCCTTCAGATAGGCGTTTTCTTCAAAGGTAGTGCCTGTCTCGTCCACTTCAAAATGGCAGCCCGCCCGGGACTGGGGCACCAGCTCGATACCCAGAGGAGACAGGATCTCGTTAAATTCTCTTACCTTATGTGCGTTATTGGAAGCAAGAATCAGTTTCATTTCAGCAGTGCCTCCACAAATTCAGCGGGGTCAAAGGCCATCAGGTCGTCCACGCCTTCGCCCACACCGATATACTTCACAGGCAGACCCATTTCCCCCGCAATGGCGAACACAATGCCGCCCTTTGCGGTGCCGTCCAGCTTGGTCAGCACGATACCGGTAAGGCCTGCGGTCTCCGCAAACTGCTTGGCCTGAATCAGACCGTTCTGGCCTGTGGTCGCATCCAGCACCATCAAAGTTTCCAGATCCGCGTCGGGAAGCTCACGGCGAATAACACGGGTGATCTTGTTCAGCTCATTCATCAGATTGGACTTGTTATGCAGTCGGCCCGCGGTATCGATGATAACCAGATCGGTGCCTCTTGCCTTGGCCGCGGCGCAGCCGTCAAAGACGACGGATGCGGGGTCGGAGCCTTCTTCATGGCGAACGATGCTGCAATTGGCACGCTCGGACCAGACCGTCAGCTGCTCCGCAGCTGCTGCGCGGAAGGTGTCCCCTGCCACCAGCAGGACCTTCTTGCCCTGTGCGGTAAAGGAGGCTGCCAGCTTGCCAATGGTGGTGGTCTTGCCCACACCGTTGACACCCACCATCAAAATAACGGAGGGCTTGGTGTTCAGCTGCAGGGACAGATCCCCTGCATTGAGAACACCGGTCAGAATGCTTGTCAGGGCATTCTTTACTTCCACATTGGTCTTCAGACGTTCGGACTTGACCTTCTTGCGCAGGTCGGACACCACCTTGGAGGTGACCTGCATCCCCACGTCAGCAAGGATCAGACATTCCTCCAGCTCTTCATAAAAATCATCGTCAGCCTTGGTAAAGTCTGCGAACAGACCGTCCAGCTGTACGGTATTGCGGGTCTTTCTCAGACCGCTGAAAATCTTATCAAAAAATCCCACGGTTTAGCCCTCCTCGGCTGCGATTCTCATTTCGGCCTCCGCCACATCCAGCTCAATGATGCGGCTGATGCCCTTTTCCTGCATGGTCACGCCATACAGTCTGTTTGCCGCTTCCATGGTGCCGCGGCGATGGGTAATGACAATGAACTGGGTATTGCTGCACATGGTGCGCAGGTACTCCGCAAATCGAATGACGTTCGCTTCGTCCAGTGCCGCTTCAATTTCGTCCATGACGCAGAAGGGCGTAGGCCGCACCTTGATGATGGCAAAGTACAAAGCAATGGCAACGAATGCCATTTCCCCGCCGGACAGCAGGTTGATGCTGCTCAGTGCCTTCCCGGGAGGCTGTACTTTGATCTCGATGCCGCATTCCAGCACATCGTTTTCGTCCTCCAGCACCAGTGCTGCCTTGCCACCGCCGAACAGCTCCAGGAATGTCTTGCGGAACTCCTCATTGATGATTTTGAACTGTTCCATGAACACTTCCTTCATCTGGGCGGTCACATCACCGATGATGGACAGAATTTCTTTTTTGGATTTTTCCACGTCGTCACGCTGTCCCGCAAGGAACTCATAGCGTTCGCTGACGCGGTCATATTCTTCGATTGCCCCGAAGTTTGGGGTTCCCAGTGCGGAAATGGACTTATGCAGCTCCGCAATGCGCCGTGCGGCTGCGGAAGCATTCTCCACAGGCTGACGCAGCTCCAGAGCGGCGGAGTGGGTCAAGCCGTAGTTGTCCCACAGACGGTCAATGATCTGCTTTTCCTCCAGCTCCGCAGTGAGCTTCTTCTGCTCGAACTTAGCGCACAGACGCTCCATTTCCAGCAGCTGACGGTTGCAGTCCTGTGCGTGCCTGTCCGTCAAATTACGCTCCCGCTCCAGCTCCAGTCTGCTCTGGATGAGACGGGAGATCTCGTCCTTCAGCAGGGTAATGCTGCCTGCGGTAGCCGCAATGGTGGACTGTCCGTCCGCAATGGCGATGCGGAGCATCTCCACATCGTCCTTGGCGATACCGATGGCTCTGACGCGAGTCTCCTGTTCCCCGTCCGCATTGCTCAGTAGTTCTTCCACCTGGGCCTTGGCACGCTGTACGGCGGTATATTCCGTGCGCAGAGCGGCCTCCTGTGCCTTGATCTCCGCCAGTTCATCGGACAGTGCCTGACGGATGCGTTCATATTCATTCTGACCTGCGGTCATACCCGCAATGTCAAGTCTTGTCTGTTCCAGTGCAGACTGAATTTCCTCAGCCTGACGATTGGTGTCCCCGATACGGGACTTATATTCATCGATCTGCCCCTGCAGCACCTTTGCGTCCCCGCCGAAGCCGTCGGCGGTACTGCGCACAGATTCCATCATCATTTCGCAGCGCTGCAGGTCACTCTCACGGCGGTGCAGTTCTTCCTCCGCAGCCTCACCCGCGTTGAGATCGGTTTCAAAGGCGATCTCCGCCAGCTCCAATGCATTCTGACCGTCGGTAATTTTCTTTTCCGCTTCCGCCAGAGCCTTTTCCAGTGCTTCCCGCTTGGCCTTCAAGCGCTTCAGCTCATTGGCACGGGAGAGAATGCCTGTGTTCTTTGCAAGGCTGCCCCCTGTCATGGAGCCCCCCGCATTGATCATCTGCCCGTCCAGAGTGACGATACGCAGTCGGTTATCTCTGCGGCCTGAAATACGGATGGCGTCCCCCATGGTCTTGACCACAATGGTACGTCCCAGCAGATTTGCCACGATGCCGCGGTAATCCGCATTGCATTCCACCAAATTGCTTGCCACGCCTACAAAGCCCTTGTCCTCGTAAGGGATAAAGCCGGGCTCGGTGCCTGTGATCACGTTCATAGGCAGGAAAGTACAGCGGCCCATATCTCTGCGCTTCAGCAGTTCGATGGCACGAGCGCCGTCCTGCTGGGTTTCCACAACGATATTTTGCGCAGATGCACCCAAAGCGGTTTCCACCGCAATGGCATAGGCATCCTCGACAGTGATCAGCTCACCAACCGCACCGCGGATACCATTCAAGCTGCCCTTTTCATATTCCTTCAGCACGAAACGGACTGCACGGTTGTAGCCCTCGTGTTCCTTTTCCATATCCTCCAGCAGAGAAATACGGCTGTCGGCAACCTTCGCATCGGACTGCAGACTGCCCCGCTCATTGCGCATAGTCTCCAGCTTTGCACCTGCCTGCTGGGCGGCGATGCGCTTGGATTCCGCGTCCTTTCGCAGCGCGTCACATCGTGCGGCAGCTTCTTTTTTCTGCGCTGCGGCATGATTGCGCTTATCTCTGATTTCGGAAAGCTTGTCCTCTGTCTCCAGCATAGCGGAATTCAGCTGCATCTGTCGCTGAAGGCTTTCCTGCAAACGTTCGGTGAGCATCACCGCAGAGGTGCGGCATTGGGTCAGGTGAGCGGTCTGTTCGCTCTCCCGCTCCAGCAGTCGGCTGTATTCCGCTCTTGCTGCCCCGGACACCTCCGCATTCACAGTAAAGCGTTCCATGACCTCATCGGTGCGGCGGCGGTTCTCCTCCAGCTGCTCGCTGATCTCGGACAGGCGGTCATCATGGTCAGCGATCTGTCCCTGCAGCGCGCGGGCACGGTCAGCCTGCTGCTCCATCTCTGACTCCATACGGGCAATGCCCTCCAAGGCGTTGCGGAGATTCACATTCAAAACCGCGGCACTGGATTCCATTTCCGCCAGCTCTCCTTCCGTTTCGGAAAGACGGATGCGCTTGCGTTCGGTCTCCAGACTCTTATCTTCCATCTGCCGTGCCATGACCTCGGAGGAGACATACAGCTTATCCAGCTCCTCACGGGTAGCAGCCACATTTTTGCTGGCAGCATCAAAGTCATTGTTCACGGCCTCTGCCTGGTCTCGAAGCTTGTCCAGATTGTTCATCCAGACAGAAACCTCCAGCCCCTTCAGTTCCTCACGATAGCCAATGCACTTGCGAGCCACCTCAGCCTGCTTTTTCAGCGGCCCTACCTGCAGCTCCAGCTCCGCAATGCGGTCATTGATGCGCACCAGATTTTCCTGCGTGCGTGCCAGCTTCCGCTCCGCTTCTTCCTTGCGGTAACGGTAACGGGATATCCCCGCCGCTTCCTCCAGCACCTCACGGCGCTGCTTGCCGCTGCCGGAAACGATTTCGGCGATACGGCCCTGACCGATGTTGGAATACCCGTCTCTGCCCAGACCCGTGTCCATCAGCAGCTCGTTCACATCCTTGAGACGAACGTGCTCATGGTTGATAGCGTATTCGCTTTCGCCGCTGCGGTAGTAGGAACGGGTAATGACCACTTCCCCCGCATCGATGTTGAAGAAGCCTGTGGAGTTATCAAAAATCAGAGATACCTGTGCGTAGCCCAGCTTGCCGCGCTTTTCGGTACCGCCGAAGATGACATCCTCCATTTTCTCACCGCGCAGCTGCTTGCTGCGCTGCTCACCCATGACCCAGCGGATGGCATCGGATATATTGGACTTGCCGGACCCGTTGGGTCCCACAATGGCTGTTATGTCGTTTTCAAATGTCAGGCGTGTCTTGTCCGGAAAGGACTTGAAACCCTGCAATTCCACGGCTTTTAAGTACATTGAACATCCTCAAATTGAAAAATATCGAAAACCGACATTGCTTCCCTCATAAATAGCGAGCAATATCGATGGTTAATCAATTTATTGTATTACATTTCCTTTAGATTTGCAATAAAATTCACAAAAATTTCATCGGTTTTTCGGTCTATTTCCCGAATTTTCAGTTCAGCAAGGCCGAACTCCGCCTGCAAAGCCTTCACATTGCAGCGTTTTTGCCCGATCATCTGGGAGGTTTTCCCTTTTCCCACCTCGATCAGCACCCTGCTGCCTCGTTCACAGCCCTCCAAACGGCTGCGTACGGTATTGAGCATCATGCGGCTGCGCACCATTTCCCCCAGTGCGGGATGATAGGCACCTGCCGCCGCATCCCCCGCGGACAGATCCTCTGTGGGATTCAGCCCCAGACGGATGATGGAGATCTCCGCCTCCTGAAAAATGGGCACAATGCGGGCGCAAAGCTCCACCGCAGCCTCCACGGTATGCTCCTTGTAGCTGCCCGCCTTCCACTGCTCGTACAAGGCAGTGTCCCGCACAATGACCGTGGGATAGATCCGCACACCATGGGGCTTCATGGCAGCAATGGTCCTTGCAGTCATCAAAGAAGCCTCGCCGTCCTCATCTCCCGGCAGGCCCGTCATCATTTGGAGGATCAGCTCGAAGCCGTAAGCCTTGACCATAGCCGCAGCCGCCGTCACCCGGGCAGCCGTATGTCCTCTCCCCGCAAGGGTCAGCACCGTATCATCCATAGACTGTGCCCCCAGCTCGATGGTACGCACCCCATAGCGTCGCAGCCGCAGCAGAATCTCCTCATCAATGGCATCGGGGCGGGTGGATAGTCGCAGGGAGGACAGGGTTCCGTCTGCCAGATAGGGCTGTGCCGCCTCCAGAAGGGCTGTTTGTGCCTCCACGGGGATAGCAGTGAAGCTGCCTCCATAAAACGCAAGCTGCCGCTCTACCCCATTAGGGGTAACAGCGGCACCTTCACAGATGGTGCGGGACAATTCCTCAGGGGTGATTGGGCGCACCGCACCGGAGATGCGCCGCTGATTGCAGAACACGCAGTCGTTGGGGCATCCCACATGGGGCACAAACACCGGAATGATGGTTTGTCTCGCACTCATTTCAATTTTCCGAGAGCATCCCCCGCAGCGGCCTGCTCTGCTTCCTTTTTCGTTCTGCCGCTGCCGCTGCCTACCTTGGCGCCGTTGAGAGAAACGGTCACGGTAAACACCTTGCAGTGGTCGGGGCCCGATTCCCCTGTGACGGCATATTCCAGCACCTGCCCGCTCTTCTGCTGCACAAGCTCCTGCAGGGCAGTCTTGTTGTCGGTGCTGCGCTGAGGCAGACCCTTGTCCAGCCCTACCAGCACATGCCCGAGAATAAACTTCTCCGCCACATCCATGCCCCCGTCCAGGAACATGGCCGCAATGGTGGCTTCCACGGCATCCGCCAAAATGGAGGGACGGCTGCGCCCCCCTGTGTTTTCCTCACCCTTCCCAAGGCGCATATGCTTTCCAAGCTCCAGTTCCAACGCCACCTTGTGCAGAGCAGACTCACACACCAGCTCCGCACGGGCCTTGGTCATACGACCTTCGGGCAGATCGGGAAAATGCTTATACAAATACTTTGCGGTTACAAACCCCAGCACAGAGTCCCCCAGAAACTCCAGACGCTCATTACTGGCAACACTGCGGTCACGGCTCTCATTTGCAAAAGAGCTGTGCCGCAGTGCGTTTTCCAGAAGACTGCTGTCACGGAAGCTGTAGCCCAGCTTCTGTTCCAGTTCCTTCATATCAGTCTACAACAGATTCTACGTAGTCCACCAGATCGCCGATGGTCACGATCTTCATCAGGGATTCTTCGGGAACCTCGTCCAGCTCGAACTGTTCTTCAACATCCATGGCCAGTTCGATCTGGTCCAGAGAGTCAGCGCACAGATCAGCGATGAATTCGGTATCTCTGGTCAGCTCGTCAGCGGACTTATTGAAACGATCCGCTACCATTTCTACGATAGTTTCATAAACGTTCATTGTGATTTCTCCTTTATTATTCCTGCGCATCAGCAACGCGCATATTTTCAATATTGTCTTCGATGGCCTTGATAAAGCCGGATTCGGTAAACGCCGCTGCCTGCTTAATGGCATTGACAATGGCGGGAGCGGTGGAGGAGCCGTGTGCCTTGATGACAGGCTTGGATACACCCAGCAGTGCGGTACCGCCTACGCGGTTGGGATCCATGCGGTCCTTCAGAGCGTATACGTCCTTTTTCAGAACGGCCGCTGCCAGCTTGTTTTTCAGACCGGAGGTCATAACATCCTTCATCATCTTCATGACCAGCTTTGCGGTGCCCTCCATGCTCTTGAGCAGAATGTTGCCGCTGAAGCCGTCGGAAACCACAACGTCCACGTCACCGAACTGCACCCCGGAGCCTTCCACATTGCCGATAAAATTGATGCCCTCGGCCTTACCAAGCAGCTGATAGGCTTCCTGATGCATGGGCGTGCCCTTATGTTCCTCTGCACCATTGTTCAGCAGACCCACACGGGGATTGGAAATGCCCATAACACGTTCTGCGTATAGGCTGCCCATATAGGCAAACTGCAGCAGCTGCTCGGGAACACATTCCGCATTGGCGCCCGCATCGATGAGGATAAAGCCCCTGTCGATATTGGGTACGCAGGGGGCCAGACAAGCACGGCGGATGCCCTTAATGCGGCGCACCAGCAGAGTACCGCCCGCCAGCAGGGCACCTGTGCTGCCTGCGGATACCACAGCGTCACCTTCGCCCTTCTTCAGCAGATTCAGAGCCACCACCATGGAAGAATCCTTCTTGCGGCGGACCGCTGCGGTAGGCTCGTCGTTCATATCGATCACATCTCCCGCATGGACAACGGAGATGCCTGCCAGTTCCAGAGCGCCTTCATTCTTCAGACATTCCTTCACGGCATCTTCCCTGCCCACCAGAACGATCTCATGGCCGAACAGCTTGTGTGCCTCAACGGCACCTTTTACGATTTCCTGAGGGGCGTTGTCGCCGCCCATTGCGTCTACGATAATTCTCATACCTTAAAAATCTCCTTCTTCATCAGTTCATCCAGAACTTCCAGACCGCGCTTGGAGATCTCGGCGTTCTTGTTGCGCTTGCCCTTGACCTTATAGCCCAAAGGCTTAATGATGCCAAAGTTGATGTTCATGGGCTGGAATTCCCCTGTGCTGCCTCCGCTGATGTACAGAGCCAAAGCACCGATGGCGGTTTCCTGGGGGAAATCCACCGCTTCCTTACCCAGCAGACGGGCAGCGGTTTCAATACCTACCAGCATACCGGATGCGGTGGATTCCACATAGCCCTCTACGCCTGTCATCTGCCCCGCAAAGCTGATGCGGGGATCCTTGCGGAGACGGTAGTAGCGGTCCAGCAGGCTGGGAGAGTTGATGAATGTGTTGCGGTGCATAACGCCGTACCGCAGGAATTCCGCGTTCTTCAGTGCGGGGATCATAGTGAATACACGCTTCTGTTCCCCCCAGGTCAGGTGGGTCTGGAAGCCGACCATATTGTACAGAGTGCCGTCCGCATTATCCATACGCAGCTGAACAACGGCGTATGCCTCCTTGCCGGTCTTGGGATCGGTAAGGCCTACGGGCTTCAGAGGGCCGTAGCGCAGAGTATCCACACCGCGGCGTGCCATAACCTCAACGGGCATGCAGCCTTCGAATACGCCGCCGTCGTCAAAGCCGTGGACCTCGGCTTCCTTTGCGCTGACCAGTTCCTTGTGGAAGGCCAGATATTCTTCCTCGGTCATGGGGCAGTTGATGTAGTCCGCAGTGCCCTTGTCATAGCGAGAGCCGTACCATGCGGATTCCATATCGATGCTTTCCAGAGTGACAATGGGTGCCACCGCATCATAGAAATGCAGCTCGTCATCATTGCACATGGTAGCGATCACGTCAGCCAGCGCATCACTGGTGAGAGGTCCGGAGGCAATGACCACTTCCCCTTCCTCGGGAATGGACACCGCTTCTTCGTTGACCACGGTGATGTTGGGGTGATTACGAATTTTTTCGGTGATGTAGGCAGAGAAGCCCTCTCTGTCTACTGCCAGCGCACCGCCCGCAGCTACACGGTTTGCCTCTGCGGATTCCATAATAAGGCTGCCCAAGCGGCGCAGCTCTTCCTTCAGCAGACCTACCGCGTTGGTGAGTTCATCGCTGCGCAGGGAGTTGGAGCAGACCAGTTCCGCAAAATTGGGAGATACGTGAGCGGGGCTCATACGATGGGGCTTCATTTCCATCAGTCGAACCCGAATCCCTCTTTGGGCCAGCTGCCAGGCACATTCACTGCCTGCCAAGCCTGCGCCGATTACCAATACTTCTGCCATTGCTTGCTCCTTTATCTCTTATTCTGTCTCTGCCTTTTTCTTGGAGGCAGATTTCGTGGTTTTCTTTGTAGTCGTTTTCTTTTCGGCGGTTTTCTTAGCTGCCGCCTTCTTTACAGTCTTTTTTTCGGGCTCTGCCGCAGCCTCGGGGGCTGCCTCGGCAGGCGCTTCCGTCCCCTCTGCGGGCGCGGTCTTTTTCTTATAGCCCCGCTTATCCTCGGGAACAAAGGAAACGCATTCCTCGTTGATGCAGTAGGGCTTATTTCTGCCCTTGCCGGATCGTTTGAACAGGGTCTTGCCGCAGTCGGGGCAATAGTCCTTGGTGGGCACGTCCCAGGTCATGAAACCACACTCTGCGCCGCGCTCACATGCATAGTACGTATAGCCCTTCTTAGAGGTACGCTTGAGAATACGGCTGCCGCAGCGGGGGCACTTGCCGGGCATCTCAATGACCAGAGGCTTGGTGAAGGTGCATTCGGGGAAACCGGGACAGGCCAGGAATCTGCCGAAGCGTCCGGACTTGACTACCATGAACTGCCCGCACATATCACACTTTTCTTCGGTGACCTCTGCGGGGATCTTGATACGCTCCCCTTCCAAGGCAGTTTCCGCATCGCTTAATTCCTTGCTGAAGCCCTCATAGAAATCGGACAGAACATTCTTCCACTGAACCTTGCCTTCTTCCACCTCGTCCAAGCGGCTTTCCATGGAAGCGGTAAAGCTCATGTCCACGATATCGGGGAAACGCTCCTTCATCAGGTTGGTAATGACCACACCCAGAATGGTGGGCTTGAGATACTTCCCTTCCTTCACCACATACTCACGAGCGGTAATGGTGGAGATGGTGGGTGCATAGGTAGAGGGTCGGCCGATGCCCTTTTCTTCCATGGCACGGATCAAAGTCGCTTCCGTGTATCGGCTGGGGGGCTGGGTGAACCGCTGCTCTCTGTTGGTCTTTTTCAGATCCAGCACTTCACCCTCGGTCATATTGGGCAGAGGACGGACGATCTCATCGGATTCCTCGTCCTTTGCTTCTTCGTAAACGGCGGTATAGCCGGGGAATTTCTGTTCGGAATAGTTTGCGCGGAAGGTATAGCCTGCGGATTCGCTGTCTACCACCACGCTGTCATACACTGCGTTTGCCATCTGGCTTGCGGTAAAGCGTCCCCAAATCAAGCGATACAGACGATACTGCTCCTGAGTCAGAGACTTGCGGACAGACTCGGGAGTCAGATCCACATAGGTGGGGCGGATGGCTTCGTGGGCATCCTGTGCATTGCCCTTGGTCTTAAACTTACGGGGCTGTGCAGGCACGAACTCGGGGCCGTAGCGGGCAGCGATCAAACTGCGCACCGCAGCCATGGCCTCGTCGGAAATACGCAGAGAGTCGGTTCTCATGTAGGTGATCAAACCAACGGTGCCCATACCCTCGATTTCCACGCCTTCATACAGCTGCTGAGCAATGGACATGGTGCGTCTGGGTGTCAGGCCCAGACGGCGGGACGCCTCCTGCTGCAGAGTGGAGGTAATAAAAGGAGGGGAAGGACTGCGGAACTTTTCTCCGCGCTTCACAGACTTGACCACGAACAGATTCCGTTCAATGGCACTGACTACCTCGTTCACTTCCGCTTCACTTGTAAGCTCGCCTTTTTTGCCGTTCTTGCCGTAATACCGAGCGGTAAAGCTGCTGTCATCACTGCCGCCGCAGCTGAGAACAGCATCCAGCAGCCAGTATTCCTCGGGGATAAACGCGGTGATCTCATCCTCACGGTCAGCCACCATACGGGTCGCAACAGACTGCACACGGCCTGCGGACAGCCCGCGCTTGACCTTGGACCACAGCAGCGGAGACAGCTTATAGCCCACAATGCGGTCCAGAATACGGCGTGCCTGCTGGGCATTTACCAGATCCTCATCGATGTCACGGGGATTGGCAATGCTTTCGGTGACCACACGCTTGGTGATCTCATTAAATGTGACACGCTTGGCCTTCTCGTCGGACAGATTCAGCAGTTCCTTCAAATGCCAGGAAATGGCTTCCCCTTCACGGTCAGGGTCAGTTGCCAGATAGACAGTGCCTGCAGCCTTGGACTTTTTCTTCAGGTCTGCAATAACATCTTCTCTGCCCTTTACAGGAATGTACTTGGGCACAAAGCCCCCTTCAATATCTACACCGATGGTGCTCTTGGGCAGATCCCGAAGGTGCCCCATGGAAGCGACCACCGTATAATTGCCGCCCAGATACTTTTCAATTGTTTTGGCCTTCGCGGGAGATTCCACGATGACCAGGTCCTTCTTTGCTTTCGCCATGCTGATTGCTTACCTCATACATTATATATTCAGAGTAAAACGCTTGCCGGGCTCCTGTGTGACCACTCCGTCAATTTGGAGCATGGTCAATTCCGCCAGCACCGCAGGTGCGGGCATACCCACAGCGTCGATCAAATCATCAATATGAATGGGTTCCTTCCCCATAGCCGTCACGATTTTCAGCTGCTCGGGGCTAAGGCTTTCCAACTGCTTCTCCAAGTCAATATATTCCACAGGCTTGGGCTTGTCAATCACTTTTTGGGGATTGGGCACTTTGACCTGCACAAAATCCGCATATTGTTCGGGTTTCGCCGCAGGCATTCCCCGCAGCTTTTCCAGTTCCTTCTCCTCGATATGCCGCAGCTTGCCCAAATACAAAGGCGCATAGTCCTCCAAAACATCCCATGCAGCGGTTACGGGACGAGCCCCCTCCTTCAGCAGTCGATTGGTGCCCGCGCAGTTGTCCGCATCCACATTTCCCGGCAGGGCAAATACATCCTTCCCCTGCTCCAAGGCTTCGTATGCAAACTTCAGCGCACCGCTGTCCGAGGGTGCCTCCACCACCAGTGCGGCCACAGACAGCCCCGCGGTCACACGGTTACGGTAACGGAACTGCTCCCGATAGGTTTTCAGTCCGGGAGGATATTCGCTGACCAATGCCCCGCTTACAGCCACATCCTCATACAGATCTCCCTGTGCCTGATCGTGGGAGGTGCCCAGCACGCCCACAACCTTGCCGCAGGCCTCCAATGCACCTTCCGCAGCCGCACGGTCAATGCCCCGGGTCAAGCCCGATATGACCAAGCCGCCGCAGGCTGTCAGATCATGTCCGAACCGCCGTGCCATTTTCAAACCGTATGGGGTAGCGTCACGGGTGCCTACCACCGCAACTGCGGCTTCTTCATCTATAACAGGCAGCTTCCCCTTTACATACAGTACCACGGGCGGGTCATAAATATTCTTCAATCGTGCGGGATACGCCGCATCCTGCATGGTGATCAGATCGATGTGCTCCATTTCACAGCGTGCCAGAATCTCCATAGCCGTTTCCAGCTCCCGCCGCTTCATAGGTGTCAAATCGCTTGGACGGAGCCCTTCGATCTTTTCCAGTTCCTGTTCTGTGGAGAAATACAGACGCTCGGGATCTCCGTGAAAATGCTCCAGCAGCTTTTGCTTTGCCGCAGGCCGCATACGCAAAGCGGACAGCCACACCCAATATTTAATTGCAGCCATATCCGCTCACTTCTTTCTCTTTATCTTGCAAGCTCCCACATGAGGATAGATGCAGCCACCCCTGCGTTCAGAGATTCGCTGCCGGGCATCATGGGGATGATCACTTCCCCGTCGCACAGGGACAGCATTTCCTCGCTGAGTCCTTGTCCCTCGCTGCCGATAACAAAGGCAGCATCCCCAAGGTCCACAGTACGCACATCCACCGCCCGATCGGACAGGGCGGCACCGTACACACGCAGCCCCTTCCGGTGAAGCCACGCCACAGCCTCGCTCTGCGCCATGGTCAGTACGGTCTGACGGAACAGAGCACCCATAGCCGATCTGGCGGTCTTTGCCCCGAACACATCGGCACAGTTCCCCGTGAGGATCACCGCATCCATGCCCAATGCGTTGGCGGTACGGATGACAGTGCCCACATTACCGGGATCCTGTACATTTTCCAGTACGATCACCCGCTTCACGGATTCGGGCAGCTGCTTTTGGGGAATGGCCACGGTAAACACGGGGCCGGGCGCGTTTTTCAAGGGAGAGGCATATTCCACCAAATCCTTGGGAGCGGTGTATTCCTTTGCTCCCTCCACGGTCATCTTGGGGGCATCCGCCCACAGCACCGTACCGATTTTCCCGCCGAAGGCCACCGCTTCCTTCAGCAGCTTGATGCCGTCCAGCACATATTCCCCCTGCTGTCTGCGATAGCTCGGGTCACTGCCCAGAGACCGCAGATGGCGAATCAAGGGATTTTTTCTTGAAGTCAAATGTTCCATAGTTTATGTGTTATCCTTCTTAAACAGAGATACCGCCCACTTGACCAGCAAACGCAGCAGTCCCTTTAGGGTCTTGGTTCTGCCGTTCAGGTCATTGAACAATGCGGTAATATTCACCTTATCCTGCTCCAAAACGATGATGCGTTCCTCTAATTTCACCTGATCCCATTTCAGGATCTGCACCTCATAGGCCCACTGCCGTTCCGTCCAGTCCAGCTTCTCGGTGAGCTCCTCCACAGCCCGCTCCGCCTTGGCAAGCGGATTGCAGATATAGGGACGGGCTTCGGTAAAGCACACGGGGTTGGCTTCTCTTTCTGCCATGAGCTCGTCCACACGGGCGAAGAACAGGTCTGCCTTCTTGTAATACGCAGCCAATGCTTTTTTATCTGTTTGGTCTATGTCCAGCTCATTGACCGCCCGAGCAACAGTCTCCTCGGACAACGCTTCCCCGTAGGGCAGCCGCAGTCCCTTGTGGTTCAGCTCATCCAGCAGCTGGTTCAGCTTCACCTCGTAGGTGACCGCAACGAAAGGAATGTTGTAGATCAGCGCAAACACCAGCCCATGGAAACGGGTGGGCAGCATAGCGGTGCAGTTTTTCAGCTGTTCCAGAAATACGGAAATATCCCCTGTGTGGGACACGATCTCCGTGCGGCTGCCGTGCTTCATCAGCGCAATGATCTCACGGCTTACAGCGGCATCATCAAAGGAGCCTGCGGAGAATGCCAGAAACCGAGCGATGCCGTCGGGGTGCTTTTCCAGCCAGCCATCCGCAATGGCAGCCATGCCCTCGCAGTAGACTGCGTGTTCGGCATCGGTGGTCTGATACTTTCGTCTGGGAGCGATGCCCAGAATCTCACGGTCATCGGTCTTTGCGGTATCGTACTTTGCGGTAAATGCCATATCTGCGGTGCATTGTACCGCCGCATGGGGTACGATTTTTCCCAGTCGTTCCACAGTGGCAGCATCACGGGGCAAAATCACATCCGCCAGCCCCATGATGGTACGCAGGCTATCCTGAGTTTCCTCGCAATAATCCTCATACAGATTGAAGCCCAACAGAGCAACAAAGCCTCCCTGCTTCTTTACTGCCTCCATGCGAAGGATGCGCTCACGGTAGTTGCCATAGTTCATAAACACATCGCCGCCTACCATAATATACCCGTCGAAGTGTTCTTCTTCCATGATACGGCAGTTGCCGGGACGAATGTGGAGACGCTCCATGACCGCCGCTTTGCGGAATACCGCAGGATGCAGGGTGTCCCAAAATGCGTAAAACTCCGCTTGGGGATAGCGATTGAATACGGTATTGATGAACAGGTCATCCCCGAAATTGTTATCAAAAAAAGCCTCCAGAATGATCTTCATGGAATCGCTTCCTCACTTTCAAATCCATAATCGGTTTTATCATAGCATGATGAAAATACAATTTCAATGAAAACACACAGAAATCCAAAAGATTTCTGTGTGAAAATTGGTAATATTTTATTCTCCGACCTTCTTAAATTCCAGTCTGACCTCTTGGTCGTCCTCAAATACACGGTTGACCACATTGTGGAAATTCTCGGAAAGGTCACTGGCGTAGCACAAATGCTCGGCGGTATTGTTCTCGTCTGCCAGCATATCCCGCTCCCGCAGGATGCGCTCCACCTCGTAGATCACTTCCTTGGAGGGGTTCAGCAGATCGATCTCGGGGTAAATACGTCCGAAGTTCTTTTTCAGGAAGGGATAGTGTGTGCAGCCCAGCACCAGCTTCTTCAGCTTATTTTCCCGAATGAAATCATCCAGATAGTATTGCAGGGTCAGATCCATAATGGCATGGTCGGTGATGCCCTCCTCGATCAGGGGCACCAGTACGGGACAGGCCTTGCTGTACAGCTTCACCTTGTCCGTACCGCCGCAGATCAGCCGCTCATACACCCCACTGGCAACAGTGGCCTTGGTAGCAATGACGCCGATGTTGACGGGCTCGGTCTCCTCCGCAATGATCTTCTTGGCAATAGGCTCAATGATGCCCACAATGGGCACATGGGGGTACCGCTCCCGCAGGTCATGGAGACAGGTGGCGCTGATGGTATTGCAGGCAATAACGATCATCTTCACATCATAGCCCATGAGATAGTCAACGATTTGGAAGGAAAATTGTTTGATGGTCTCGGGAGACTTGGAGCCGTAAGGTGTCCGCGCGGTGTCTCCGAAAAATACAACTCGCTCGTTGGGCAGCAGCTTTTGCAGGGCACGTACACAGGTCAGCCCACCCACCCCGGAGTCAAAAAATCCGATAGGTCTGTTATCCATAAGATACCTCGATTACGATGGTTCAATATGGGTGCATTGTACTATACCCCCAAATGAAAGTCCAGTGAATTTTATCATAACCACAGAGAATGTAGAATGTGACAAGGAGACGGTTCTCCTCCGCACCCATAGGGACACCCCTCGCGGGCGTCCTCTTGCTCTCATATGCAAAAACACACCGCTTACATATAAACGGTGTGTTTCCGGTTTATTGTTGTGTCAGCTTTTGATAACGCTTCATGAGGAACGCCACGCAATCCGCCTCGGAGGTAGTTTTTACATCCAAACCGTATGCTTCCATAACCGCCCTGTCATTGGCTTGGTGTGCCTTTAATAGCTCTCTCGGCATCGTCAAGGGGTCATACAAATCCGCCAAGCTGCTGTTCGGATACAAGGCTCTGGCATCCAGAATAGCTTGTGCAGTCTGCTCGATTTTCTGCTTTTGCGCATCGGTGGGTTCGGGCCAAGGGAAATTGTTGTAGACAATATTAACTGAATATTGATAGCTTGGTCCGTAATATCCGCAAGTTGCTCTCATCCATGCCATATGCACATTAGACGTTAAAACGCCAAAGTCGTACATTCCTGCATTTTCCACAATTCTAATTTTATTGCCAACAACAATTTCAGGTGTCATAAAGTCAATAGGGATATATCTTCTACCACCAGAAGACACTTCGGGAAGGGCAACAAAATTTGTTGACGGTTGCTGGTTCTCATCAAACAAAGTAGGTGTGTCTGCTTTCTTGCGAGTTGCAGCTTTTGTACTTTTTAATCTAAAATCTCGAATCGCAGAAATTCGATTTAAGATTAAGGGGTATTTTTTTATTTCAGTTGGATTAACTTCACTTAACCACAAACAATACCTCGGCTTACGGTCAATAAAATCTTTCCCCATCATAAACTTTCGGAACAGTTTACTTGCTTCTGGGTGGTTTTCTATAAAATCTGTATATTCACTTTCTGTAAATATAAAATTTCCATTATCTGTCGGCTGACTACCCCTGTGCATGGGGTTTACCTCACACAACGGCTTTGTTCTTTTTTCTATAAAAACATCATCTGCATCGACAAGATAGGCGTTAATATGATTTACCTCTCGAGCTAATTCGTTATCAAAAATGTATTTTTTTGCTCTTTGATTATATGAAAACCCAATAATAACAACATAAACAGTCGCAGCTTTAGTTGCCTCAGATTTCCAAGCAAAAGAACGGTGAGCAAAGTTAATATACACGCCTTCATTGAAAATATCTTTCCATAACGGCGCAACTTGTTCTCCTTGACATATAGAATTCGTTGAAACAAATGCGGCCTCAATAGAGGTATTTTGCATGTAAAGAGCAGCTTTTTTAAACCAACAAGCTACATAGTCAAGCACTCCACCATTTTTGCCAAATAAAGCGATTTTGCTCTCTTTTTTCTCTTCGGACATCATAGCTTTAACTGAAGCTTCCTTAGAAGACACTCTACCAGAATTAGCTACAAACGGCGGATTCCCCATAATATAATTCAGCTTATCCTTTGGCACAACATCTTCCCAATCCATCCGCAGGGCATTGCCGCAGACAATGTAGGCGTTGGTTTCCAAGGGCAGCGGGTCAATGTGCATTTCGATAATATCCTCTGTCTCCTTGAGCATTTGCAGCTCTGCGATCCATAGTGCCGTCTTGGCAACGTCAACCGCAAAGTCATTGATCTCAATTCCGTAAAACTGGGAGATAGAAACCTTAATGGGGCTGAATACTTCTCCAAATTGCTTTTGCCCACCCTCCATCAATGCAATGGCTTCATTCTCTAAGCGACGCAGGCTGATATAAGTTTCGGTCAGGAAGTTCCCCGAACCACAAGCAGGGTCAAGGAATATCATTCTGCTCATTTGAGCAGAATACCGAGATATCTCGGTGTCACGCTTTTTCACATTCTTGATCTGCTTGATTTCTTCCAGCTCTTTTTTGAGGTCATCCAAAAACAGTGGGTCGATGACTTTGTGAATGTTCTCAATGGAGGTATAGTGCATCCCACCGCTGCGACGAGTCTCGGGATTCAGCGTAGATTCGAACACCGCACCGAAGATAGTGGGGCTGATTTTACGCCAATCGAATTGAGCAGCATCCAATAGGGTGTCCTTGATCTCCTGTGTGATTTTCGGAATGATGACATTCTCATTTTCAAACAGACCGCCGTTTACATAAGGGAACTGCTCCAGCTCGTCGGACAAATACAAGTCCTCACGTTCGTTCTCCTTGGTATCAAGCACCTTGAAAAGCTGTAGCAAAGCCTGCCGCAAATCCTTGGGCTCGTACTGCTTAATGTAGTCGGAGAAGATATTCCGATTGTTTTCATCAAACACCCCCGCATCCTCAGCATACAGGCAGAACACCAATCGTACACAAAGAATGTTCAGGCTTTCCAGTGTCTTCTTGTCATCGGGATGGTGATACTGTTTCAAAAACGCATCGTAGATTTTCCCCACCAGTGTCCCCGCTTCCTTGGACAACTCCACTTCCTTGCTGACCTTTTTGACCTTCTTCTCTAAAAGGAAGCCAAGCAACGTGGATTGGCTCTGCAGATCCTTGATACTGATTTTAGTCACATTCTGCTCTGGCACACGGGTATCCATATCGTAGACCCATATTTCGGCGAAGTTGGAAGTTACGATCCATCGTGCCTTCTCGGAGCTGGGTAGATTATCATTGTATCGCTTGGCCTGTTCATATGGAGTCAGAGCAATCCCACCGCTTTGGTTGATTTTCTTATCCAGTCCAATACCCAGAGATTTCTGTTCAATGATGACCTTGGTTTCGGGAATATAAGCATCAATACGCTTGGTATGTCCGTCAACAATGACCTTTTTCTGGAACTCAATACGGTCTGTGGCATCTTCCGCCCCATAATGCGCTGCAGAATATCCAGCCAATAGCTGCGGTCATCCTCATCTTCTTTTCCTTTACCGTTCCACTTTTGATAGAACTGCCGCGCGGCCTCTCGTCTTTCCGCATCTGTCATAGACTTCCCTCCTATCTTTTCTCTATATTATCATTCAAATTCCTTGTTGTACAGAAAAACCACCGAGGTTCCGCAGAATCTCGGTGGTTTGATCGTTCAATTTAATTACACTTCGGGCTTCATGGTGGGGAACAGGATAACATCGCGGATGGAGTTGCAGCCGGTCAGCAGCATGACACAGCGGTCGATGCCGATGCCCAGACCACCCGTGGGAGGCATACCGTATTCCAGAGCAGTGATGAAGTCTTCGTCCATCATGCCTGCTTCGTCGTCGCCCTTTGCACGCATTTCCACCTGCTTCTGGAAGCGGCCCTTCTGGTCGATGGGGTCGTTCAGCTCGGAGAATGCATTGCCCATTTCGCTGGAGCAGATGAATAGCTCGAAGCGTTCGGTGAGCTTGGGGAAATCGGGGCAGCGCTTTGCCAGAGGGCTTACGTCGACGGGGTGCATGGTGATGAATGTAGGCTGTACCAGAGTTTCTTCTACCTTCTGGTCGAAGCATTCGTACAGTGCGTGGCCCCAGGTGGGTTCTACACCCTTCATATCAACGCCCGCAGCAACGGCAGCAGCAACCGCTTCTGCGTCGTCGGTGATTTCCATGAAGTCAACGCCCAGAACTTCCTTAACGGCTTCCGCCATGGTCACACGCTTGAAGCCGGGTGCCAGACTTACCTGCTTGCCCTGCCATTCCACATCGTAGGTGCCCAGAATTTCCATAGCAGCACCGCTCAGCAGATCTTCGAACAGATCCATCATGTCGTTGAAGTCTGCGTATGCTTCGTACAGCTCTACGGAGGTGAATTCGGGGTTGTGCTTGGTGTCCATACCTTCGTTGCGGAAGATACGGCCGATCTCGTATACACGTTCAATACCGCCCACGATCAGTCGCTTCAGAGGCAGCTCGGTAGCGATACGCAGGAACATATCGATATCCAGAGTGTTGTGGTGGGTGATGAAGGGACGTGCGGTAGCACCGCCGGAGATGGCGTTCAGCACGGGAGTTTCCACTTCCATGTAGCCTCTGTTGTCCAGAAAACGGCGAACATAGGAAATGAACTTGCTGCGGATCTCGAAGTTGCGGCGGCTGTCGTCGTTGACGATCAGGTCCACATAACGCTGACGGTACTTCAGCTCGGTGTTGGTCATGCCGTGGAACTTTTCGGGCAGAGGACGCAGAGACTTGGACAGCAGAGTGATCTTTTCCGCACGAACGGAAACCTCACCGGTCTTGGTCTTGAATACAACACCGTCCACACCCACGATATCGCCGATGTCATACTTCTTGAAATCCGCAAATTCCTGTTCGGACAGGTTATCCTTGCGAACAAACAGCTGGATCAGGCCCTTGTCGTCCTTAATGTGGCTGAAAATGACCTTGCCCATGCCGCGCTTGGACATGATACGACCCGCAACGGAGACGGGCTTTTCTTCCATTTCCTCGAAGTTATCAATGACTTCCTTGGAAAAAGCGGTACGATTGAACTTGGTTACGTGGAAGGGGTCACGACCCTCATCCTGCAGTGCCTTGAGCTTGTCTCTGCGTACCTGCAGCAGCTCAGACAGTTCCTGCTCTACTACCTTGATTTCTTCGCTCATGGTATCAATCCTTTCAGTCGTGCTTGACAGCCAGAATCTTGAACTGCATTTCCCCTGCGGGAGCCTTGACGATTACGGTTTCGCCTTCCTTATGGCCGATCAGACCGCGGCCGATGGGGCTTTCCTCGGACAGCTTGCCCTGCATGGGGTTTGCTTCCTGAGAGCCTACGATCTGGAAGGTATCTTCGTCGCCAAATTCAATATCCAGAACGGTGACCATGCTGCCCAGACCGACTACGCCCTGTTCAACAACGTCTGCTTCAACGATCTCTGCGTTTTCCAGAAGGTTGTGGAGTTCTGCAATCTTGGAATACAGCTTGCCCTGTTCGGACTTTGCTTCGTCGTATTCGCTGTTTTCGGACAGGTCACCAAAGCCGCGTGCTTCCTTCAGCTGTTCCGCAACTTCTCTGGTACGGACGGTTTCCATGTAGTCCAGATCTGCCTTGATTTTGTCATACTGAGCCTGGCTCATCTTAATTTTTTCGATTGCCATGAATTGATCTCCTTGTTTTATAGATTCGGGTTATCCGAGTAATTTTCATAATAAACCAGAGTTATTATATTGATATATTCCCCGTCTGTCAACTGATATTTGTCAGTTTTTTGCGCACCGATTCCAATGCGGCTGCCAGCTGGGGATCGTTTTCCCCATCCTCAACCACCAAATCGGGTACCAGTCCCCCCTGCTCAGTTAGGTCAATGCGTTGGGGAGTCAAATACCGTTTGCTGGAAATATGCACCGCACTGCCGTCAATGAGCACCACATTGGTCTGGCTGCGGCTTTTTCCCGTGGTGGGTGCTCCCACGATCTCCGCAGCATCATATTCTCCCAGAGCAGCCGCAAAAAATTCCGCCGCGCTGTAGCTGTTTTCATTGACCAAAACCACCATGGGAAGCTCAATGCACCGTGCATCGGACTTGGTGATCTTCTCCCTGCCGCTTTCGTCTACGGATACGAAGATCTCGCCCTCCGGCAGCAGGTAGTCCAGCAGCTCACACAGCTCCGTCAGGTAACCCCCGCCGTTGTTGCGCACATCGAAGACCAATCCCGCAACCCCCTCTGCGGTCAGTGCCTCCACAGCCTTGATGGCCTCTTCCGCCATGGTATCATCAAAGTTTTCAATTTTGATGTATCCAACATCCTCCATCCGTTCATAGGACACAGGGTTGGTATAGATCGTTTCCATCACCAGAGAATATGCCGTCTCATTGCCGTCTCTGTCCGCCACCACAAGGGCAACGTGGTCGGGATCCTGCCGTATCATCGTCGACACAGCGGAAGCATCCTCGTCCGTCAGTCGCAGGCCGTTGACCTCTACAAGATAGCTGTCCGCGGGAATACCCGCCCGTTCCGCAGGGGAATCCTTGGCAATGGCAATAATGTGCAGGCCGGCCTCTGTCTTCTGCAGGGTAATGCCGATCCCCACATAATGATTGGTCTTGTCCTGCCGATAGCTCTCATATTCCTCCGCGGTCATGTAGTAGCTCCAGCGGTCACCCAAGGCATCGATCATAGCGGTATAAGCCAGATCGGACAGCTCCTCCGAATCTGCTTCTCCCACATACACACGGTCGATGACTGACTGCAGCTGCATAAACTTGAAGCTGTTCACCAGAGGTCTCCAGCCTCCCGCAAGTACCATGAGCCACAGAAGGATCAACGTAGCCGTGCCCAAAAATGTTGCGAGGCAAGCAGTGACCGCGCTGTCCATATAAATTTTACGGGATAAAAATTGATTCAGCTTTTCTTTCAATTGTCCATCCTCACCATATAAAAGATAAAAACGGACGCGGAACAAAACTGTCCGCGTCCCGTTGCATTATTTCGATCAATAAGCCTTTTCCCAGATGGTGTATCCACCCAGATAGCTCAGAGGGTCATGTCTGTTGCCGTTCACCGCAATTTCAAAGTGCAGGTGGGGGCCGGTGGACAAGCCGGTAGAGCCAACATACGCGATGGTCTGTCCCTGGCTGACCACGTTACCCACGGACACAGCCACGGAGCTCATGTGCGCATACAGAGTGGTTCTGCCATTGCCATGGTTAATGACCACATAGTTGCCGTACCCGCCGGGGTCGTAGGAGCTGAGGATCACTGTGCCGCCGTCCGCTGCCACCACAGGGTCACCGACGCTGCCGTTGATGTCCACACCGGAGTGGTAACGCTCATAGCCCAGAATGGGGTGCATACGGTTACCATACAGAGAGGTGATCAGTCGGCTGTTGGGGGTGGGCCAAACATAAGAGCCCGTAGCGGGAGAGTTATTCGCAGGGGGTGCGGAAGGAGGTGTCTGCTCGCCGCCGTTGTTGCCGTCATCGGTCACGCCGGAGCCTTCGCCGCCCTCGCCGGTGCTGCCGTTATCGGTGACACCATCGCCAACCTGCGTCTGGTTGTTCTTTTCTTCCTCCTCACGCTTTGCGGCTTCCTCGGCTTCCTTTCTGGCTGCCTCCTCTGCCGCTGCGATCTCCGCAAGGATGTTGTTGATCTTATTCATGACCGCCGCTTCACTTGCCGCAGCTGCATTATACAGGGCAGTGTACTTATCGATATCCTTCTGGATCTCGGCGATCATTTCGTCAGCCTCAGCAATTTCCTTCTTCAGCTGCTCGACTTCCTCTTCCAGCTCGGCCTTCTTGGCTTCCAGCTCAGCATTGAGCTGCTCGTATTCAGCCTTTACGCGAATGGCCTCATCGCGGGTGTCCTTATATCTCTGCTCCAGACGCTTGTCGTTCTCCATGATCTCCGTGAGCACATCCACACGGCTCAGCAGATCATCAAAGCTCTTTGCGCCCAGCAGTACATTCATATAGGTATTGAACTGGCCGTTTTCCTCCATGGAACGGAGGCGCTTCTTATACAGTGCCAGCTGCTCATCGGCAGCTGCCTGAGCTGCATCGGCTTCCTTCTGCTTCTCGGCGATCATTTCATTATAGATCTCGATCTGCTTCTGGGTATTCAGGATCTCCTCCTGTGCCAGACGATTCTTTTCGTCCAGAGCTTCCTTCTGCTGCACCCATGCGGCCTTCTGCTCGCGCAGGCTGGCAGCCTTATTCCCTGCTTCGATCTTATCGTTGCGGATAGCTTCCTTTTCATCCTCCAGCTTACCCAGAGCATCATCATAGGTTGCGGATGCAATGGAACCAATTGCGGCAAATACTAAAGAGAACAGCATCAGACCGGCAAGGAACAGTGCGACCGCTCTTACAAAACGCTGTCTGTTTTTCATTGGTACCTCCTTAAACCTTCAGGTAGTCACGGATGGCGATGTTGCCGCCGAAGGCACCAACAAAAATACCGATCCCCATGAATACAACCAGCAGAGGAAGCATCACAATACTGAAGGGTACAATGTCCATAATGCCGCCAATGAAGCCGCCCACCAGCTTGCTGCAGGTCAGCTCATACAGGCCCCACACGCTGCCGAATGCCAGACCGCCGCCGAGAATGCCCAGCAGCAGACCTTCGATAATGAAGGGCAAGCGAATGAACATATTGGTTGCCCCTACCATCTTCATAATGGCAATTTCCTCACGTCTGTTGTAGGTTGCCAGCTTGATGGTGTTGGACATAATGAACACGGAGATGATCGCCAGAATGGTAACCAGCACCGCAGAGATCAGGTTGACGATATTGCGCACCTTAATGAAGCCCTCGGCATACTGCAGGTGTGCATTGACCTTGGCAACGCCTTCCACATTTTCCAGCTTAGCCTTGGTCTCACCGGTCAGCTCAATGTCTTGCACATGGACCACATAGCGGTCACGGAAAACGGTCTCGTCAATTTCATCAAACAGACCTTCCTCATAGTCCTTTTTGAATGTATCCATTGCTTCGCCGCGGGAAATGAATTCCACCTCGACCACATTGTCCACCTTCAGCAGACTGTCGGCCACCTTCTTGGCTTCTTCGGTGGTATATTCATCGCTGACAAAGGCAACGATCTCGTTTTGCGCTTCCAGATCGGCGATCACACGGTTAATATTCAGACCAAGCAGGGTGAACACACCCATAATGATCAGACAGGCCATAATGATGGTAACAGAGGCAAAGGACATGAAACCGTGCTTAAAAATGCCCTTAAAACCTTCTTTGATCAGGTAACCAAGATTATTAAGTCTCATAAGCGTAGTACCCATCCGTTCCGTCAGTTACGATCACGCCGTTATCAATGACAATAACACGCTTTGCGAACGCATTGACCAATTCTTTGTCGTGGGTTACCACCATGATTGTGGTACCCATGCTGTTGATTTTTTCCAGCAGGAGCATCAGTTCCAAGCTTCTGGCAGGGTCAAGGTTGCCGGTAGGCTCGTCCGCGATGACCAAACTGGGGTTGTTTACGAGGGCACGAGCAATGGACACTCTCTGCTGCTCGCCGCCGGAGAGCTCCGCAGGGAAACGCTTTGCCTTTTCTTCCAAACCGACAAGGGTCAGAACCTCGGGAACACGCTGCTTAATATCCTTGCGTCTTGCACCAACCACGCGCATAGCAAATGCGACATTGTCGTAAACTGTCATGTTGTCAATCAGACGGAAGTCCTGGAAGACAACACCCAAGGTTCTGCGATACTTGGGCATTTTACGGTTCTTAATGGCACGCAGGTCAAAACCATTGACAACGATCTCACCGGAGGTGGCACGCAGCTCACCGGTCAGCAGCTTGATCAGAGTGGTTTTGCCGGAGCCGGAAGGACCGACCAAAAATACAAACTCCCCATCATTGATGGTCAGGTCAACCCCGCGAAGGGCTTCGGAGCCTGTATTTTCGTATGTCTTGTGGACATCACTCAATTGAAGCATAAATTTACCTCCATAGGATTTCAGGGTCCCATACCCCTGATGCCAAGCTGCGTCAGCATGACCGCAGCCGGGCGGGAATTACTTTGTGTTCTGGTAATCCAGATAACGGTTGACCATCATTGCAACCTTAAATACGATCGCATGGTCAAATTCTCTCAGATCCAGTCCTGTCAGCTTCTTGATCTTTTCCAGTCTGTAAACCAAAGTATTTCTATGTACATACAGCTTTCTGGAAGTTTCGGAAACGTTCAGATTGTTTTCAAAGAACTTATTGATGGTATCCAGAGTATCTGCATCCAGAGACTCAATGGGGTTCTTCTTAAACACCTCGGACAGGAACATTTCACAAAGGGTAATGGGCAGCTGATAGATGATGCGCCCGATGCCCAGATTCTCATAACGAATGATGGACTTATCGGGGTCGAAGATCTTGCCCACTTCGATGGCGACCTGTGCTTCCTTATAGCGGTCAGCCAGCTCGCGCAGATGGCCGGCGACAGTGCCGATACCGACAACTACCTTGACCATCAACTCACTGCGCACGGAATTTTCGATGTGCTTCGCCAGATCTTCAATATCTGAGACGTCTTCCGTGCCATTAAGTTCCTTAATTACAACAATGTCTGTTTCACTGACGCTGAATACAAAATCAGACTGCTTATCGGGGAACATTCTCTGGATCACATCCAGCACCATCACATCGGTGCGGTCAACCTGCTGCACCAGCATAACAGCTCTGGGAATGTCGGTCACAAAGCGCAGTTCCTTGGCTCTTGCGTAAACATCGCCGGGCAGGATATTATCGGAAATAATATTCTTAACGAAAGTAGCCTTATTGTATTTTTCCTCATAGTTGGTCTTAGCTTCATTCAGGGCAACGCTCAGCATGATGCACATGCAGGCAGCAATCTGATCGGTACCCTTTACAAATGCAGCGCAGTCGAAACGAGAGCCATTGATGCCAAGCAAGCGATAGCTTCTGTCGTGCAGGGCAACCACATGGTCACCGTTTTCGGTGCCGACCTCAAGGATATCGCTCAGCTGTGTTCCGATCATGGAAAGCTCATTACATGCAACCACATAACCCTGATCGTCGATCACGCCGATCTGACGGTCGGTTGCGTCCTTCATTTGATTGATAACACTCTGGAACACTCTATTAGACATATTTTTTCCTCCCACTTACACTATGGCAGTATTTCTTACTTTCTGCGGAGTATATCATACAATGTTTTTGTCGAAATTTCAATATTTTTTTGCTCTGAATTTGTGAATTTTCTTATTTTCATTGTTTTAACCGCTCAAAAGCACCCATATCAAACTGTGCGAACTTCACAATGGCAATTTCACCAAAGATTTTTCAACTTCAATAGGGGTCATAGCCCGATATTCCCCCGCGGACAGGGCATCGTCAAGCTCCAGCAGACCGATACTGCAGCGATGCAGTTCTGTCACAGGTTTCCCGCAGGCTGCAAGCATTCGCTTCACCTGATGATACTTCCCTTCCAGCAGGGTGACATAGCATCTGTTTTCCCCGGTGATCTCCAATTTCCCGGGCAGGCATTGGGTACCGTCACGCAAAAGAATCCCCTTTGCAAAGGCTGCCGCATCCTCCTCATCGGGTATGCCGTCGGTTGTGGCCAAATAGCGCTTGGCAACATGGGTCTTGGGAGAAATGATGCGATGGGCATAGTCGCCGTCATTAGTGATGATAAGCAACCCTGTGGTGTCCTTGTCCAATCGGCCCACAGGGAACAATCCCCGTCTGCGCAGATCGGGAGGAAACAGATCCAGAACCGTGTTATGCGCTCCATCCTCGGTAGCAGTCACCACCCCCGCAGGCTTATGAAGCATGAAATACAGAAATTGTTCCAAACACACAAGCTCTCCGTCTACGGTGATGGTAACCGCAGTCTCGTCAAATTTTGATTCAGCCTTGGTAACAGCAACGCCATTTACCTGCACACGGCCGGAGCGGATCAGTTCCTTCAGCTCTCGTCTGCCCGCAACGCCTGCATCGGACAGGATCTTATCCAAACGCTTCATAAAGCACCCCTTTCCAGAATAGAATTATTATATCATAGTACACAAATCATTTGAACAGTTTTTGGTAAAATTATGGGAGGAAATTTATGGCGATTCAAGAACGACGAAAAAGCGCTCTATATGTTGTCGTCCTTTGCGCTGTTCTGATCGGACTGGTGCTGACAGCGGGAAATGAGCATAGTGGCTTTCATGGTGTGAAAATCAAAAACACAGAGGATCTGACCGCATTTTTGTCCGCATTGGGATGGGAATGCGATCTTACAAATCTAACAGAGCAAAGTACCGTTTTGCCCGAGCAATTTGACGATACCTACATCGCTTACAATGCCATCCAACTCAAGCAAAGCTGTGATTTGACCCGTTACGCAGGAAAAAAAGTGACTGTGTATACACTTCCCATTCTCAACTATCCAAATACGACCGAGACTGTGCTGGCCACTGTCATCGTATATCGCGGAAAAGTCATCGGCGGAGATATCCACGCGGCAGCAATGGACGGATTTATGCTGCCTCTCAAATGACAAAAAAGCCACCCGCTTGCGCGAGTGGCTTTCTTTCATCATTCACAATACTCCTTCGGAGTTATGTGAATGAAATGCCCCTGCTGTGCAGTGGGCAAGCAGCTTTGCTGCGTGCAAACGCGAATTATTCCATAATCTGCATTCACACTTGCAAAGCTATTTGTATTTTTCGCTTCGTACATGCCGGCGCGAAAAATGAAATTAGAATAATTTCGACCTTTCGGACGAAACTCTGCGAGGCATAAAAAAGCCACCCGCTTGCGCGAGTGGCTTTCTGTAATTAAGTTAAGAAGCTCTAATTCTATTAAGAATTATTCAACAACTTCGATAACAACACCGGAACCAACGGTACGGCCGCCTTCACGGATAGCGAAACGCAGACCTACTTCGATTGCGATGGGGGTGATCAGTTCTACGGTCATGTCAACGTTGTCGCCGGGCATGCACATTTCAGTGCCTTCGGGCAGGCTGATAACACCGGTAACGTCGGTGGTACGGAAGTAGAACTGGGGACGGTAGTTGTTGAAGAAGGGGGTGTGACGGCCGCCTTCGTCCTTGGACAGAACGTAAACCTGGCCAACAAACTTGGTGTGGGGCTTGATGGACTTGGGAGCAGCCAGAACCTGACCACGTTCTACGTCCTTCTTAGCGATACCACGCAGCAGGCAGCCAACGTTGTCGCCGGCTTCTGCGAATTCCAGAGTCTTGTGGAACATTTCGGTGCCGGTAACGGTGGTTTCGATGGTGTCACGGATACCAACGATTTCTACCTTGTCAGCAACCTTAACGCGGCCACGTTCTACACGACCGGTAACAACGGTACCACGGCCGGAGATGGTGAATACGTCTTCAACGGGCATCAGGAAGGGCTGGTCAGCCTTACGGTCGGGAGTCTTGATCCAGGTGTCAACAGCGTCCATCAGTTCCTTGATGCAAGCATATTCGGGAGCGGAAGGATCGTTGGATTCGGAGATCAGAGCGTTCAGAGCGGAACCCTTGATGATGGGGGTGTCATCGCCGGGGAAGCCGTAGCCGTCCAGAGTTTCGCGAACTTCCATTTCAACCAGTTCCAGCAGTTCTTCGTCGTCAACCTGGTCGCACTTGTTCAGGAATACCAGGATGTAGGGAACGTTAACCTGACGAGCCAGCAGCAGGTGTTCCTTGGTCTGTGCCATGGGGCCGTCGGTAGCAGCGATAACCAGAATGCCGCCGTCCATCCGAGCAGCGCCGGTGATCATGTTCTTAATGTAGTCA